>NZ_CP110644.1:532500-832500 GCF_026153515.1 Pseudomonas sp. KU26590
GAATCAGAATGTCGCGGTGAATACGTTCCCGGGCCTTGTACACACCGCCCGTCACACCATGGGAGTGGGTTGCACCAGAAGTAGCTAGTCTAACCCTCGGGAGGACGGTTACCACGGTGTGATTCATGACTGGGGTGAAGTCGTAACAAGGTAGCCGTAGGGGAACCTGCGGCTGGATCACCTCCTTAATCGAAGACTCAGCTTCTTCGCAAGTTCCCACACGAATTGCTTGATTCATTGAAGAAGACGATAGAAACAGCCCGAAATTGGGTCTGTAGCTCAGTTGGTTAGAGCGCACCCCTGATAAGGGTGAGGTCGGCAGTTCGAATCTGCCCAGACCCACCAATTTTTGTGTGGGAAACGCCTGTAGAACACCTACGGGGCCATAGCTCAGCTGGGAGAGCGCCTGCCTTGCACGCAGGAGGTCAACGGTTCGATCCCGTTTGGCTCCACCACTTACCGCTGTTTCGTTGTTAGAGTTTAGAAATGAGCATTCCGTGCTGGCACGGTGAATGTTGATTTCTAGTCTTTGATTAGATCGTTCTTTAAAAATTTGGGTATGTGATTGAAATATAGACTGGGCACCTCTTTCACTGGTGTGTGTCCAGGCTAAGGTAAAGTTTGTGAAATGCAAACTTTCGGCGAATGTCGTCTTCACAGTATAACCAGATTGCTTGGGGTTATATGGTCAAGTGAAGAAGCGCATACGGTGGATGCCTTGGCAGTCAGAGGCGATGAAAGACGTGGTAGCCTGCGAAAAGCTTCGGGGAGTCGGCAAACAGACTGTGATCCGGAGATATCTGAATGGGGGAACCCAGCGGTCATAAGACCGTTACCTTACACTGAATACATAGGTGTATGGAGCGAACCAGGGGAACTGAAACATCTAAGTACCCTGAGGAAAAGAAATCAACCGAGATTCCCTTAGTAGTGGCGAGCGAACGGGGACCAGCCCTTAAGTTGATTTGAGATTAGCGGAACGCTCTGGAAAGTGCGGCCATAGTGGGTGATAGCCCTGTACGCGAAAATCTCTTGTCAATGAAATCGAGTAGGACGGGGCACGAGAAACCTTGTCTGAACATGGGGGGACCATCCTCCAAGGCTAAATACTACTGACTGACCGATAGTGAACCAGTACCGTGAGGGAAAGGCGAAAAGAACCGCGGAGAGCGGAGTGAAATAGATCCTGAAACCGTATGCGTACAAGCAGTGGGAGCCCACTTTGTTGGGTGACTGCGTACCTTTTGTATAATGGGTCAGCGACTTATTTTCAGTGGCGAGCTTAACCGAATAGGGGAGGCGTAGCGAAAGCGAGTCTTAATAGGGCGTCTAGTCGCTGGGAATAGACCCGAAACCGGGCGATCTATCCATGGGCAGGTTGAAGGTTGGGTAACACTAACTGGAGGACCGAACCGACTACCGTTGAAAAGTTAGCGGATGACCTGTGGATCGGAGTGAAAGGCTAATCAAGCTCGGAGATAGCTGGTTCTCCTCGAAAGCTATTTAGGTAGCGCCTCATGTATCACTGTAGGGGGTAGAGCACTGTTTCGGCTAGGGGGTCATCCCGACTTACCAAACCGATGCAAACTCCGAATACCTACAAGTGCCGAGCATGGGAGACACACGGCGGGTGCTAACGTCCGTCGTGAAAAGGGAAACAACCCAGACCGTCAGCTAAGGTCCCAAAGTCATGGTTAAGTGGGAAACGATGTGGGAAGGCTTAGACAGCTAGGAGGTTGGCTTAGAAGCAGCCACCCTTTAAAGAAAGCGTAATAGCTCACTAGTCGAGTCGGCCTGCGCGGAAGATGTAACGGGGCTCAAACCATGCACCGAAGCTACGGGTATCACGCAAGTGATGCGGTAGAGGAGCGTTCTGTAAGCCTGTGAAGGTGAGTTGAGAAGCTTGCTGGAGGTATCAGAAGTGCGAATGCTGACATGAGTAACGACAATGGGTGTGAAAAACACCCACGCCGAAAGACCAAGGTTTCCTGCGCAACGTTAATCGACGCAGGGTTAGTCGGTCCCTAAGGCGAGGCTGAAAAGCGTAGTCGATGGAAAACAGGTTAATATTCCTGTACTTCTGGTTATTGCGATGGAGGGACGGAGAAGGCTAGGCCAGCCTGGCGTTGGTTGTCCAGGTTTAAGGTGGTAGGCTGAGATCTTAGGTAAATCCGGGATCTTAAGGCCGAGAGCTGATGACGAGTGTTCTTTAGAACACGAAGTGGTTGATGCCATGCTTCCAAGAAAAGCTTCTAAGCTTCAGGTAACCAGGAACCGTACCCCAAACCGACACAGGTGGTTGGGTAGAGAATACCAAGGCGCTTGAGAGAACTCGGGTGAAGGAACTAGGCAAAATGGCACCGTAACTTCGGGAGAAGGTGCGCCGGTGAGGGTGAAGGACTTGCTCCGTAAGCTCATGCCGGTCGAAGATACCAGGCCGCTGCGACTGTTTATTAAAAACACAGCACTCTGCAAACACGAAAGTGGACGTATAGGGTGTGACGCCTGCCCGGTGCCGGAAGGTTAATTGATGGGGTTAGCTAACGCGAAGCTCTTGATCGAAGCCCCGGTAAACGGCGGCCGTAACTATAACGGTCCTAAGGTAGCGAAATTCCTTGTCGGGTAAGTTCCGACCTGCACGAATGGCGTAACGATGGCGGCGCTGTCTCCACCCGAGACTCAGTGAAATTGAAATCGCTGTGAAGATGCAGTGTATCCGCGGCTAGACGGAAAGACCCCGTGAACCTTTACTATAGCTTTGCACTGGACTTTGAATTTGCTTGTGTAGGATAGGTGGGAGGCTTTGAAGCGTGGACGCCAGTCTGCGTGGAGCCAACCTTGAAATACCACCCTGGCAACTTTGAGGTTCTAACTCAGGTCCGTTATCCGGATCGAGGACAGTGTATGGTGGGTAGTTTGACTGGGGCGGTCTCCTCCTAAAGAGTAACGGAGGAGTACGAAGGTGCGCTCAGACCGGTCGGAAATCGGTCGTAGAGTATAAAGGCAAAAGCGCGCTTGACTGCGAGACAGACACGTCGAGCAGGTACGAAAGTAGGTCTTAGTGATCCGGTGGTTCTGTATGGAAGGGCCATCGCTCAACGGATAAAAGGTACTCCGGGGATAACAGGCTGATACCGCCCAAGAGTTCATATCGACGGCGGTGTTTGGCACCTCGATGTCGGCTCATCACATCCTGGGGCTGAAGCCGGTCCCAAGGGTATGGCTGTTCGCCATTTAAAGTGGTACGCGAGCTGGGTTTAGAACGTCGTGAGACAGTTCGGTCCCTATCTGCCGTGGACGTTTGAGATTTGAGAGGGGCTGCTCCTAGTACGAGAGGACCGGAGTGGACGAACCTCTGGTGTTCCGGTTGTCACGCCAGTGGCATTGCCGGGTAGCTATGTTCGGAAAAGATAACCGCTGAAAGCATCTAAGCGGGAAACTTGCCTCAAGATGAGATCTCACTGGAACCTTGAGTTCCCTGAAGGGCCGTCGAAGACTACGACGTTGATAGGTTGGGTGTGTAAGCGCTGTGAGGCGTTGAGCTAACCAATACTAATTGCCCGTGAGGCTTGACCATATAACACCCAAGCAATCTGCAGAAAGATGGCAGGTTGCGGTGTGTGAAGACGCATGAAGACGAAAGTTTGCGAACACACAGGCTGTACCTTGATCACATACCCGATTTGCTGAAGCGTTCGAGAGAACGAGTCAGCACCCGAATTTCTTGACGACCATAGAGCGTTGGAACCACCTGATCCCATCCCGAACTCAGCAGTGAAACGATGCATCGCCGATGGTAGTGTGGGGTTTCCCCATGTGAGAGTAGGTCATCGTCAAGATTAAATTCCGAAACCCCATTTGCGAAAGCAGATGGGGTTTTGTTTTAAGTGAAGGTCATACATTTTCGCTGGAACGTTACGTCAGTAACGGATCGGCTACAGAATTTCTTGACGACCATAGAGTGCTGGAACCACCTGATCCCATCCCGAACTCAGCAGTGAAACGGTGCATCGCCGATGGTAGTGTGGGGTTTCCCCATGTGAGAGTAGGTCATCGTCAAGATTGAATTCCGAAACCCCAGTCTGCTTACGCAGACTGGGGTTTTGTCGTTTAGGCCACCTATACTGAAGCGCCGCAGGCTTCTGCTATGAGCGCCTCACAGCTTCTGGCACGTTCTTCATCGCACCATCAGCAAAGCCCTGCAAAAACTCTCTGAAGCCCTCAGCGCTTGTCGATCCGTTGTCCACAGGCTCGGCAATGATGGCCCAGGTAGCAACGCAGCTGGAACTGCCCTTAGGGACAACCGTCATTGAGGCCCAGAGCTTGCTCACGCCAAGGTTGTTGTAGATGGTTGTCCAAGTCATAGCCATCGTGTCGTCATCGTGTGAGTTGAGTTGCTCAACCACCACAAGATCACCCTCCTTGAATTTCTTGTAACGGACAGAGCCCGGACCGTTACCAATCACTTCAATGCTCGCAAGCTCCGGAATGAATTGCGTGAAACCACCGAAATTCCCTACGACCTTCCAGACCTCACGTGCCGGCGCGTTTATCGAGATTGCAGACACCACCGGTTCTCCGCCTGGATTGGTAATCAGCGTATCGGGCGAAAGGAAGCCAAGGGTGTTGAGCGGCTGAATAGCGTTCATTGTTGTTCTCCATAACTTAAAGGGGATGTTGCGTTGGGGTGTATCAGATGAAGGCAATCTCTTTCAGGTAGTCGCAGCCTTTGCGCAGCAGCGCCGGGGTTTTCGAGGGGTAGCACGCGCCCATCTGTTGAACACCCGCATGGGCGTTCTGGTAGGCGATCATTGATATGTCTCCGATGTCCTCCTCAAATCCGTCGAGATAAAAGCCGAGCACGCCGAACAAAGCGTTTTTGCTGTCCACCCGATTCAACTGGGTTTGCCACTCACTGACGCTGACCATCTCGAAATCACTGCCCGCTTCACGGAACGCGCTGACGTAATTGCTCCAGCTCAACGGCTCCGGGTTGTGAAGGTTGAAGACTGCGTGAGCTGGCTGGTAACGACTGGCATGAAAGCCGATGAATCGGGCGAGGAAGTCGACAGGCATCAAGTCGAAACTCATGGAGAAGTCCGGCACCTGGCCCAGTTGCATCGAACCCTTGAGCATCAGCATCAGGCGGTTTTTGTGCGGCTGGCAGACACCGGTCGCGCTGTTGAATGCAATATTGCCGGGTCGATAGATGTTCACCCACGCGCCTCGCTCACGGGCTCGCTGCAGGATCCGCTCGGCGACCCACTTGGAGAGGTTGTAGCCGTTCTTGAGATAGATCGGCGGTGTCTCGGCAGCGGGAGCTTCGAGGACGCGACCATCAGCCCCAACAGCGCTCGAGGCAGAAAGCGTCGACACAAAGTTGAACACTTTCTTGCTGCGCCCTTCACACAGCTTCAGGCATTCGAAGATCGGCTCAACGTTATCCTTGGCCAGCGTCTCGTAATCCTGGACGTGGTTGACGTTGGCAGCGTTGTGCACCAGCGCGCCAAACTCGCGATCAAGCCGCTCATACACTTCGCTGCTCAACCCCAGCTGTGGCCGTGTGATGTCGGCGGCGTAAACCCGCACCCGCGCCAGATCCAGATGCTCAAGACGGTTTTCCCGCAGTGCCAGGACAAAGCGGTCTTGCGCCGTCATCCCTGCGCTTTCACGAACCAGACAGGCAACCTCAGTTGCGCCCCACGCCAACAGCGCTTCGACGATGTGAACGCCGAGAAACCCGTTGGCGCCAGTGACGATGACTTTATGTACGTCGCCCATGCGCTCCACAGGCAGTACCGGCAGCTCAAAGGGCGCCGAAGCATCCATGAATGCTTTCGGGCTGACGGTCCATGAGGTTGTGCCGTCGCTGTCGAGCAGTGACGCCAGATTGGTCAGCGTTGGCGCCTCGATGAACCGATTGATCGGTATGCTGCGGCCGAACCGTTCGCGAATCCCCAGCAGCATCTGCGAGAGCAGAATCGAGTGGCCACCCAAATTGAAAAAGCTCTCGTCGGTTGATATTTCGCCGGGCGGAAGTTCCAGCAGATCCGCCCACAGCGCAAGGAGCATTATCTCGTTTTCGGTGTCGGGCAAGCGACGTGGGGCTTGCTCCAGCATATTCACGGGCAGCAGCAACAGCGCCTTGCGATCGACCTTGCCGTTGCTGGCAAACGGCATGCTCGCCAACTCCGTGTAGGCGGTCGGCCGCATATAGTCGGGCAGCAACGCTGCGACATGGTCCTTGAGCAAATGCCGAGCGGCGTCTGGTTCTACGCCGTGCGGTTGCGCCAGAAAAGCCAGGATGCGTCGCTGGTCGTCAATCACCACCGCGACTTGGCGGTACAGCTGGCTGTCGCGCAGGCAGTGTTCGATCTCCTCTGGCTCCACCCTGAATCCCCGGATCTTCACCTGGTTGTCACGCCGTCCGGAAAGCTCGATACCATCGTTCGTCCATTTACCGATGTCCCCGGTTCGGTAGGCCCGAACGCTTTGGCCATCACCCAGCGCGACATGCACATAGCGCTCATCGGTGAGGGCAGGGTTGTTGATGTAACCCAGGCACACGCCCGGACCGACGATGTAGAGCTCGCCGGGGGTCTGGTCCGCGACGGGCTGCATGTCCTCGTCGAGAATCAGGACCTGGCTGTTAGCGATCGGGCGACCCAGGTTGCGGTTGCTGCCGCCGGGTTGAAACCGGCCGGCTGTGATCAGCACCGTGGCCTCAGTCGGGCCGTACAGGTTGTGGAAGTGACATTGCGCTGCCAGGCGTTCAATCACGTAGGGCTCGCAGACATCACCGCCCGTGCACAAGTGCTTGAGCTTCAGCGGTCGATCAATCGGCAGGATGCTCAACAAGGCGGGCGGCAGAAACGCGTGGCTGAGATTCTGATCCAGCAGCTCGAACAGCTGCAGCGGATCACGACGCTGATCGTCGTTCGCCACGATCAGTTCAGCGCCGCTGAGCAGGGTGGGGAATATGTCGATGACCGATGAATCGAAACTCAGCGTCGAGAACTGCAGCACACGGCTGTGTTCGGAGAGCTCGACAGAGTGTGCATACCAGGCCGTGAAATGGCTCAGGTTGCGCTGACTGAGCATCACGCCTTTCGGGTGTCCGGTCGTACCCGAGGTGTACAGCGCCATGCACGGCGCGTCGGCCTCCGGGCCATAGCGCATCAACGACCGCGCCGTCGGCACGATCTTGATGTGACTGATGTCCAGCCCCGGCACAGCCACGCCCGCCAGTGGGTGGCTGCCATCATGCAGCAGTAACGTGGCTTGTGCATTTTCGAGGATGAACTGCTGACGCTGAAGAGGCTGGCTGGGGTCCAGGGGCAGGTACACCGCTCCGTGGCCCAAAATGGCGAGGATGCCGGCGAACAGCGCCGCAGATTTCGGCATACAAATGCCAATCACCAACGGTTCAGTTGATGTGTGCGGCAGCATGGCCTGTATCTGCGTCTGGATCGCGACGCTGTGCGCGCGCAGCTGGTCATAACTGATGCGCTCGCCGTCGATACTCAGCGCCGTGCGCCCGGCGAATTCGCTAAAGCTCCGATCCAGGCGTGCGACAAGCGTCTGCTCGGCAACACGCAGCAATTCCGGGGCCGCGGTGAAGTTGAAGCAGTGCTCGAAGGCCAGTCGGTCCAGCCGTAGCAAGCTCTCCTGGCGCTCACTGTGCGGTGGGTCAACGCGCTCGGCGCGCGCGAAATATCGGGTATCACGCGAGAACCGGCTGATCAGCATCGCGACGTTGTCGACCATCGTTGCGACCGCAGTGTCCCTCAGCACGCGTCCGTTGCCGGACAGCGTGGCAGCCACGGCGTAGCGTACGATCAAGCGCTGCGCCGTAGCCGTTCCAAGCCAGCACAATATTTCCAGCTCAGGCAGTGCCCGATCGCTCACCGGTGTAAGTCCTACCCGGAGGCCAAGATGCACGGCTGTCTTGAGCGCGCCCAATCCTGCGTCGGGCAGGTCCAGCGTGCCGTCCTCGATGAGGATAGATGCGTTCTGCGGCGCGCTCAGCTCCAGCGTGCCCTCATCGCGCAGGTGATGGATCAGATGCCCGTGGGCGTCGAGTTCTGCACTCAGCTCACTCATCGCCTGGCTATGGCCGATGAGCACAATCTCCAGGCGCTTCATAGCAAGCCTCCGGCCGGTAGATAGTCGGCAAGGGCGTGCTGAACGCAGGTGGAATCGAGCATCGAGCTGGAGGTGAAGAAACGCATGATGTTGCCCACCAGCGGATGGTGGCGGTTGATCGGGAAGCACATCGCCTGCGTCTCTTCCTTGAGCGCCTGTTTGATCGGTTCCGCGACGGGCAAGCTGTCGATCAGAACGAAATCAAAGGACTTCTGGATGTCATTGGTCAAATATTGAGCAATGAATACGGGCAGGATCTGCGCGATGAGCTGCCTGTCCTGTTCGGGCGCTGCGTGCCAGTAGATTCTGACCAGGCGCGCCCAGAAACCGGAATGCCGTCCTTCATCTAGCAGGTGGTCCGCCATGAGGCCTTTGATGGACTGCTTCACCGTGTCGTCCTTGGCGAACGCAGCCACATCGTTGGTCACGGTGTTCTCGGCAATCGCCACGCAGATGAGCTCGACCGCGCTGCGCAAGTGGTCCGGCGCGAGGGCCAGAGCGGCGGGGATGGCTCGACTGAGTTCGATTTCCTGTGGCAACGGGATTGGCTGGATGCCAGTGAGTGCGATGGTTTGCTGCATGAAATCCATCGCCACCAGAGCGTGGTAATCCTCGTCGACGACCACAGTCATGGCGTCGTAGCGGCAAGCAAAGGGAAAGCGGATTGCGAAATTGTCCTTGGCGATGCTTCGTGCGGTCTTGTCGACGATTTCGGTCTCGAAAATCACCACGTCGTTGATGAACTTGTACAGGCTCTGTACCAGCGCCAGATCGCGCAGATGGGCGCATTCGCGGGTGAACGTCTCGCTCAGCACCAGTGGCTGGCGGCTCAGCGGGTAGATCAGTTTTTCGTCATTTTCGACAATGCGGCGCGGGCGTGTCCGAATCGTCGCGCGGCCTTCCCAGGCATCGACGAATGACAAGTAGTCTTCGGCCTTCATGATGGCGTCCTTGTGTGGAGGGCTGGTCGAGTACGGAGGCGTGATGGACTCATGCGCTGACTTCCCGCGCGGTCTCGCGCATGGTCACGCGAAGGGCGTCCCACAGCGCAATGCGGCTCTCGACTGCGGTGATGGCCGCGGCATAGACCTCGCGCTGGTGCTGTTCATTGCCCGCGACTAGCCTGGTCAGCAACGATTCTGCAGCCGGGCCGTGGTCTTCGGAGTCCACTTCGATGTGGCGTTCCAGGTAGTAGCGAAAGGTTGGTGCCTTGTCGGCCGTGATGCCCCAGTCGTCGAGAATCCGCTGGAACATCTGCGGGATGACACTCTCGCGACCGTGCAGGAACGCCGCAGCCACGCAATGCGCGGGCGCATTCAAAGCAATGTCGAGGGTGTCACGGACGAAGTGCGTGGCCGCTCGGCCAGCGCCAACGCTGTCGAGCGCGGTTTTGTAGTGGATGCCTTCGCGCAACAGTTCGACGAAATGCTCGATGCGTGCCGTGCTTGCGCCGATTTCTCGCATGGCGTCCAGGTACAGTTCGAAGTGGCTGTAATGATCTCGGCGCCCTGGCCGATCATCCGACTCCTCACCCAACACAATCTCGTTGATGAGCCGCGCTGCCTTCGGGTCTCGCGGCGGCAGCCAGGGGAGTCGGGTGCACGTGAGTTCCTGCTGCAGCCGTTTGGTCAGTGACATGAAGTCCCAGACCGCGAACACATGCACCTCCATGAACCGCTGCAAGGCGTGCAGTGAATCGATTTCGGAAAAAACAGGGTGCGTGCTGAGTTCTGATTTCTTCGCGATAAGTTGCTGTTTCAGAATATCCATTTTTACGTCCTTGATAGATTGGGTGCGTCGCGAACTCGTTTAATTGTCACAGCCGACGGTCGTCTTAAGTTGCCGTGTAAACAACGGATAACATGACGTCCGTTAATCTGGGCCAATAAGAAGCTGCGAAACTTATTTCGTGAATGGTCAACAATCGTGCAGGCTGAAATTGGGCATGCGCACTTGGCCTATGCCCTCACCGACCAGCGTCTGCGGGCGAAAAGCCCTTAAATGTTGGCGGCCAGAAAACGTTAGAACACTTTCAAATGGTTTCGCAAATACTTTTTAATATAATTAACAGCGTAGTTAAATCGCGCGCGAGAGAAGGTGTTAAAACTTTCAAATAAAGTTTTATTGGGGCGAACGCAACCCTTCCGGCTAGTAGCGTCAGAATTGAAATTAATGAACGAATACCTCGTTCAGCGTTGCGCTTTATCGGGCTAATACAGTTTTTGAGATTTTTTGATTTGGGCGACATTTAGGGTTCAACTTCAATGTCTCCGCCCAGGGCAATGCTCCTTTTGCCGCTCCATGAAAACTGCCTTCCCTGAACCGGCTGCAGACCGATTCGTCGTTCGAGTGTGCCTGAACGCGGCGGTACACCGCGTCAACGACGGCCAATTTTCACGATAGGTGCATTAGCGGCGGCCCGAGCGCGGGAGGGCCTGCTTTTAGTCGTAGGAGACGTTAGAAGGGGGCGTAAAGGAGAGGGCGGCGGTTTTTCTTCAGCCGCCCAGCAAGCCGAGGTGCGTGTTGATGATGTGCAGCAGGCGGTCGCGTTGCGAGCTGAGAAAGTCATGGGTGCCGCGCACTTCGATCAGTTCGAACTCGCGACGTGTGAACTCTCGCCATCTCATCATGCTGGCGGCGGTAGCCACCGGATCATCGCTGCCATACAGACCGGTTAGCGGAATATCGAGGCCCTCGTCCGCACGATGTGACCAGATCTCCGACAGCTTTACGTCGCTACGCACGACAGGCTCCAGCAGCTTCAGGCGTTTCTTATCCTGCGGGAACGTGTTCGGGAGCACGCCCAACCTGATCAGCGCTTGAATGAAGTCGTCCTGCGGCAGCGTGTGCAAATACGGCCAGGGCTGTCGGCTGTCAGGGCTGCGGCAGCCAGAAATGAACAGGTGGCGTGTCAGGTTCGGGTAATGCGCCTGCGTCAGCCTGGCCATTTCATAAGCGACCCGACCGCCGAAGCTGTGGCCGTAAAATGCATGGGGTTCGCTCAGATACGGCTGCAACGCGAGGAAGGTGTCTTGCAGCAAGGGCGCCCACTGATCGTAAGGCGTTTCCTTGAGCCGGCTGCCGTGGCCGGGCAAGCGCAATGTCACCAGCTCGATATGATCGGCAAGGCCTTCGGACCAGTCACGAAAGTGCTCCGGATCGCCTCCTACGTGAGGAAAGCAAATCAGGCGTGTTCTGACGGGTTGTCCGGAATTGACTACCATCAGCCATTTGTTCTTTTCGGCTTGCACTCAGCTTCCCCGAGCCTTGATAAGGCGTCATAACCGTGGAGCCGGGTCCTTCGGCGCATACGCCGTCATGAACGGCGTTCGTTGATCCCTTGTGCGTCTCGGCCGATCAGTCAGTGGCGAGCAAGGTCAAGATTGAAGACAGCAGCGAATGTCACTGGGTGACAGCGCGTTTCCGTGAGGCCGCCGCAGGTTGTGCCTCTTCCGCCTTACGGGCGCTCAAGTAGGCATTGATGGCTTCAACACCACGATTCAAGTGGTGAGCCAGCGCCTCGACCGTGGCGTTTACATCACCGGCACCGGCCATCTCCAGCAATTCAAGGTGGTCGTGTTGGGACACCTTGCCCAGGTTCATTTGCTTGAGATTGAAACGCAAGAAGCGCTCTTCCTCGTTCAAACCGTCCTCGACCAATTTGAGCAGGCGCTTGTTGTGGGCCTTCGAATACAGCGCCATGTGGAACTGGCGGTTGAGCGTGCCCATGATGCTGTAGTCGGTTTCGACCTCAAGCTGTTCGATGTACCCACGCGCCATGTTGATGTCTTCGGCGGTCAGCAGCGGGATCGACTGTCGCAGGGCCTCGGACTCCAGCAGGATGCGCAACGCGTAGGCATCCGTAGCATCCTCGTTGATCAAGGGGGCAACGACCGCACCTTTGTGGGTCTCGACGCGCAACAACGATTGAGCTTCCAGCTGACGCAGTGCTTCGCGAACAGGCATGCGGCTGACACCGAACAGCGTCGCCAGCTCTTGCTGCCGTAGGGCGATGCCTGCCGGGAGGCGTCCTTCAAGGATGGCATTGCGCAGTTTTTCTTCGATGACGGCACGCGCCATATGCGCAGGCGGCTGCTCATCACCCAGGGTTTCCCGCAGAAATTGCTCTTTCTCAGTCCTGCGCATGCTTGATCTTCTTCGGCTGACCAGTTATTGGATCCAATGGAACACTAGAGACCGCTGCCGGACTTGTCAAACGTTGATACAGGTTTAGCAGGCTGCCTCGGCGCGGCATTCTACAAGGGATTGAGGGAACAGGTATTGCCATCAATCGGGATTGGGAGCGGGATGTTCAGCCTCGGTGACGCAACTCGCTCGCGGCAATCGAGGCTGGCTTTGCAGTCGGTCGCTGTCAGATATACCGGCCTGTCACGAAATGCTGCACATCGTTGAACCCCGGCGTTGACGCATGCCCGGGTGTCACGAGGGAGTCAATAAACGCTTCATCCTCGGCACTGATGTTCACGCTGAGCGCTTTGGTGTAGCTGTCCCATTGGTCCTCGGTGCGCGGCCCGACAATCGCAGAGGTCACGGCCTGGTTATTCAGCACCCACGCGATAGCGAACTCCACCAGACCTACGCCTTTGGCCTGGGTATAAGCCTGCAGTTTCTGGGCGATGTGCAAGGACTCGCTGCGCCATTCGGTTTCCAGAATGCGTTTGTCCTGACGGCCGGCGCGGGTGCTACTGTCCGGTGTCACGTCGGGGGCGTACTTGCCACTCAACACGCCGCGCGCCAGCGGGCTGTAGGGCACGACACCCAAGCCGTAGAACTTCGCCGCAGTGATCTGTTCCAGCTCGGCCTGACGGTTGACGATGTTGTACAGCGGCTGGCTGATCACCGGTTTGTCGACGCCCAGGCGCTGAGCGACGTTGACCACTTCGGCGATACGCCAGCCCCGGAAGTTCGACACGCCCCAGTAACGGATCTTGCCCTCGCGGATCAGATCGCCGATGGCAGATACGGTCACTTCGAGTGGCGTGTTGTGGTCTTCCTTGTGCAGGTAATGGATATCGATGTAATCGGTGTCGAGACGTCGCAGGCTGGATTCAATTTCATTGAAAATATGCTTGCGATTCAGGCCGCTGGAGTTCGGTGCGGTATTGCCCGAGGTGCTGCCGACTTTTGTGGCCAGGACCCACTCGCTACGCCGTTTGGCAATGGCTTCGCCGACGATCTCCTCAGACCGGCCGGCGTTGTAAACGTTGGCGGTGTCGATGAAGTTGACTCCTTCATCCCAGGCCTTGTCGATGATGCGCAGGGATTCTTCGGTGCCCGTCTGCACGCCGAACATCATCGAGCCCAGCGTCAGCGTTGAAACCTGGAGGCCGGATTGGCCAAGGGTGCGGTATTTCATTGCTCGATATCCTTTTCGTCGGGGAAGTGGAGATCAGGACAGTCTGGGACAGGCTTGCAAGGGGTCTCGTAAAGACCGATCAGACCGACAGCTCTAGGCCGGACATACTCACCTGTTTGGGATGGGTTTGAAAAGTGACAAATTGACGGATCGCGTGCAACTGAGCACCGGCTCAGAGGGAGATGTCAGCGTGAGCGAGCTTCGCGTGTCGTCCGGCCAGAAAGCACAATGTGCCGCCTATGGCGGTCAGGCAAGCGAGGACATAAAACATGGTCGGCGCGGGGCTATTGATCAATAGATAGCCGCAAATCACCGGGCTCAACGCTCCGCCGAAGGCCGCCAGATTCTGCGCACCCAAGTAACTGCCCCGCAGGTGATCGGGGGCGATGGTATCGACGAACAGGTATTCAGCGGGGTAGATGATCATTTCGCCCAGCGTAAACACGAACATCGCGGCGCACCAGGCCAGGGTCGTGTGGGAAAAACTGAAGCCGATGAGGCCTATCGCGAACAACGCTGTGCCGAGGCAGATCCAGTACGGCAACTGCTCGCGCTTGAGAAAACGGCCGATCTGGTACTGCATCAGGATCACCGTCACCGCGTTGCACGCCAGCACGGCGGAGAGGATTTTCAGCGCCTGTTCCGCCGTGTGCGTGACCAACAGAAACTGCGACAGGTACAACGTATACCGGCCATGCACGATGGTGCTGAGCAAGCTGCCGCCCGTGAACAGAATCAGCGTGCGGTCATTTTTCAGCGTGATCAGGGTGTCGAGAAAGCTGCGCGGTGGGTGTTCGGTATCAGCGAGTGCGCGCGGGATGCCGAGCATCAAGAAGAGACTGCAGAACGCGATGGCGCTGGCGATGAAAAACGGCGCCAGTGGCAGGTGCCCGGCAATGACCACGCCGAGCATCGGGCCTGTGGCGTAGCCAATGTTGGTGAGTGTATAGCGCAGCGAAAAAACCTTCGCACGCTGACCGATGGGCAGGTTTTCGCTGATGATTGCTTTGGAGCCGATCAAAAACAGCGCCGACGCCGTCTCAGTGATGACCAGCGTGAGGGTCGTCAGATAGACGTTGTGGGCGAAGGTCAGCAGCGCGAAGCCGACGGCACTGGACAGCATCGCCATGATAAGTAATTTGCGCTTTTCCAGCCGGTCAATGACGTAGCCACCGTACAGCCCCAAGAGCGTGGCGATGAACACGGCGATGCCCATCAACAGCCCGACGTCTTGCTGGTTAAGCCCCAGTCTTGTGCTCAGGAACAGCGACAGCAAAGGGCTGGTCATCGCCCGGCTCATGACGATGGTCAGCGAGCAGATCATCAGGCGGCGGATGACGAGGGAGTAGGTGGGCACTCTGGATTTCCTTTATGTCAGCGCTTCCTTGTGTAGGCGCGCGCTTGCCCGCGAATGCGTCATGCCTGATAGCGAGTCAGGGACTGACACACTTCAATCGCGGGCAAACGCGCTCCTACAGAAATACGTGCTTAGTGTTCGTCCGTGATACGTCGCGCAGCCGTTTACTTCCCCTGATTCATCCCGACCTTGGTCACCGCACCCTGCTCCAGCTCCCACTTCTTGAGAATCTTGCCATAGGTGCCGTCGTCGACCATGGCCTGCATCGCTTCGGCAATGGCGGCCGCCAGTTCGGGGTTGGACTTGCTGACGCCCAGGCCGGTGAACTGCTTGGAGATCGCCAGGCCGAGGGGCTTGTAGGTGTCCTTCTCCTGGGACATCAGGTATGGAATGGTTTCGCTGCCCTGCATCGCGGCGTCGAGCCTGCCCTGACGCAGTTGTGCGCGTGCATCGGCCGAGCCTTCGGAGCCACTGACGATGATCGCCGGCTTGCCTTTCGCTTCGCAGTTTTCCTTGCTCCAGCCAGCAATTTCCGCAGGCCAGGTGGTGCGGCGACTGGTGCCGACTTTCTTGCCGCACAAATCGGCGGGCTCATTGAGGTCAGCGTTTTTGGTCAGCGTGTACAGCTGCGGCCCGCTGGCGAAGTAGTCGATGAACGTCACCGACTTCTGCCGCTCGGCCGTGTCGGTCATGCCCGACAGAATGATATCGAAGCGCTTGGTGACCAGGCCGCTGACCATTTGCTCGAAGGCGGTCTCCTGCCATTTGATCTTGACGCCAAGGCGCTCGGCCAGGGCGTTGCCGAGATCCACATCCAGGCCGGTCAGGGTGTTGGTGCTGGTGTCTTTGAAATCCATCGGCGGGTAATTCGGCACGATGGCGGCACTGATTTCGCCCTTGTCCTTCAGGCTTGCGGGCAGCGCGGCGAACACCGGCGCGGACGCCATCAGTCCGGCGAGCAAGCTGGGGATGAAGATCTTTTTCATGGTCGTTCTCGTTTGTTCTGGTTTAAGTGCGAACGGCAGAAATGAAGCTTTGGGTTCTTGGGTTTTGTGGGCTTATTAGAATGTCTTCCGGGGTGCCGGCCTCCACAATCTGGCCGCCGTCCATGAACACCATCCGGTTGGAAACTTCGCGGGCAAAGCCCAGTTCGTGTGTCACGACGATCATGGTCATGCCGCTGTGCGCCAGGTCACGCATTACCGACAACACCTCGCCCACCAACTCCGGATCGAGGGCGGAAGTGGGTTCGTCGAACAGCATCAGCTTGGGCCGCATCGCCAAGGCGCGAGCGATCGCGACACGCTGCTGCTGACCGCCGGAGAGCTCGACGGGGTAGGAGTGGCGCTTGTCCGCCAGCCCGACGCGTGCCAGTAACTCGGTGGCTTCCTCGTTGGCCTCTTTGGGCGAGCGCTTGAGCACCTGGATCGGGCCTTCGATCACGTTTTGCAAGGCGGTCATGTGCGGGAAGAGGTTGAAGCGCTGAAACACCATGCCGGTGCTCAAACGCTGACGGGCAATCTGAGCGTCCGTCAGTTCGTGCAGTTTGTTGCCGACGATGCGGTAGCCCACCAGTTCGCCGTCGACCCACAAACCGCCCTTGTCGATTTTTTCGAGCTGATTGACGCACCGCAGCAGCGTGCTCTTGCCCGATCCCGAGGGCCCGATGATGCACAGGACTTCGCCTTGTTCGACTTCAATGCTGACGTCTTTGAGGGCGTGGAACTGGTCGTAGTACTTGTTCAGGCCGACGGCTTTGACGATGTTTCTCATGCTGATTCTCCTGGGCCTGACTTAAGAGCGCTTGCCGGCGCCGCGGGCAAAACGCAGCTCCAGCCGGCTTTGGCCGAACGACAGGACAGTCACCACCGCCAGGTACCAGATCCCCGCGACGATCAGCAGCTCCATGACCCGGGCGTTGGCGTAGTAGATGTTCTGCGCGTTGTGCAGCAATTCGGAATACTGGATGACGCTGGCAAGGCTGGTCATCTTCACCATGCTGATGAATTCGTTGCCGACCGGGGGGATGATCACGCGCATGGCCTGGGGCAGGATCACCCGACGCAGCGCCTGCAGGCGCGGCATGCCGATGGACTTGGCGGCCTCGTACTGACCGGTGTCCACGGACAACAAACCTGCGCGCACAACCTCAGCGGTGTACGCGCCCTGATTGATGCTCAGGCCCAGCAGCGCGGCAACGAAGGGCGTCATCAGGCTGACCGTGTCGATCTCGAACACGCCGGGAATGCCGATCACCGGGAAGATAAGCGCCAGGTTAAACCACAGCAGCAACTGCAAAATCAGCGGCGTGCCGCGAAACAGCCAGGTGTAGGTGATCGCGACGTAACGCAAAATCGGGTTCGACGACATGCGCATGATGGCCGTGATTACGCCGATCACCACCCCGAGGATCATCGCCAGAATCGACATGATGATGGTGTTCAGCAGCCCCCACAGAATGGCCTGGGAGGTCAGGAACTGGCCGATATAACTCCACTCGATCTGTCCGTTGGCAAACGCGCGGGCCAGGCCGGCGAGGGCAATGATGATCAGGGTCGCGAAAAAAATGCGCCCGTAATAGCGGCGAGGGACGTGTTCGTACTGGGTGATGTCGAACGCGTTTTCGGTCTTCCTGCGCTCGGCTTGCAGCTGCTCCGCCTGATTCTGATTCATGTGTCTCTCCGAAGCTGTATGCAGACCGCGCCTGCCTGACCTGCTCAATCGTCCCAGCCTTTGTGCGCCGACGAGGGCCCGACGATTGCAAAAAGGATTCGTCCTGGACAGAGGGCAGTTACGAGGTGAAAGTCCTGATCAAAGTGTCAGGTTAATTAAAGTTGGATCCGCTTCCGACCTATAAGGCGGAGTACCGCGTGCGCGGTTGCCAATCAGGTTTTTCTGTGTTCATTATTATCAACCGGGCACGTTTTTGTTGTGAGTCAGAGCCTGTTGAATCCAATAGGCGAGGTCAATAAGCATTATGGAAACTCCACTTTCCAATTCTGGAAACGTGCCGCCTAAACCGGGAATACGCCCCCCTCTTACTCTCAGCGGAATGGACTTCAAGCTGTTACGGGTGTTTCAGGCCGTGGTGGAGGCCGGTGGCTTCAGCGCCGCCCAGAACGAGCTGAATGTGGGCCTTGCAGCCATCAGCAAGCAGATTTCGGACCTTGAAATCCGTATCGGCATGCGCCTCTGCACACGAGGGCGGGAAGGGTTTCATCTGACCGAAGAAGGTAAGCTCGTCTATCAGGCGGCTATCGAATTGTTCGTATCGGTGGACAGTTTTCGCGACCGGATTAGTTCTGCGCAGAATGAGTTGATTGGCGATTTGAGTATTGGCGTAATTGATAACACTCTGACCGATAAAAGTTCGCCGCTCATTGCCGCACTCAGACTAATGCACGATGAAGCGCCCAAAGTCAGACTGCGTCTGCAAGCGTCCCAACTGGATGAAGTCGAGCGTGCAATGGTTGAAGGGCGCGTGAGTCTTGGCATCGTGCCGGTGTATCAGCGGCGCGAAGAGTTTGATTATTTCGAGTTGTACGAAGAGACCTCCCACGCATATTGCGCAGTGGGGCATCCGCTGTTCGAGGCGGCTGACAGCGCCATGAGCATCGACAGCCTGCGCGCCTTCGACATCGTGAATCATCGGTATGCAATCCATCGCGACAAGGCGAGCTTCGTCAACTCCGACAGCCAGTGCGCCTCCGCCTCCCAGGTTGAAGCGGTCGCCATGATGATACTGACCGGGCGCTTCATCGGCTTTCTCCCCGAACACTACACGCGCAATCTGATCCGCGACGGCCAACTCCGCGCCCTGCGCCCCGACCTGATCTTTCTACACACGCCCGTCAACCTCATCCTGAGACACAACGCCCCACGAAGCCCGCTGGTCAAGGCATTCGCTCGGGCGTTGGGGGTGGATTTGAGGATGGGGGTGTAGGGTAAATTTCACGCGATTGCCGCGAACGTGAGCCCGGTGGCGTGCAGCAAACACCCTCCCTGTGGGAGTGAGCTTGCTCGCGAAGGCGCCTTTTGAGCGCCGGCGACCTAGCGGATGTGGCAGCCTCATTGCGAGCAAGCGCGGTCCTGCACCTACAGCATGATCAGCGGGCAAAGCCCGGCAAACCCCAATCTTCCAGCGGAAACTCGGTCAGCGAACCCAATATCAGGTCGGCGTGGGCGTACTGCTCGATCGGCATGTGCGAGTCCGGCACGGCCACGGCGTACATCCCTGCGGTCTTGGCAGCAGTGACGCCGAAAGGCGAGTCTTCAAACACCACACAGTCCTTCGGGTCCACGCCCAAGTGGCGCGCTGCAGCCAGAAAGATATCCGGTGCAGGCTTGGCCGCCGTGACTTCGGCGTGATCCGCTGTCACCACGTCTTTAAACAGCTCGAACCAGGCGCGGTGACTGCTCGTTTTCACGTGGAAATAGTGGAGGGAGGAACTGGTGCCCACCGCAATCGGGATGTTGTGCTCGGCGAGGTGACGCACCAGTGCCTCGGCGCCACGCATCGGCACGGCGTGCGGGAAGCGCTCGTCCAGCATCGGCTGGCGAACCGTCAGGAACTCTTCGGGTGACATCGGCAGCTCGAGGGCGCTGATCACGTACTCAGCGAAATCCTGGGAGCCGCGGCCAATGGAATGCTGCTTTACGGCCCAGTCGAACGTCTTGCCGTGCCACTTGGCGATGGTGTCGGTCACTTCGGTGTAGATGCCTTCGGTGTCCAGCAGCAGGCCGTCCATGTCGAAGATCACCGCCTTGACCGGCCCCTTTGGCTTTTGCACTTCGCTCATCTCATCGATCCCGTTAGCAAATTGGCGTCCAGCCTAACGCTTCGGCGAACGTCGTGGCTAGGCGCAACGGCTGCAAAACGCTCTCGCCAAGTGCTAATCTCGCCGGGCTCTCGGCAGCGCAAGGTGCTGCTCGGCCGCTTTGTGTGGCGCCGAAACCCTCCGGGGTCAAGGAAGGCAATACCTCTCTTCAAGAACGGACATCTTCGAGTCGACACATGAAAAAATCAGTCAACATCGCCGTAGGCGTCATTGTGGTTGCGGGCGTCCTCATCACCGCTGGCGCCTGGTACACCGGAAAACGGCTGGAAGGCGCGCTCAGCGACGCCATCCAGCAAGGCAATCAGCAGCTTCAGGCCGCCTTCGTCGGGCATGAAGGCAAGGCGAGCGTTGAACTGCTGTCGCTGGACCGTCACTTCTTCACCAGCACCGCGCACTACAAGCTGAATTTCCAGGACCCCAAGTTCAATGAAGGCAAGCCGGTCGAACTGCTGTTTGTCGACAACATCGAGCACGGGCCATTGCCGTGGAGCCGCGTGAAGTCGCTGCAACTGCTGCCGGTCATGGCCGCCAGCAACATGCAGATCGAGAAGAACGCCTTCTCCGAAAAATGGTTTGCCATGACTAATGGCCAGCCGCCGCTGACCGGGCACTTCAGCATGGGCTACGACCGCGCCGCATTGGGGCGTGTTGAGTTGCTGCCGTTTGAATTTACCGATCAGACCGGCGCGTTCAAGTTTTCCGGCTTCACCCTGAATGCCTCGGGCTCGGGTGATGGTCAGAAGCTTGAGGCTAACGGCGTGCTGGGCAGCGTCGACGTCACGGCAACTTCCGAAGAAGGCCCGGTGCACCTGACGCTCAAGGACTTCACCTTCAACACCGGTGGCACCAAGGGCAAATCGGGTTTCTACCTGGGCCATACAGACGCGAAACTCGCCTCGGCAACGTTCCAGGCAGCGGGCCAGCCGGCCATTCAGCTCAAGGACTTCGTCAACACCAGCCTGATGCAGGAAGTGGAAGGCAACCTGAATGCTCAGGTGACCTACGACATCGGCAACATCAGCTTCAATGGCAACGACATCGGCGCCATGCAGATGCTCTGGAAGTTCGGCAATTTCGACATTGCTTCAACCCAGGCACTGATGAAGATCTATCAGGAGAAAGTGCAGCCTCAAGCCCAGGCCGCCGCGGCGATGGGTGAAACCTACACGCCGCATTTGAGCCCGGCTGATCAGGCCCTGGTACAGGCCGAAGTCAGCAAGCTGCTGAGCGCCAAACCGCACATCGAGCTGGAAAAGTTTTCGCTGAAAACCGCCAGTGGCGAGAGCCAGTTCAACCTGTCGATGGACTTGGGCAACCCCTCGGCGCTCGATCAGCCGGGTGCGGAATTGCTCAAGCAGTTGCTCACTCAGCTGGACGCCAAACTGGTGCTCTCCAAGCCGATGATCAAGGACCTGGCCGCACTGCGCGCCAAGTCTGCCGGTCTGACCGACCCCGCCGCCATCGCGCAACAGGCGCAGGCAGCAGCAGAGTCTGTTGGCGGCATGGCGGTCATGTTGCAAATGGGCAAGGTCGATGGCGACAACGTCGTGTCCAGCCTGCATTACGCCAACGATGTGGTGGACTTCAACGGCGTGAAAATGTCGGGGCAACAATTTGCCGCAATGATGATGGGCAAGTTTGTGATGTTCAGCGGCGGGCAGTGAGTCTGGTCCGGCCACCACTCGGGTGGCCGGGCAACACGCTTACCTGTCTTCAGACTGGCGGCTGACGCGCGATTTCCGTGGGCGCTTCGTGGCCTTCGCGTTCCGGCTGAACGGTGCGCGAAGACATCTCCGCACGCAGTTGCGGCAGGCACTGCGGATATTGTCGGGCAACGAAACTGATCAAGCGCTCGCGCATGTGGCATCGCGCATCCCAACTGCGCGATGAGTCCGCCGAGCTCAACAACACCCGCAATTGCATCGCCTTGTCGGTGGTGTCCGTGACCTGCAGCACGCAGACGCGGCCATCCCACAGGTGCGGGATTTCCTTGCAGATTCGCTCCGCTTCCTCGCGTAACTCCTCCAGCGGCAGCGCGTAATCCACCCATAGAAACACCGAGCCGATCAGGCTCGATGTGCTGCGTGTCCAGTTCTGGAAGGGCTTCTCGATGAAGTACTGCAACGGAATCACCATCCGCCGCTCATCCCAGATCTTCAGCACCACGTACGTGCCGCTGATCTCCTCAATGCGACCCCACTCGCCCTCAACGATCACCACGTCATCCAGGCGAATCGGCTGAGATATCGCGATCTGCAGGCCTGCGATCAAATTGCCCAGTACCGGCTTGGCGGCAAAACCGGCGGCAAGACCCGCGAGCCCTGCCGATGCCAGCAGGCTGGTGCCAATCTGTCGCACCGGCGGGAAGCTCATCAGAATCAGCCCTGTGCCGAACAGCAGCACCAGCACATTCAGGCAGCGCACCAGCACCCGCACTTGCGTCTGGATGCGGCGGGCTTGCAGGTTGTCTTCGATGTCCAGCGGGTTGCGGATCGCGACCGCTTCGCCAATGGCCTTCACGCAGCTCAACGCCAGCCAGGTGAACCCGGCTACTACCAGCATGCCGTTCAAATGCCTGACGCCCTTGATCAACATCAGATCATCAGGCGCAGACGTCCAGACGGTTTGCAGGGCCAGCAGCGGGATCAGCCACAACGTCGGTGGTTCGGCGCGATGAAGCAGTTGCTGGGCGAAGACGAACGACTTGGCGACGCGGCGGAGCAAGACCAGCGCAATCCAGCGTCCCAACAGCGCGATGCCAATGGCGACGGCGGCGGCCACGAGGGTGTTGAGCCAAGGCAACGGCAGGGCGTTAAGCCAGGCTTGCGGAAGTACGTGTTCCATAGAGGGGGTCACCAACAGGACGGTTCAAAGGCAAGAGGTGTGAGCTCCCTCGGTGCTCAATGTTCCCTGATCAACCCGCCGCCGCTGAAATCGTGACGGGCTGGGGTCAGCGAGCCAGAGCGTCCGACACGTTTACTACAAGTCGAATGGTCTGGCCAGTTCGGGCTAGTGACCGGGCGATGCCTGACTGTCTGGCTCATGCTGAAGCGGCCATGGCATCGCGTGCGCGCGACACCATGGTAAGGCTTGTTTTTCACACACGCTGAGGCAATGAAAGTGACGACGCTCTGTGGTCCGTCTTAGTCTTACCAGCGGAGGCCTTTGAACGGGTTCCAGCTTTGTTCGCCTTTGATTTCCTTGAGGTAGTAGGCGTAGTTTGTGGTCCATGCATACAGGGTATTTATGACGAAACCCTCAGCCATGTCCACCTGTTTGGCATAGGCAAAGTTGGTTGCGGAATAGAAGATTTCCGACACGACACTGACGGCCAGCAAAATGCCGATCAGCGTCAGGTTTTTCTTCCACAAGCCCAGGACGAACAGGTAAATCGGGCCGAAGAAAAACGCGATGATGTTCGCGTTGATCTTGATCCTCTGCCGGAGAGGCAGCTTCAGCCATGCGGGCTTGAACGTCGGTGAATTCGGCCCGCCATGCTCGTCAAAAAATGCGAAACGTTGCTGCCATTTCTCGCTGTAGCCGTCACGGCTTTGTACCTGATCTGTCGTGCTCATTTGAGATCTCCTTATGGTCCTTGAGTGGTGTTTTTCTTCCCGGATGCCCTGGGTGTTGCTTGTTGTTATGGGTTGCTGACTCCTCGAAGTTCTTGAAGGGCGGCGAAACGCTCCATCGCGCGTCGCTGCAGCCTCATAAGTAGGAATATTCCTACAGGTGGGGGATTTTTTCTCATATTTTTTACAGGTGCAAGAGCGTCCAGATGCCCGCCAGGCGTGACCCCCGCTGAAGCCCGCGAAGCCGTTAACGCAGCAGGCGGAAGGTCTCACGCACATGCTCGGTGAGCGTTGCCGGGTTTTCCATGGCAGCGAAGTGGCCGCCGTGCTCGGCCTCAGCGAAGAACCGCAGGTCGTCGAAACGCGCCTCTGCCCAGCGCCGTGAGAGGCGAAGCAGTTCGCCCGGAAACATGCTCACGCCCGCAGGGATAGGTAAGGCGGGAGCAGGGCCTTGCTGCTGCATTGCGCGCATCCCTTCCCAATAGAAACGGACCGAGCTGGGTCCCGCATTAGGCAGCCAATACAGCATGATGTCGTCGATCAGCGCATCGAGCTCGATGACCCGCTCGGGCTCTCCACCGCTGTCGGAAGCATCCTGGAACAGCGCATAAACCCACGCCGCCAGGCCAACGGGCGAATCCGCCAGGGCGAAGCCTATCGACTGCGGCCGGGTGCTTTGCACCTTCATGTAACCGGACAGCTCTCGCTCATAGCGTTGCGCATCGGCCAACATGCGCTGCTCTTCAGGGGTGGCCTGCGCGATTTCATCTTCGGTGGGTTGGTACATCACCATGTTCAGGTGAATGCCGATCAGGCCAGGCGGGCGCATGTGCCCAAGGGCGGTTGTCACGGCCGCGCCCCAGTCGCCACCTTGGGCGGCCCAGCGCTGGCCATATCCCAAGCGGTCCATCAATTGCGCCCAGGCCGCAGCGGTTTTACCCACGCCCCAGCCCGGCGAACGTGGCTTATCACTGAAACCAAAACCCGGAAGCGCCGGGATCACCAGATGGAACGCATCGCTGGCCTCGCCGCCATGGGCGGTCGGGTCGGTGAGGGGACCAATCATCGCCCTGAACTCCAGAATGGAGCCTGGCCAGCCGTGGGTCATCAGCAAGGGCAGGGCGTCAGGGTGAGGCGAGCGTATGTGAAGAAAGTGAATGCCAAGGCCATCGATCTCGGTCCGGCTGCTGTTCCACTGGTTCAGTTGGGTCTCGGTGGCCCGCCAGTCATAGCCATTACGCCAGCGCTCGACCAGCGCGCGCAGGCGCTCAAGCCTGGGTCCCTGACTGTTGTCGGATACCGTCTCGGGGTCAGGCCAGCGGGTTTGCGCCAGGCGCTGTGCCAGGTCGTCGAGTTGCGTCTGGGGGATATGAAGGGGGAAGGACTCGATAGGTTGGCTCATGGGTTGATCCCTTGCACATGGGTACGGGCCAATGTGTCACGGACGGATGCCCACTCACATTGGCCATAGCGGTCGTTGTCCAGGTTGAGCAGCTTGCCGCGCCCACTCATCATGTCTCGTAGATATTGCATCCCTTGCCAGGCGGGGAAAGGCTTTTCACTGGCAGGCGTAAGGGCGCGCACCATGGCGATAAGGGCGGACAGCGTGCCGATATTCCCGGGGCGCAGGGTGCGGTAGTGCTGCCCGGTCAGCTCGGTGAGGATGTTGGCAATCTGCGCAGGCGACACACTGTTGCCGGCAATGCGCAGGAAACGCGGCGTGTTGTGATCAAGCGCGGCATCGGCGGTAAAGGCCGCTACGTCGTCCTTGGCCGTGAAGTCCAGTAGCTGTTGCGCATCACCGAAATGCAGCACCCGGCGTCCGGGGAGCACGATGGGCGCGTCGCCTTCGAGCAGCTCCAGAAAGCCACCGTTGAGGACAGAGGTGACGGCGATGTCGGCTGTATCGAGCTGGGTGGCGAAGCGCCGGCGAAGGTCCAGGTTGCGGTTGTCGCCAGGGCGGGTATGGGTGTAGTCGAGCGAATAATCCGAGGGAATGAACCGGGGCACACCAGCCGCTACTGCCGCCTCCAACAGCCTGCCTTGCTGTTTGATGATCACGTCTTCCAGGCCGTTGAGCGTGGACACCACGCAACCCGCGCCGGCAATGGCACGGCGCAGGCCCGGAGCGTCATCCAATGAAACGGGCGTGATCGCAATGCCGCTGTTACGCACGCCCGCCAGCCGGGCGTGTTCAGTGCCTGGCCGAACCAGCGCTATGACATGGGCGCCGCGCTCAACCAGCGCCCGGACTACGCGGTGGCCCAAGTCTCCTGTGGCGCCAGCAACCACAATGGGTAAAGCAGTCGTGTGAGCCACAAAGCGCCTTCCTGGTCGGATTGAAAGAGTAAAACGGCGAGGGACTATGCCGATTTAACTGAACGTTACCGTTTAGTTGACGCGCAAACAAGAGGTATGTAAGTTGCCGGCCATGACGTTGATCACGACCAAATCCAAAGGTGGCAGGCCCAGGCAAAGCCAGGCGGGCGAGGCCGAGCGTCGATTGCTGGATGCCGCGCTTCAGCGCTTTTTGGCCAATGGCGTCGAAGGCACCTCATGCGAAGACATCGCCCGGGCGGCCGGCGCCAGCAAAGCCACTCTCTATGCGCGCTATGCCAATAAAGAGGCTTTGTTCGAAGCCGTGGTGCGGCGCCACGTCGCCACCTTGTTGGTGCCTGCCGAGACGATTCCCGCGCTCCCGCTCGAAGGCCGCCTGAGGCATGTGGGCCAAGGCATCCTCGAACATGCGTTGCAACCCGATACCCTGGCCATGATGCGCCTGGTGATAGCGACTTCCAGTCGGACCCCGCTGCTGGCGGCCGAAGTGAACCGCATCGGGTGGGAAGGCGGGTTCACCAGAGTGCGTTCGGCCATTCTGGCAGGCCCGGACCAACCCCCCGATCCTGATGCACTGGCCCTTCAATTTATCGATCTGGTGTTCGCGCCCCATCAGCTCAGAGCGCTGTTGGGAGGAGACCGGGAGCAGTTGATCCAAGGCATTCCCGAGCGAGTGGAATGGGGCTTGAAGCTGGTTCACGCCGCCGGTTTGTTGAATTGAGTCATTGGGCTTCTAACGGTTGGCCAAGCAATGGTTCTGAACGGAAGAAACCTCGCGGGAGTTAAGGGTCATTAACTAAAGGCGACCATTGTTTGAGCTGATTTGTTCAACGCTTACCGCACTAAATATTTAAACTCGACGTTGTTCTGTGATGAGCGGTACCTACACTTAATGAAAAGAGTAAGTGCCGTTCGTGTTGGGCTTTAACCTGTCCCATCCACCGATGGGAACGCTCCCTGACTGGTTCGCCCAGAAAGGCCCGGCCCTGCCGCTCCTGGCTTGGGCCAGGCATCAGCCCAAACCGCCGCAGCCCAAGTGGATCCCAAGCCAGCGGTCAACGCAACCGTTCATCGGGCGCACAAAAAAATGGCAAATGAGTTGAACTTTTTTATCTGAGATAGTTATCGGCGATAAAAATTGATTATCAGGTCCATAGCGAATGAAAAAGCGTCTTTTCATTAAAGTTTCGTTAGGCGTGGCCGAAGTTTAAAGCTGTAGGAATGGCATGGAGTGGCCCTCGCCTATGTGAATACCTATAACTTTCAGAGGGTGCCATGCTAAAGAATATATTGATCAATATGACTGTCAGGTCGAAGCTCGTACTCGGCTTCTCCCTGGTGATCATTTTTACTGTCCTGATCGCTTTCACGGGTTGGACAGGAATCTCCTCACTGAGCGAGCGAAGTGAACGCGTCTCTGACATCGCGAAGCTCACCACACTGACGCGGGACATGCGCATCGCGCGGCTGGTCTACGCCCAGAATTCTGATGACGCCAATGCTGCCACCTGGCTTAAAGCCTACGACAATCTCGACGGTCATTTGGCGTATCTTCGCGAAATACTGGATTCCGAGCTCAATATTCCCCATGTAAAAACCGCATCCGCCGCGATGACTGCCTACAAAGGTTTTTACAACGACATCATCAATGCGACCCACGCTCGCGAAGCCAGTCGAGTCGTATTTGGCAGCAATGGCGACGATGCAGCGGCGGCGCTGCAACGCCTTGACGCCTTCGCCAGTTCGCCTGAGGGCACGTCCGAGCAGCGAGATGCAATCAGGCAAGCGCTGACACTTTTTCAGAAAATGCGATTTGACGTGCGTGGGTACACGTTCACGCTGAAGCCTGACGCGCAGCAGGTGGCGGTGGCCTCAATCGCCGCGGCCTTGAGCAACACCCAATCCCTGCAAGCCGCTGGATTTCAACCGGACGCTATCAAAGTTCTCCAGGCTTCACTGACTAAATACCAGGCTGCCATCGCTCAGTTCGCACAAGCACAGGCTGCGATTGACCAAGGACAGGCAGGTATCACTAAAAACATCGAAGTCCTGCTGGCTTCCGCCGATCAGTTGGCAAAAAACCAGGTTTCGCTGCGTATCGAGGACGTCGGTCAAGCCAACAAGATGTTGATCATATGGCTCAGTATCGCGCTCATCATCAGCGCATTGGCTGCATGGATCATTACCCGCGTCATCGTCGGGCCGCTTCGCGAGGCACTGCAGTTGGCTGATCGGGTAGCAAACGGTGATCTGACCTACAGCGAAGTCACGACAAGGCGAGACGAGCTTGGTCTGCTGCAAACCAGCATGCAAAGAATGACCTCAAACCTGCGGCAATTGATGGGTGGCTTGCGTGACAGCGTCACTCAGATCGCGAGCGCTGCCGAACAGTTGTCGGCAGTCACCGAGCAGACCAGCGCAGGGGTCAACAGTCAGCGAACCGAAACCGACCAAGTTGCAACAGCCATGAACCAAATGGCTGCCACTGTTCAGGAAGTGGCGAGAAACGCAGAGCAGGCGTCAGATGCTGCGGTCAGCGCCTCCAAAGAGGCCCGCGATGGCGATGCAGTTGTCGCCAAGGCCGTGCTCCAGATTGAAAAACTCGCGACAGAAGTCGGCTATTCGAAGACCGCGATGGATGAGCTCAAGCAAGAGAGCAACAAGATCGGCGGCGTGCTTGATGTGATCAAGGCCGTTGCCGAGCAAACCAACTTGCTGGCGCTCAACGCTGCCATCGAAGCCGCACGCGCTGGCGAAGCCGGACGAGGTTTTGCGGTTGTCGCAGATGAGGTGAGAAGCTTGGCGCAGCGCACCCAGGCGTCGACCGAAGAAATTGCGACATTGATTGGTGGTTTGCACACCCGAACCGCTCAGGTTGCGGCCACACTGGAAAACAGTCGTGTACTGACTGACAACAGCGTGGAGCTGGCGCGTGATGCAGGGGCTTCGATCGGCAACATCAGCCGCTCAATTTCCACTATTGAGTCGATGAACCAGCAAATCGCCGCCTCTGCCGAAGAGCAAAGTGCCGTGGCTGAAGAGATCAACCGCAGTGTTCTCAGCGTAAGGGACATCTCCGAACAGACAGCCTCCGCCAGTGAACAAACAGCAGCGTCAAGCGTTGAGCTGGCGCGTTTGGGTGTGCATCTGCAGGGGTTGGTTAGCAAGTTTGTTGTGTAACAACCAAGGGAGGCAGGTGTAGGGCCGTCGCGTAGCCTCGGTCCGATCTTCGCTGACTCAGCGGATGCCTAGCATGTTTTTCAGGCGCTGCAGAAAGGCTCCGCAAGCGCTGCTTTCTTCACCGAAGCGCTGCTCTTCGGTGCGCAATCCGCGCTCGCTGTAGAAGATCGACCAACCCCCGCCATGTGCCCCATAAAGTAACGCCAGCACGCGTTACACCTTACTCAACAGCTTGCTGAGCTGAGTCAGCAGTTTCAGCCACTGATCGTATGACACGCCCACAATGAAGTAATCGCCCAGCCATTTCACATGGCATCGGCTGATCAACTGCTTGGCAGCGTCCTGTCGCTCGCCCATTGATGCGGTCTCGTTGAGCACGGCATCGGTCAGTTGGCTGACTTCATCGGCTTCTTTCTGAAAAGACGATTGCGTCAGGTGATCGCAAATCAAATCGCTTGATGTCCGTATGTTCATAGTCGCGTCGTTGCGAAACCGAAGCAGATGCCTGCGCCTCCGTAGCCAAAGCTCTCCTCTTTGCCATCGGGTGCCTTAAGGGTGATTGACCGCCCACCTGATACCAAGCCAACACTGAGCCCGCCGCTACTCCCTGTAAGGTACCTCCAAGTGCTGACATTGACCGGCAGGGGAATGATCGATTGAGTCATCGTTTCAACGTCCTTTTAACGGCGGTACGGCAGGTTGCTTCCTGCCACTGGAAAACTCAGACCTACAGCCCCAGATAAACGCCAGGCCCATGATCCCCAGCATCACTGGAGTGCCCCATAACGCGCCTCGGTCTTCAATGACAGCCGTCATCTCGGGGTCTTCGGCAAGGTAGAGCACCTGAACCGGTTGCCCGACTTCATAACCAGAAATCATCCCACCCTGTGGGTACGAGATGACTTGGTTGTCAGCACTGGTGAATTCGATTTCGGGGTGCGAACCGCCCGCGTTTAGCTTGGTCACTACGCCAGGCGCATGCTGCGCCTGAGGCAAAAATTCGTAACGCCAGTAAGCCATAGAACCGGCAATGGCAAGCAGGACCATACCGGCCAGGCCAAAAATCACGCTTCTTATCAGGTAGGTGTAGGGGTTGGAAGGATTACTCATGTCTTTATTCAGTCGTCCTTGAAGAGTGTCTGAGAGTTAATCAGCCGACAGTCCAGCGAAGGCAACGGGTGCAACAACGGCCTTGATAATTCCCGGCACCGGCGACGTCATGCCCATCCACGGGGCGGCCTTGCTGCTGGGCAAGCGTGCAGGTGTGGTGGTGCGGCGGATTGGGGGTATGCAAGGGCGGTGGGATGAACTTGCGTGGTGCACCCACGACGACAAAACCATTGCATTGTTTCTCCCTGTTCCCCAGGCGGGCGCCTGAGAAAAAGCTGAATTTCCATATACTGGCGTGACCTTGTTCAAGGTGGATGACGCCAAGCGGATTTATACAGGTTTCCGTATTTCAGGCGCCAGAAAATTCAAAACAAGGTCACCGGCTGTGGCCGGTAAATGTCTGATGTTGAGACCCGTATCACTGTGCTTGCACCAACGCCTGAAAGCATCTGCACCATTTCCGAGTACGCGCCTTTGTGCTTCAGTGCGACTTAGGAGATGCGGCGATAATGAGTTGATGAAAGGCGGTGCCTACAGCCTCGACGCGGGAGACAAAGATGCCTCGGTCGATGGGGGTACGACTTTCAGGACTAGAACAGGTATGGGGAGTAACGCTGACCCCCTGCGACGCAAGGGGTAGAAGATGGTGCACCTGACGGGATTCGAACTAGATCTTAGGATTGCTGATTTAAAGGCCTTAACCGGTGTTGGATTTGAGGGATACACCTAGGGATACCCCCCCTCCAAATTTTTGTGAGAAATCCCAAAGTGTCATTTCCCCGATTTTTTACGAACATTTGAGCTTTTAATATTCAGGTAGTTTAGCTCGTACTTATTTAGCAGTGTCCACATTTGTTTATCAATTGCGTCGTGCTTCTCCGGACTCCGAAGTTTTTGCAAAAGCTTGCACAAGAATTTTCCAGGTAGCTTTATGATAAGTGCGCCGTGAGAGTGGTGCATTTCTTTTGTCCAGTCTAGGTCTTTGCCCGCAGTTAGATTTTCATCGTGGTCTCGATTTATTATAAATCCCAGCTTCCCGTAACTCCCTGTAAGATACGACTGTAATTGTCTGTACTCGTTAGGGCCTAGCTCCATGTAATTTTTCGCATCAAATACAATGTGTCGAACACGATAGTCTTTATAAATTCTCGCCCAGAAATCTGATTTTTCGCTGTTTGATCCAATTATATCTCTGCGCTGTACCGCAGCACCATTTGGATGCGGCTCTAAATTTGTTAAATGAGCCGCAAAAATTATTTTAAGTGCTTCTAGGCACCAAGCTTCAAAATCTCTGTCCCCCTCCCTTCCCAAAGGTATTTGGTCGAGTCTAGATACTATTTGGCCTATCCTAGAGTTGCGAATTTTGGGGTTTTCCGATTCAACCTTGATGTCGTATTCATCGTTTATCTCTTCAGCCTCATCTGGTTCGAGTGCATTGCGCTTCAGATTTAGGCCCAACCAATAGCAGGGATGGATTAATACGGTATCGCTATTCTCAAATCCTTTATCCGGTGTTCGCCCATCGTGGCAGAAAGAAAAGGAGGATGTGTTGCTATCATGAATTCCGATAAATCCGATGCTATACAGCGATTGAAGCAATCCGGCGGGCCTTAATAGCCTAGCCTCTGCGAGTGCTGCTTGATTTCCATTTTGTTCGATGTCAGTAATTGCCTGCTCTATATTATTAACGGCGAGATATGTCGTCAGTTCTGGTTCATTATTTTTAAAAGAGTTTATTATAGGTTGGATCGATGGGAATATTTTTTGGTACTCTTTGAAAAGATCTTCGAGTCGAGCTACGGAGATCGACTTGGCTGCATGCTCAAGATCGCTGATTATCGCCGTAGATCTGTCATGCCTGAATGCGCAGAAAAAAGCCTCATTCAGCAGTGATAACAAGTCACGTGGTCGGTAGAGGGTGAATTGAAGGCATTTTTTAAAGCCCTCTCGGCCCTGTAGTTCCCCAGCAGTACAGCGATCCCATACACGCTGCTCTTTTTCCATTTCCAGACCAAATGAAACCTTCATCCGGGTAGCCGCTAATTGAAGTAATTGGGCCCAGTCCCAATGCAGTCTTATTACTTGTCCTTCAATGTTTCTCGAGTAATCGGGGTCTTCGGATGTTAGTGACCTATATATGTTGTCTCTCAGGAATATAATTGGTCTAAAGAGCTCGGACTTTTGGTTTAGTTCAATGGCCGCATATGCTAGCCCTGCAATAATCCCAATGCCAATAGTGTCGGATTCATAACCCTCGTCAAGTCGATCCATTAATATTACAACTCGACGGTCTGCTCTTGCGAAAAGTTTCGTTACTCGTTCTTCAATGGCTGTGAGGTCTAAGTTAAGTGGCAAGTCTCCAATGGCTTCTTCCGGGTTTTCGGAAGACAGATATTTTTTAGCCACACTCCTGCATCTATTAATTATGTTTCCCTTTGCTTCGTTCCATCTTTTGAGGTGCTCTATAAGGAGCTCATCACGCTCAACGTGGGTTCGCAGTTTATAGTTATTGGCAATGCTATTAGCCATTTCCATCATGATCGAATAGCGCCAGAGAAGTTTTGTAGCTGCTCTGGCAAGTATGAAGCTTTCTGCAAATGGCTTTAAAACGGAGCGAAAGCCAATAATGTCTGAGTCTTCAGGAGAGAAAGACAGGGTTATAACTTTTTTGTCTCTTTCCCAGTGTTGTCTCAGCTGTAGGAAGAGAGCGCTTTTTCCCGTTCCCCTCCGGCCTACAACGACTGTTCTGTCATCCGACTCGAGTAGCGTCCGGAAATCTGCTGTTTCTACGAATGCATCGTTCAGCATTTTTAAGTCATTTTCGGCAGTCTTATCTCCGAGCGGGTTTGTTTTCGTTATTGGCGCTTTGGTAGTAGACATATTTTTGCATCCTGCGTTGCTACTGGATATTAATCCACTAGGTTGATGTTTCTTAGTCACTACTGCTTTTTTACTCAATTTTTAGTGATCCAGAGAACAATCATCAAGCCCTCCCAAGCCCCTTTGAGCCGTCCCAAGCCTAGATGTATGAGACAAGCAATATAGCTAGGTCAAGAACGTTGTGCACGTGGCGGTGTGCCGTTCTGAAAATCTACCTACCTGCAGGATTTTGCAGGGGAGGCTTCGCTTCTTTGGATGCCTGCGCAGCCCAGCAAGGCCGCCTGCTTGAAACCGTGAAGGTAATGCAGAAAAAGCGACCTGTTTAGACCGCAGGTGTGGTGGGGGACAATGGCGCGCGCCAGGAGAAAACTGCTGGCGCGCTTCGATAGGACGCTGTTATTGCGAAACCCTTTCAGCCTTCCATTTGCTGTTGCGAGAGGCGGCAATTTTATGATGCCGTAGCCGACGTGCGGCGGGCCATGGTGCACAATCTGACCCAGCTGCTTTCTTGCATGCGGAACGTCGCTTGCCGCTTTGGGTTATGGCACTGAAGTGGCTACCCCTTTGCATCTGACTTTACGAGTCGTTTGCATCGAATTTGACCGGCTCGATTTGCAAGCCTGGTCGGCTGAAAATAACCTAAGGAAACTCTGAAAAAGACTTCCAAATCTGGTGAAATACGCCAGTCCCAAGCACTGAACGGTTGAGTCCCGATGAAGCAGATGTCCTTCGCTGACGCCGAATACGCTGGCAAACGCAAACAAACCCGCCGTGAACGCTTCCTGATCGAGATGGATCAGGTCGTGCCCTGGAATGGCTTGGTCAAACTGATCGAGCCGCACTATCCAACGGGAGAAGGTGGTCGTCCGGCATACCCGTTGATGGCGATGTTGCGGGTTCATCTGATGCAGAACTGGTTCGGTTATAGCGACCCAGCTATGGAAGAATCGCTGTACGAAACTACGATTCTGCGCCAGTTTGCCGGGCTGCATCTGGATCGGATTCCAGACGAAACCACGATCCTCAACTTCCGCAGATTGCTCGAAAAACATGAGCTGGCCGGTGGGATTTTGCAGGTCATCAATGGCTATTTGGGCGACCGTGGTTTGTTGTTGCGCCAAGGCACCGTGGTCGATGCGACGATCATTCATGCGCCGAGTTCGACCAAGAACAAGGACGGCAAACGCGACCCTGAAATGCATCAAACCAAGAAGGGAAATCAATACTATTTCGGGATGAAATCGCACATCGGTGTCGATGCCGAATCCGGTTTGGTGCATAGCGTAGTGGGCACTGCGGCGAATGTGGCGGACGTAACCCAGGTCGATCAGTTACTGCACGGAGAAGAAACTTACGTCTCTGGCGATGCCGGTTACACCGGCGTCGAAAAGCGCCCCGAGCATCAAGATCGCCAAATGATCTGGTCGATTGCTGCGCGGCCCAGCAGCTATAAAAAGCATGCAAAGAAGAGTCTGATCGGGCGCATGCGTCGCAAAATCGAATACGCGAAAGCTCAACTGCGCGCCAAGGTTGAGCATCCGTTTCGAGTAATCAAGCGCCAGTTTGGTTATACGAAAGTACGCTTCCGAGGCCTGCTGAAAAACACTGCGCAGCAGACCACGCTGTTTGCTCTGTCGAACCTGTGGATGATGCGAAAACGATTACTCAATGCAGGAGAGGTACGCCTTTAATGCGGAAAATGAGTGCTGAAAAGCGCTTGTACGCAGAAAAAAGCGGGGATTGAGAGAGCAAAAGGTCTAATTTTCGATTGAGTCGACATTTTTTGAGCCTCAAGCAACGGGGCTGTTAAAAACGCGTGCCTACTTCAGACCTTCCCTAAAGCTGCACTTGGCGAAAAGCTCCTCACAGCTTCAACCGGAGCACGATCTGAGCTGGACGTTATTGAGCTTCCAGCCCCTCCCCAAAAAATGATAATTAACATTCGATTCTATTCATCCGTTCCGCTATCTTCTAGATAGCAATTGAGCTGCTCACACATATATAGAGTCGATGCAGGTGCGGTGAGCCGCCAGAAAACAATCGTAGATAGGTAGCCTATAGGAAGAGGTTAAGCTTTGGAGCAGAGTGAAAAGATCTACAGAACTACAGCTAAGAGTAGCCGAAAATATCTGAAAAGACTTACGGACTATATCGATGCGCTAGTAAAGGGTGGGAGATTGTTGGAGGCCAAGTATTTCTTTTTAGAGCTGTGCCAGCTGGGGCCTGATCATCCAAAAACGATACGACTCGGTTATACGATAGCGATCGCAACTTTTGATAATGATTGGGTTTATAAATACGATAAACTTTTAACCAGCTCTACAAAAGATAGTAGTGAAGTGTACTGGTACCGTTTGCGCTATTATCATTCACAAAATAACATCAAGGCCTGCGAAAATACATGCTGCGAGTTGCTTAACGGTCAATTAAGTACTGATCGACTGTCAACTATTATTGAGGTTTGTATGGTGCGAAGAAGCTACATCATAGCTCTGTCGCTAGCAAAGTACCTATCAAAAAACCACATAACATTAACTGCTCGGTACGCTAAGCAGTTCAAGCAAATATTCATAACTAAGCTCGCACATTCTATTCAGAGGTGCTTATGATTAGCTATTTGGTTGTGAGAATTCTGGATGACAAAAGCTTTACTCTTCCATCCACTTTAAACTTTGGCTCTGTTGAGCTTCGATCTTATTCGGCTGATACCCAATATGAAGTTGGCGCGTTTGAAAAGTCCGCAGCTGAAAACGGGCTTGACTACGAAAAGCATAAAGTATGTGCGAGGATTGCTACAATAGTGGATTGCGGGAATCCTAGCGAAGCCATACATGCTGCTGACACCAGATTCCTTGAAGTCCTTGATTTCAAGTCTATGGAGTATTCGATATCCACAATAAAGACGTCTCGAATTGGACTCATAAAAGACCTGTCATCCGGCGAAATCACGCCTATTACAAGAACGGGCTTTCAGCCATCTCTTTCGTTCGTGATGCATAATGGCAGCACACAATATGTTGATGCTACAGTTTATTTACTTGCACTCAAAAATGAGCTTTGCGACCGATATAGGCGGTCTTTACATTGGGCGAGAAATAGCAAGAATGAGACAAATCCTCAGTTGAGAATCCTATTTTTGTGGTTTGCCCTAGAGGCACTATTAAAGGCAGATGAAAACGATAATTGCGTAGAGAGCTACGTTAGGTTATTTTTAGGATTTCCAAACGGACAACAGCAATGGATAATAACGGCTTCAACTAAAACACAGTTAGAAAGCCATCCTAGATATCAATACTGGAAGAAACAGCTTATTGAGTTAGTCAAAGAAGTTCGAGATTTTCGGAACGACTCTGTCCATTCAGGATTCCGTAGCATGGACTTTACAAAAGAAAAACTTGAACTATTCAGCACGATTATGATTTGTGCTGTAGGTAGATGCCAGGCTAATGTGATGCAGGGCTTGCTAAATAATTTAGAAAGTTTAGCCGAATTTAAAGAATATGCAGTAGCTTTATTTGAGGACAATCAAAACCTCATCAACGACATCCACAACAATGTCATCTATTTTCTAGATCACCCCATGACCTACTAAAAGCGCTCTTCAGTTAGGCACTGAAGTTTGACAGTGGGCGTCAATGACTCCTGTGGTCGTGGAGGGATTGAACAATCGAAACTGGTATTTAAGATTTCACTGCAGTACAAAAAAGCCGCACGGAAGCGGCTTGAAAATGCTGAAATCGTCGCCTAAGCTTGCTTCAACTGAAACTCACGCTAATAGCGATCAGGTGCCGGCATGACGCCTCCCGAAGTGACGGCAATAATCTCGCCAAGTACAGCAGTTTGAATTGATGCTGATATATCTACAGCAGGAACGCCGCCAGCTTTGATGAGGCGCTGCAACAGCGTCGTGAACTTGCGTCAGGCATTGCCTTCACATCCCTCATGCCCACACGACGGTAAGCCGTTCTCCAGCCCGGACAGCCGCCATGCATTGAGTCTCACAGACGCTGTAAGCAGCGCAGGCCGCGGTCAGTAAAGCTTCATCTGCCACCATCTTTTCAAGACGGAGTTCAAGATCTGTGGCATTGATCCCCGGTGCGATGCTGGTCAGTTCGAACCGGGCTGCCGCCTTCGTAATTATTGATAGCTTGGCAAGCTCTTCCACAGTCGGATACCCCCCGAGGCCGAGCCAGCTTCATTTACCCGCTTGGTTCTTGTACCGGAGTTGCCGAGATGTTTGACCGTCCGACTTAACTTTCAGGTAGAGCTGTCACCGTCGAGCTCTCGATATTCGCGGGTCTCAGGTTCTATGCTCACGAGTGCAGTGTCGCAAGGTTGCTTGCGTCTAATTTCAGACCGTTTCGCAGGCCTGTATCCCCTCAGTTCTCAGATCTCCCAGGGGTAGTCCCTCGGATGCAGGGCACTAAGGTGTTATAGAGGGGAGACATGCAGAAACAACAAAGCCCGCACAGGGCGGGCTCCGTTGGGCGTTTCATAGGCATCAGCAGACAACTAGAAACATGATCTTGGTGCACCTGACGGGATTCGAACCCATGACCCCTGCCTTCGGAGGGCAGTACTCTATCCAGCTGAGCTACAGGTGCAACGCGGGCGCCATAATACTCATCTGGCCTGCACGCGTCCATGCCGATGACCCGCCGTTAACAATTTAGTGAGACCAAGCCAAGCCGTATCGGCACCCCCACATGACAACCCCATACGCATGCTCCCAGCTACGCTGATCCGAATTCATCCTCACCCCAAGCCCAGCCGTTCTTTTTTTCGAACGCACTATTGTCCTTTACCCCTGTTGTCCCTAGGATTCGTTTGAGATTTCAAACGCCCCGCCCGGCCTTTCTTCTATTCTCCAATCAGGGCCGGCGACAGTTATATCCAGCGGCGGCCTCGGTCGAGGTGCCCGCACACAACCATTCGCTCCGCCGCGCGCGGTGCTGTTCAGGAGGCCGCAATGCAGCTCAAAGACTCGAAGTTGTTCCGCCAGCAGGCGTACATCAATGGCGCCTGGGCTGATGCCGACAGTGTCCAGACCATCAAGGTCAACAACCCGTCCACCAACGAGATTCTCGGCACCGTGCCGAAGATGGGCGCTGCTGAAACCCGCCGCGCCATCGAGGCCGCTGATAAGGCGTTGCCGGCCTGGCGTGCGCTGACCGCCAAAGAGCGTGGCGCCAAGCTGCGTCGCTGGTTCGAACTGATGATTGAAAACCAGGACGACCTCGGTCGCCTGATGACCCTTGAGCAGGGCAAGCCACTGGCCGAGGCCAAAGGCGAAATCACTTACGCCGCTTCCTTTATCGAGTGGTTTTCCGAAGAGGCCAAGCGCATTTATGGCGACGTGATTCCGGGCCATCAGCCGGACAAGCGCCTGATCGTCCTCAAGCAGCCGATCGGTGTCACCGCGGCGATCACGCCGTGGAACTTCCCCGCGGCCATGATCACCCGCAAGGCCGGCCCCGCGCTGGCGGCAGGCTGCACCATGGTGCTCAAGCCTGCTTCGCAAACTCCGTATTCTGCACTGGCGCTGGCTGAACTGGCCGAGCGCGCGGGTATCCCGGCTGGCGTGTTCAGCGTGGTGACCGGCAGCGCAGGCGATATCGGCAGCGAGCTCACCAGCAACCCGATCGTGCGCAAGCTGTCGTTCACCGGCTCGACTGAGATCGGTCGCCAGTTGATGGCTGAATGCGCCCACGACATCAAGAAGGTGTCGCTGGAGCTGGGTGGCAACGCGCCGTTCATCGTGTTCGACGACGCTGACCTGGATAAGGCCGTTGAAGGCGCGATCATTTCCAAGTACCGCAACAACGGCCAAACGTGCGTGTGCGCCAATCGCATCTACGTGCAGGATGCGGTCTACGACGCTTTCGCCGAGAAGTTGCAGGTTGCCGTCGCCAAGCTGAAAGTGGGTGATGGCTTGGCCGACGGCGTGACCACCGGTCCGTTGATCGACGAAAAAGCCGTGGCCAAGGTCAAGGAACACATCGCTGACGCCTTGAGCAAAGGCGCGAAAGTGCTGAGCGGTGGCAACAGCCTGGAAGGCAACTTCTTCGAACCGACTATCCTCGTCAACGTGCCGAAAAACGCAGCCGTGGCCAAGGAAGAAACCTTCGGTCCGCTGGCACCGCTGTTCCGCTTCAAAGATGAAGCCGAAGTGATCGCCATGGCCAACGACACCGAGTTCGGGCTGGCGTCGTATTTCTACGCGCAGAACCTGAGCCGCGTGTTCCGTGTGGCTGAAGCGCTGGAGTACGGCATGGTGGGCATCAACACCGGTCTGATCTCCAACGAAGTGGCGCCGTTCGGTGGCGTCAAAGCATCCGGTCTTGGCCGTGAAGGCTCCAAGTACGGCATCGAAGATTATCTGGAAATCAAATACCTCTGCCTCAGCATCTGAACCCGCTGAGTGACAGAGTGAAGTAACTGTTCGACAACCTGCGGGACGCGAGAGCGCCGTTTCGCAGGTTTCAGTGGCACCAACCTATTGGTGGCCGGGAGGCCGCGACAGTCGATCATCGTATGCTGTCGCTGTTGACCCCCGCTGCTTGATCCTTGAACCGCGCCGCCCGATGAGCGGCGAATGAGGAAATGATGAGCAAAACTAACGCATCCCTGATGAAACGCCGCGAAGCTGCAGTCCCACGCGGCGTTGGTCAAATTCACCCGATCTTCGCTGAGTCCGCGAAGAACGCCACCGTCACCGACGTCGAAGGCAACGAGTTCATCGACTTCGCGGGCGGCATTGCGGTACTGAACACCGGTCACCTGCACCCGAAAATCATCGCGGCCGTGCAAGAGCAACTGACCAAGCTCACCCACACTTGCTTTCAGGTGCTGGCGTACGAGCCTTACGTCGAGCTGTGCGAGAAGGTCAACGCCAAGGTGCCGGGCGATTTCGCCAAGAAAACTCTGCTGGTCACCACCGGTTCCGAAGCGGTTGAAAACGCCGTCAAGATCGCCCGCGCCGCGACAGGCCGTGCGGGCGTCATCGCCTTCACCGGTGCTTACCACGGCCGCACCATGATGACCCTGGGTCTGACCGGTAAAGTCGTGCCGTACTCGGCCGGCATGGGCCTGATGCCGGGCGGTATCTTCCGCGCCATCTACCCGAACGAGCTGCACGGCGTCAGCATTGACGATTCGATCGCCAGTATCGAGCGCATCTTCAAGAACGACGCCGAGCCGAAAGACATCGCCGCGATCATCATCGAGCCGGTGCAGGGTGAGGGCGGTTTCTACGTCGCGCCGAAGGCGTTCATGGCGCGTCTGCGCGAACTGTGCGACAAGCACGGCATTCTGCTGATCGCTGACGAAGTGCAGACCGGTGCTGGCCGTACTGGCACCTTCTTCGCCATGGAACAGATGGGCGTGAGCGCCGACCTGACCACCTTCGCCAAATCCATCGCCGGTGGTTTCCCGCTGGCCGGCGTCTGCGGCAAGGCCGAATACATGGACGCCATCGCCCCGGGCGGCCTGGGCGGCACGTACGCCGGCAGCCCGGTCGCGTGTGCTGCTGCGCTGGCGGTGATGGAAGTGTTCGAAGAAGAGCATCTGCTGGATCGTTGCAAAGCCGTTGGCGAGCGTCTGGTCACTGGCCTGCGCGCCATCCAGGCCAAGTACCCGGTCATCGGCGAAGTCCGCGCGCTGGGCGCCATGATCGCCGTCGAGTGCTTCGAGAATGGCGACACCCACAAGCCGAACGCCGCTGCCGTCGCGCAAGTGATCGCAAAGGCCCGTGACAAGGGGTTGATCCTGCTGTCCTGCGGCACTTACGGCAACGTGTTGCGCGTGCTGGTCCCGTTGACCTCGCCGGACGAGCAGTTGGACAAAGGCCTGAAGATCATCGAAGAATGCTTCGCTGAAATTGCCTGACTTCATGCCGATGAGCCGCGGGCACGTTTGATAAGAATGTGACCGCTTCATCAGAAAAAACCTGCTTCGGCGGGTTTTTTCGTTTGTTGACGTCAGAAAACTTTCTTTCGATCTGTCTCCCTGCCCAGTCTTTGACTAAGGTAAAGGGACTGATGCCGGAGAGTCATGATGACCGATGTAGAGGCGCTAGCCGTTCCCCGCGTGTTGATCGCAGAAGCTGACCCTTGGGCTCGCGAGATGCTCAATGAATTGGTCCTGGATGTGCGTTGCGACGCTCAGCTGGACATCTGTTCGAACGGCCGGGAGGCCATAGAACTGATGAGCGGGTTCATCCCGGACCTGGTGATCGCCTCCCGCGAGTTGCCGGGCGTCGATGGCCTGAGTCTGCTGCGCGGGCTGCGGCAGTTGCGTCGCCAGCCGCCGGTTCGTTTCATTCTGTTGAGCAGTCGCAGCGACAGCGCCAGTGTCCGCGAGGCCGTGCAACTGGCGCCCACTGCCTACCTTACCAAACCCCTGAACATGGAAGGGCTGCGCCATCGGCTGGAAACGCTGCTGTTGCAGGACGGCGCGCAGGTTGCCTGTGCGGTGCCTGCGCTGGCGCCGGGTGTCGGGCTGGATGCGTTTCTGGAAAAGCGTCGCGAAGTGGCCGACGGCGGGCCGCTGTTCGTCGACGTGAGGGCGGCGGTGGCCAGCAGTCGCGGGGCGTCGGGTGTGGATCTGACGTTGCTGGAACAGGCGCTGACCCACGACCCCCATGTCACCGCGTTGTTGATTGCCGCCGCCAACAGCGCGTCGCACCATCAGGGCAAGCCCGTGCAGACGTTGGGGCAGGCGCTCGCCGTATTGGGCGCCACCCAAAGCGTCAATCTGGTCCAAGGTCTGGCCCTCAAACGTGGCGCGGTGCTGACGGATGCAGCGTTGTTGTTGCACGCCACCGAAATTTGGGAGGTCTCGCAACGCACCGCCGACTGCGCGCGGACGCTGGCACGCAAGCTGGATCTCGATCACCAGCGCTGTTACTGCGCGGGTTTGCTCAGGGGCCTGGGCGAACTGACGGTGTTGCGTTGTTTGCAGGACTGGTTGATCGCCGGCGGTGCGCTGGATGAGGCAACCATTCGCCGCGCGTTGGCGCAGTATTCGGCCTCGTTCGGCTCGGCGTTGCGCACGCGATGGCGGCTGCCGCTGGAGCTGCGTGAGTTGATCGCGGCGGTATATCAATACAACACCGGCGTTTTTACCCGCGAGGTGTTGGCGATGAATGTGGCGGGACAGATGGGCTCGCTCGGGCTTGAGGACCCGCTGGAGGCACTGGCGAAAAGCAAATCGGCGCGGCTGTTGAAGGTCAGCGAGTCAGATCTGGAAGGGGTGCGCAGCAAGGCGGTGGCTTAGCCGGGATGTTGATTTCAGAGGAGCAGGCTTACACCAGCACAATCTGATTCTTGCCCTGGCGCTTGGCCTGATACATCGCAGCGTCAGAACGTGCGTAGAGCGCTTCGAGGCTCTGGTCCTGCTCGCCGAGGTTGGTCAGCCCCTGGCTGGCGGTGATGCCGAAGGTTTTGTCGTTGCACTGAAAGCTCAGGCGCTGAATCTCACGCTGCAACCGCTCGGCAATCTGCGCGGCCATTTCCGGCGCACAGCCTGGGAACACGGCGGCGAACTCTTCCCCGCCAATCCGCCCGAACAGATCACCACGACGCAGCGTCTTGCGCCCGCATTCGGCAATGCGTTGCAGCACCAGATCGCCCTCTTGGTGGCCGTAGGTGTCGTTGACCAGCTTGAAATCATCCACGTCCAGCAGCAGGAACGCCATCGGCGTGCCCTGCAAGCGTGCCTGCTCGAACTCGCGTTGAGCGCACTCGAAGAAGTGCCGACGGTTGCTGCTCTGGGTGAGCACGTCGGTGGTGGCCAGGCGCTGCAGCTCGTCTTCGAGGTGCTTCTTCTCGGTGATGTCTTCGGCGATGCCGACCACGATCAGGCGCTGGCTGTGCTCGGCCTGATGGCTGACGAAGCATTTGTCACTCAGCCAGCGGACCTGGCCGTCAGCGCGAATGATGCGGTACTCGCGGTCTTCGATGGAGCCCTTTTCGAGCACTTCGCTCAGGCTGCGCTCGGCGTAGTCCAGGTCGTCGGGGTAAATGCTGTCGCGCCACTCGCTGTAGTCGGCAAGCAACAAACCGGCGGATCGGCCGAAAATGCGCTCGTAGGCGGGGCTGACATAGATCATGCGTTGCGTCTGCCAGTCGAACGCCCATAACACGGCGTTGACGCTGACCAGCAGAGAACTGAACAGCTGCTCGCGCTCGCTGAGGCGCGCGACTTCCGCCTGGGCATGCATCAGCGCCAGAAGGGTTTCTGCGGCGGCGGGAATCTCAACGTGGGGAGTCTGGTTGTCCATGAGCACTGCATCTCGGAATAAGGTGCGGCGCATGCCACAACATGTCACACAGCATAGTGCGAAGGTGTTAGTGAGATAGGAGTAATGGCACTAAGTTCCGATCGGTGCCACCCGGACGAGTGGTCACCGATCAACGGCATCAAGCGTGGGCAGGCCGCAGCGAGTAGGTTTTAAGCTGGTCGGCGAAGTCACGCAGCGACTGAATACCGCTGGCTTCGGCCTCGTGAACCCAGTCCTTGATGGCCGCCAGCATGTCATGACCATTGCTGCTGGTCTTCGCCCAGATCTGCTGCAACGCCAGTCGTTTTTCGTAGATCACTTTGAGTGCCTGACTGTGCTCCAGCATGGTCTGGATGCGCGCTTGATGCTTGTCTTCAAGCAGGCTTGGCTCGCGGGAAAGCAGGCGTTTGGCGCGGCGGAACTGATGACGTACGGAGGCATCGGCTTTCGTCAGTTCCTGGGCGACCAACGGCGCGATGACCAGCTTGCGGTACTGAGCCATGATCTGGAAACGGTTGTTGAGGATGGCCATCGCCGTGTCCATGTCCAGATGGCCCTTGCCCTCCACACGGTGCGCGATTGGCGCGACCCGCTGTACCTTCGCCAGACGCAACCAGCTGAACACCTTGATCCACGCCCAGCCCATGTCGAACTCCCAGCGCTTGACCGACAGCTTGGCCGAGTTGGGGTAGGTGTGGTGGTTGTTATGCAGCTCTTCGCCGCCGATCAAAATGCCCCAGGGCACCAGATTGGTGGCAGCGTCGCGGCATTCGAAGTTGCGATAGCCGACCGCATGGCCAAGGCCATTGACCACGCCCGCCGCCCACACCGGAATCCACATCATCTGGATCGCCCAGACGGTGATGCCGATGACGCCGAACAGCGCCAGATCGATCACGCCCATGATCGCGATGCCCAACAGGGGATAGCGCGAATACAGGTTGCGCTCGATCCAGTCCTCGGGACAGTTTTTGCCGTAGATGCGCAGGGTCTCGGGGTTCTCCGCTTCGGCGCGATAGAGCTCGGCGCCTTTGCGCAGAACAGTCGACAAACCCTTGATGACCGGGCTGTGCGGGTCATCGACGGTTTCGCATTTGGCGTGGTGCTTGCGGTGGATAGCGGTCCACTCGCGGGTGTTCTGTGCCGTGGTGAGCCACAGCCAGAAACGGAAAAAGTGTTTGAGCCCGGCGTTGAGTTCCAGGGAGCGATGCGCTGAATAGCGATGGAGATAGACCGTGACGCCGACGATGGTGATGTGTGTCATCGCCAGGGTGACTGCGACCAATTGCCAGACAGAAAGGTCGAGCAGACCGTTGTTCCACATAGGCTGAGTTGCCCTCGGTTGTAACACGTGCGATGTACGGATCCGCCTGAGCAGACCCTGAGACAGAAGCACGCATTATCACTTAGCTCACAGATAAAAACAGTGGGTCTTGTAGATAAGCGTCGCAAGATGTTTCCTGTTCTATAATTTCCTACTTTCGCAAAGTTGGTCTCTCTATGCCGAGCATTACCCGGAATGCGCTAAGCACCGCAACGTTGTACGGGGCTGTATCGATTGGGTGGTCGGCGGTCATTGACCAGGCGCTGCCGCGACTGATCGAGGACCCGACCCTGCTGGGGCGGGCGCAACAGGTCGGCAGTTATCTTTGGCTGGCCCTCAGCGCGGTGCTGATTTATCTGGCCCGCTCGCGACTGTTGTCATCCGTGGGCGTCACCGAGCTGGCGCGCCGGGACGAGGACATGCAGCGCCTGCGACTGGCGGCGGCCGTGTTCGACACCACGCGCGAAGGCGTTCTGGTCACCGATGCCTCGGGCGTGATCGTGCACGTGAACCGCGCCTTCAGCGAGATCACCGGGTATCAGCAGGATGAAGTGCTGGGTCTGCGGCCGAGCAAATTCAAATCAGGGCGCCATGGCCCCGAGTTCTACGAACGGATGTTCAAGACCATTACCAGCGCCGGGCAATGGAGCGGCGAGATCTGGAACCGCCGTAAAAGCGGCGAAATCTACCCGCAGTGGCAAAGCATTCGTCCGATCAGAGACGAGCAAGGTGGAATCACCCAGTTCGTCGCGGTGTTTTCCGACATTTCCTTGATCAAGCATTCCGAGCGCGAGCTGGCGCATCTGGCCCATTACGATCCGCTGACCGGCTTGCCCAACCGCTTGCTGTTCACTGACCGCGCCGAACAGGCGCACACCCACGCCCGTCGCAACAAGCGCACGCTGGCGCTGTTGCTCGTCGACCTGGACCACTTCAAGCACATCAACGAAAGCCTCGGCCACAATGCCGGCGACGAAGTGCTGAAAGCCGCTGCCGAGCGGCTCCAGACTCATCTGGAGAAGGGCGTCACCCTGGCGCGGCTGGGCGGCGACGAATTCGCGATTCTGCTCGAAAACGCCCAGCAGGTCGCCCAGTCGGCGGAGCTGGCGCAAAGCATTCTGGAAGGGCTGCGGGAACCTTTTCTCATCAGCGGGCAATCGCTGTTTCTGACAGCCAGCGTCGGCATCAGCATTTTCCCCCACGATGCGCTGACCGCCGAGCAGTTGTTGCGTAACGCCGACGCCGCGTTGTCACAGGCCAAGAATCAAGGCCGTGAAAGCTACGCGCTGTACACCGCCGAACTGACCGCCCACGCCCAGCGCTGTGTCGAGTTGGCGGCCGAGCTGCGACAGGCTGTCGAGGAGAACGAACTGCGGGTGGTTTACCAGCCAATCCACAACCTTCACAGCCGTGGCATCGAGGGCGTCGAGGCGCTGGTGCGCTGGCAGCATCCGGCGCGCGGCATGGTCTCGCCAGGTGAATTCATCCCCATTGCCGAGCAAAGCGGGCTCATTGCCGACATCGACAACTGGGTGCTGACCCAAGCTTGCCGGCAGATGGGCGAGTGGCTGGCGGAGGGCGTGAAGATTTCCTACGTCGCGGTCAACGTGTCCAGCCGGTTGTTCGGTCGTGGCGATCTTGATCGGCGGGTGGCCAAGGTGCTGAACGAAACCGGCCTGGCCCCGGAGTTTCTGGAGCTTGAGGTCACCGAAAGCGCGATCATGGACGACCCCGATCAAGCCATTGAGCAGATGCACCGGCTGCGGGATCTGGGTCTGAAGCTGTCCATCGACGATTTCGGCACAGGGTATTCGTCGCTGCTGCGGCTCAAGCGCATGCCGGTGCAGAAGCTGAAAATCGACCAGGGGTTTGTTGCCGGTCTGCCGCATGACGATGACGACATCGCGATCGTCAACGCCATCATCGCCCTGGCGCGGGCCATGGGCATGCGCGTGCTGGCAGAAGGCATCGAGCAGGCCAATCAGGCTTGTTTTTTGCTGAAGCACCACTGCGAACTGGGCCAGGGTTACTGGTTCGCGCGGCCCATGCCGGCGGAGCAGATCAACTGGCAGCATGCGCCGGTGTTTGTCTCTGCCTGATACGGCGGCAAGGCAAGTGATGCCTTTGTAGGCGCGGCGTCACACCTTAAACCTGGGTTGCACACCCATCCGTAGGAGCCGGCTTGCTGGCGAACGCGATGGGTCAAGCACATCATTGGCGGCTGACGCACCCGGTTCGCCAGCAAGCCGGCTCTTACGAACCAACGACCGCCTGCATACTCACTCCCCAAATGCCTTTTGGTTATATCTGCATTCTTAAATAGTCTTTTTAAGAATATCTCCACGTCTTTAATATCGCGCTCACGCCACAAGCAGCGGCCGCCCCCACGCTGCGGCACATCTTTCAAGGAGCACGAACATGAGCGCATCTCTACGTAGCGTTGACGGCCAGGACGAAGCAAGCATTTTGCGTGAAATTCAAAGCGCGCTGCGTGACCTGCGCTTCGGCGCGGTTGAAATCACGGTGCACAACGCCCAAGTGGTCCAGATCGAGCGCAAGGAAAAATTCCGTCTGCAGAACCCGAGCAACAAGCAGGGCTGAGCCACGCTCCCGCATAACGAACAGTGCCTGACCTAAAATTAGAAAAAGCCAACAACACAACATTTGTCCAGGAGCTTGATTCATGTCCATTCGTCGTTATGCGCTGGCCGCGCTCGCCAGTGCGGTGTTTGCCGGTTCTGCTGTCGCCAAGGATTTCACCCTGCTGAACGTGTCGTATGACCCTACGCGCGAGCTGTATCAGGACTACAACGCCGAATTCATCAGCTACTGGAAAAAATCCCACCCGGGCGACACCGTGAAGATCAACCAGTCCCACGGTGGCTCGGGCAAGCAGGGCCGCTCGGTGATCGACGGTTCGCCTGCCGACGTGGTGACCCTGGCGCTCGCCGGCGACATCGACGAAATCGCCAAACTGGGCAAGACCATCCCGGCGGATTGGCAGACCAAGCTGCCGGACGCCAGCACCCCGTACACCTCGACCATCGTGTTCCTGGTGCGCAAGGGCAACCCGAAGGGCATCCATGACTGGGCCGACCTGATCAAGGACGGCGTGTCGGTGATCACGCCCAACCCGAAAACCTCGGGCGGCGCGCGCTGGAATTTCCTGGCGGCTTATGGCTACGGTCTCAAATCCAATGGCGGCGACGAAGCCAAGGCCAAGGAATACATCGGCAAGCTGTTCAAACATGTGCCTGTGCTGGACACCGGTGCACGCGGCTCGACCATCACTTTCGTCAACAACGGTCAGGGTGATGTGTTGCTGGCGTGGGAAAACGAAGCGTTCCTGGCGCTGAAAGAAGACGGCGGCGCGGACAAGTTCGACATCGTCGTCCCTTCACTGTCGATTCTGGCCGAGCCTCCCGTGGCCGTCGTCGAGAAGAACGCCCAGAAGCACGGCACCACTGAAATCGCCACCGAATACCTGAAGCACCTGTACAGCAAGGAAGGTCAGGAAATCGCGGCGAAGAACTTCTATCGTCCTCGTGACAAGGAAGTGGCCGCCCAGTACGAGAAGCAGTTCCCTAAACTGAATTTGCTGACCATCGACAAAGACTTCGGCGGCTGGAAATCGGCTCAACCCAAGTTCTTCGATGACGGCGGTGTGTTCGATCAGATCTACATCCCGCAGTAGTCGCTGAACTGTGTAGGAGCGCGCTTGCCCGCGAAGGCGTCGTGTCAGTCAATGCATTTGGCACATGCAGATGGCTATCGCGAGCAAGCTCACTCCTACAGGGGATGCCGTGGCGGACAATAAAATATCTGACAGATGTTCCGCCGCGCGCCTGAATCGGAATAAATGGACCCGGACTTGTTCCGGGTAACGTGTGTAAACCAAGGACTTTTATGTCTCGACGCATATCCCCCGTCATACCCGGCTTCGGGCTGACGCTGGGTTACACATTGGTGTACCTCAGCCTGATTGTGCTGATACCGCTTGCGGTCATGTTCATCCACGCCTCCCAGCTGAGCGCCGTGCAGTTCTGGAACGTCGTCACGGCGCCTCGTGTGCTCGCAGCACTCAGGCTGAGTTTCGGCACGGCGTTCTGTGCGGCGATCATCAACGGCATCATCGGCACGCTGCTGGCCTGGGTGCTGGTGCGCTACACCTTCCCCGGTCGCAAGATCATCGATGCAATGATCGATCTGCCCTTCGCCTTACCCACCGCCGTTGCCGGTATCGCGCTGACCGCGCTGTACACGCCGACCGGTTTCATCGGCCAGTTTGCCGCCGACATGGGCATCAAGATCGCCTACAGCCCCTTCGGTATCACCCTGGCGTTGACCTTCGTCACCATGCCGTTCGTGGTCCGCACGGTTCAGCCGGTGCTGGCGGACATCCCCCGCGAAGTCGAAGAAGCCGCGGCGTGCCTTGGCGCCAAACCGCTGCAAGTGTTCCGTCACATCCTCGTGCCGGCCTTGTTGCCTGCCTGGCTGACCGGCTTTGCGCTGGCCTTCGCCCGTGGCGTGGGTGAATACGGCTCGGTGATTTTCATCGCCGGCAACATGCCGATGAAGACCGAAATCCTGCCGTTGCTGATCATGGTCAAGCTCGACCAGTACGACTACACCGGCGCCACGGCAATTGGCGTAATGATGCTGCTGGTGTCGTTCGTGCTGTTGCTGCTGATCAATCTGTTGCAGCGACGCATCGAAACCCCTAACTGAGGAGGCGCATGTATGTCTGATTCATCGCTCATTGCTGCGTCCTCCGCCAATGCTGCCCGTCGTGGCAGCGCGGTGTCGCGGCGCATTCTGATCGGCCTTGGCTGGCTGGTCTTCGCGTTCTTCCTGTTGCTGCCGTTGGTGGTGGTGATCGGCCAGGGCTTGAGTAACGGCCTCGGCGGATTCTTCGCCGCCATCCTGGAGCCGGACGCATTGTCAGCGCTCAAGCTCACCGTGTTCGCAGTGCTGATCTCGGTGCCGCTCAACGTGGTCTTCGGCGTCGCGGCGGCCTGGTGCGTGAGTAAGTACTCGTTCCGCGGCAAGGCGATTCTGGTCACCCTGATCGACCTGCCGTTCTCGGTCTCGCCGGTCATCGCCGGTCTGATCTACGTGCTGATGTTCGGCGCCCGCGGCGTATTCGGCCCCTGGCTGCAGGACCACGACATCCAGATCGTCTTCGCCCTGCCGGGCATCGTACTGGCGACCATCTTCGTCACGGTGCCGTTCGTGGCCCGCGAGCTGATCCCGCTGATGCAGGAGCAGGGCACGCAGGAAGAGGAAGCCGCGCGTCTGCTCGGTGCCAATGGCTGGCAGATGTTCTGGCACGTGACCGTCCCCAACATCAAGTGGGGCCTGATCTACGGCGTGGTGCTGTGTACCGCGCGGGCCATGGGTGAGTTCGGTGCGGTGTCGGTGGTGTCGGGCCACATTCGCGGCGTGACCAACACCCTGCCGCTGCATGTCGAGATTCTCTACAACGAGTACAACCACGTGGCTGCGTTTGCCGTGGCGAGCCTGTTATTGATCCTTGCGCTGTTCATCCTGCTGCTCAAGCAGTGGAGCGAAGCGCGCATTAGCCGTCTGCGTAAAAACGCGGCGGAGGAATAATTCATGTCGATCGAAGTCCGTAACGTCAGCAAGAATTTCAACGCCTTCAAAGCCCTCGACGGCATCAGTCTGGATATCCAGAGTGGCGAGCTCGTGGCGCTGTTGGGCCCGTCCGGCTGTGGCAAGACCACGCTGCTGCGCATCATTGCCGGGCTGGAAACGCCGGACAAAGGCAGCATTGTCTTCCACGGCGAGGATGTCTCCGGCCACGACGTGCGCGATCGCAACGTCGGGTTCGTGTTCCAGCATTACGCGCTGTTTCGCCACATGACCGTGTTCGACAACGTCGCCTTCGGCCTGCGCATGAAGCCAAAAAACCAGCGCCCGAACGAGAGCCAGATCGCCGTCAAAGTGCACGAGCTGCTGAACATGGTGCAGCTGGACTGGCTGTCGGATCGCTATCCGGAACAACTGTCGGGCGGTCAGCGTCAGCGGATTGCCCTGGCCCGGGCCTTGGCGGTGGAGCCCAAAGTTTTGCTGCTGGACGAGCCGTTCGGCGCGCTGGATGCCAAGGTGCGCAAGGAGCTGCGTCGCTGGCTGGCGCGGTTGCACGAAGACATCAACCTGACCTCGGTATTCGTGACCCACGACCAGGAAGAGGCGATGGAAGTCGCGGACCGCATCGTGGTGATGAACAAGGGCGTGATCGAGCAGATCGGCTCGCCCGGCGATGTCTACGAGAACCCGGCGAGCGATTTCGTGTATCACTTTCTGGGGGACTCGAACCGCCTGCACCTGGGCGATGACAACCACGTGTTGTTCCGCCCGCACGAGGTGTCGTTGTCACGGCATGAAGTGGAAGGGCACCACGCGGCGGAAGTGCGGGACATCCGCCCGTTGGGCGCAACGACGCGGGTGACGCTGAAGGTCGAAGGGCAACCGGAGCTGATCGAAGCCGAAGTGGTGAAAGACCACGACAGCCTGACCGGACTGGCGCGGGGCGAGACGTTGTTCTTCAAGCCGAAGGTCTGGCAGAAGCGGGAGAGCATTTAACCGGTCACAGGCTCACACCGGACTTTGTAGGAGCGCGCTTGCCCGCGAAAGCGGTGGATCAGTCCACGCATCACTGACTGACATAATGCATTCGCGGGCAAGGTGGAGCGCCACCCCGGTCACTCCTACAGGTTCGTGCGGTGTCTCACAATCCGGGCCGGACGCAAAGCTACTGTAGGAGCAATCGGAGGTTACGACGGTCGCGAAGGCGGTGGGTCAGTGACATCCAAGTCGGCTGACCCCAGGCATTCGCGGGCAACCGCTCTCCCACAGTGACGCGAGCTCTAGACCGCAGCCTTTTTCAGATCCCGCCGGTGCGTCTTGCCCACCCGCGCCTCGATGGCGTGCTGCAACTTCTTTCTCATTCCCAGCAAAAAAGCCGCTTCGGCGACGACAAACAGCGGGCCGATGATCAGGCCTGTGAGGTCGTCGACAAACGCCGGCTTGCGGCCTTCGTAATAATGGCCCACAAACTGAATCACCCAACCGAGTACGAACAACCCGACGCCCGCGCTGAGCCATACCATGGTGGTTTGTTGCGCCAGGTTTGCGCCCAGCCACAGGCACAGCGCGAGCAGGACGCCCATCAGCACGCCGAAGAAGGCATCCAGCCGCAGGTAGAACAACGTCGCGGCCAAGCTCACCAGCAAGGCCGGCGACACCCAGATCCCGCCGAGGGACCAACTGGTCCAGCCGGGGCGTGACAACAGCACGGCCACCGCGATCACGATCAGGGGAATGCCGACGAAGTGGGTAACGATATTGCGGGTGTCGCGATGGTAGGCCGCGTACTGACTGAGGTGATCGACGAGGTTTTTCATTGTTATTCCTCTATGGATACGTGGATCATGCCGCTGATTTTTTTCGGCTAAGCCCGCTGGACGGCTCAGCCTGCTACAAAACGCCGGTTATCAAAAGGAGATTCACATGACGAATGGAACCCAATGGCGCTCATGGTTTATCAACGACCGATGGTTCCGCGATCTGCCTGCGTTGTTGCAGGATAGCTTGCTGATCGGCATGCGGCAGCGCCGGGTGACGCCCGGCAAATCGATCTTCCAGCGCGGCGATCCGGCGCCTGGCCTGTACGCCTTGCTCACGGGCTCGTTACGCATCAATCCCCTCAAGCCGCAGCAAACCGACATGCCCCCGGCAGAAAGCTATCGGCCGTTCTGGTTTGGCGAAGCCTTGTTGTTCGACGACCTGCCCGCGACCCACGATGTCTTCGCCCAGGACGCGGTCATTCTTCTGCACATGCCCCACGCGCCACTCAAGCAACTGCTGACTGAACACCCAGCCTTTTGGCGGCATTTCCGCGAGTTGCTCGGGCGCAAGCTCGGGCTCGCCGTGCCTGCCATTGAAGACATCACCCTGATGCCCACTGTAGAGCGCGTGGCGTTTCGGCTGCTGATGCTGGCCGAAGCCTATGGCGAGATGGATCGCTCCGTGCGCAGCGTGCCCCTTGCAGACATGGCGTCGAATCGCTGCCTTGGGCTGAGCGCTGAGGTGGTCGAGCGGGTGCTGGGAGAATTTGCCGAACGGCAGATCGTGCGCCGCCATCACGATCAGATCTGCGTGCTGGACGTCGAGTGGCTGCGCGAGGCAGCCCTTCATCGCCTGACCGGCGCAGGCGGGTGAGGGCGCCGCCGGTCAGTGGTTCAAACCTTCGCGATACTGGCTGGGCGTCATGCCGGTCCAGCGCTTGAACGCCCGGCTGAAGCTGCTGGTGTCGGCGAAGCCAAGCAGGTAGGCGACTTCACTGAGCGAGCAACCGGGGTCACGCATATGCTGCAGCGCCAGATTCTGCCGGCACTGATTGAGCAGCAAATCGTAGCGGCAACCCTCGTCGGCCAGGTGGCGCTGAAGGCTGCGCAGGCTCAGGTGCAGCGTGTGGGCAATGTGCTCGGCGGACGGCTCGCCCTCCGGCAATTGAGTTTCGATGGCGCCCCGTACCTTGCGCTCCCAGGTCAGTGCACTGAGTTGCTCGAGGGTGCGGTTGAGCACAGCCTCGTTGTGCACGGCCAGCTCCGGATTACCATCGTCCAGGTGCCTGTCGAAATCCTCGCAGGCAAAACTCAGCAGATTCTCCGCCGCGCCGAAGAACAGCGGCGCCCGGAAGACGTCATGCCATGGCTGCGGGTCTTCCGGTTGCGGCCGCATCAGGTGAACGGCCAGCGGCGCGTAATGACGCCCCAGACGGTTGCGGCAGGTGCGCACATAGATTGCGGCGAAGGCGTCCATGGCCTCATTGGCCGGCATCGGACTGCCGTCGGGCACGCGGAAACGAAACTCGTAACGCTCGTCCACACGTTCAAAGCTCATGACCAGCGCGTCGCTCACCACCGGGTGATAACGCACGATGCGCTCGAAGACCTCACGCAACGAGCCGCTGGCGACCAGGGCGTAACCCAGCGCGTGAAAGGTCGTCGGGCTGACGAAACGTGACACCCGCAAGCCCAGCGCCGGATCGCCACTGGCCTGCACCGCGAGCTCCCAGAAACGGGTGGTCACCGTCACCGGGTATCGCGCGTTGGGATCATCCATCAGCTGCGGATCCAGACCCGCAGCCCGGCTCAGTGCGAGGCTGTCGAGGCCGAGGGCATCGAGTTGCTTGCGCAAGGCGCGGGTCCAGCTGGCGAGGATGCTCGGCTCAGGCATACAGGTTGGCGCTTCCGGTCTACAGATTGGCGTTCACGGTCAGGCAGCGTCCCTTCTGACGCGGCACAGTGGTGCCACGTTTTTTTCATCCTGAAACCGGAGAATGGAAGCATGCACGACACTTCTGCAAGTGCTGCCGGACTGAATGCACAACAACGATCAGCGCATATTCGTGCGGTGGTTTCCGCCCACGGCGCCGCGCTGCGTGAGCGCTATCCGCTGCTACGGCATCAGGACGCCATCGGCGCCGGCATCCTGTTCTGCGCACTGGCCGGCATGATCGGCAGCGCGGCCCTCTATCTCGGGGGTTATCTGGCGTGGTGGGTGTGTATGCTGCTGAATGCGTTCTTCGCGTCGCTGACCCACGAGCTTGAACACGACCTGATCCACAGCATGTATTTCCGCAAACGGCGCGTGCCCCATAACCTCATGTTGGCACTGGTCTGGATGGCGCGGCCGAGCACGATCAATCCCTGGATTCGTCGGCATCTGCACCTCAATCATCACAAGGTCTCCGGCACCGAGGCGGATATGGAAGAGCGCGCCATCACCAATGGCGAGCCGTGGGGTCTGGCGCGGCTGCTGATGGTGGGCGATAACGTCATGTCGTCGCTGATCCGCATGCTACGGGCGAAAACCTGGGCGCATAAATTCAGCATCCTCAAGCGCACCCTGCGCGTCTATGCGCCGCTGGCGCTGTTGAATTGGGGCGCGTGGTACGTGTTTCTTGGCTTTCATGCTGCCAATGGCATTGCCGGTCAGATGGGCAGCCCGATTGATTGGTCGGCGAACACGCTGGCGGTCATGCACGTCATCGACATCGCTGTCGTGGTACTGGTCGGCCCGAACGTGCTGCGTACCTTCTGCCTGCATTTCGTCAGTTCGAACATGCACTACTACGGCGACGTCGAGATGGGCAATGTCATGCAGCAGACCCAAGTGCTCAACCCGTGGTGGATGTGGCCGCTGCAGGCGTTCTGCTTCAACTTTGGCAGCACCCATGGCATTCATCACTTCGTGGTGAAGGAGCCGTTCTACATCCGCCAGATGACGGCGTCCGTTGCGCACAAGGTGATGGCCGAGATGGGGGTGCGCTTCAATGATTTCGGCACCTTCAGGCGGGCTAACCGGTTTGAACGGGCTACCGAAAACCACACGGCGCTCAAGACTGCGCGCGGTTGATACCTGCCTGCCCACTGCGCCAATGACGGCGGCTTTCAGAAATTTTTCCGGATAAAGATTTCTGTAACAACCGGTCCTTAATCTCTGCTCATCCCCGGCGAGCTGGGGGCAGACAGCGTGATTCTCAGGGTCACCCCTTTAAGGCAGGGGGTGGCCCTCTTTTTTGCGACATCCCCGAAGCTTCGGCATATATTTTCGAGCTATTAATAAATAGCTTCTTATTCTTTTTCGAATATATGTCCGGTCCCTATACTCGCCCCCATGAACGCAACATGCAGGAGGCGAAGGCCATGCATCACGAATCGATCCGTTACCTGATCGTGCCAGGCTGGCAAGGATCTGCCGACGACCATTGGCAAACCCATTGGCACAACAGTCTGCCCAACAGCGTGCGTGTGGAGCAGGCCGACTGGCTCAAGCCGCGCCGCGAAGATTGGGTGGGTGAGCTGCAACGTGCTATCGCCTCCGACAGCACACCGGTGATTCTCATCGCCCACAGCCTGGGTTGCGTCACCGTCGCCCATTGGGCGCAGCTGGCGCCACTGGCGAGTCTGCGTCAGGTGCGCGGGGCCTTGTTGGTGGCCCCCGCTGACGTCGAACGCCCCAATTGCCCGCCGGCGATCCGTAATTTCGCGCCGATTCCCGAGCACCTGCTGCCGTTCCCGACCCAAGTGGTCAGTTCGGACAACGATTCAGCCGTCAGCGCGTTGCGCGCGATGGAAATGGCCCGCAACTGGGGCGCCGAAATCGGCATCCTCAGCGGCGCTGGCCATATCAACGTGAAGTCCGGCCATCAGCGCTGGGAACAGGGTTTCGCTTACCTGTACCGGCTGCAAGGGCGTATCGAGCAATTCAACCGCCGCCGCGCATGACCACCGCATTCGCAACGGTCGTTGCGCCTGAGCCCACTTTTCTCACGATCATTTTCGCCGCAGTGAACCGACAGGCGCTGCGGCCTTTTTTTTAAAACGCTCGGGTCACTGGATGGCCGGGGCGGGAGCCTGCCATGAGCCTTTCCGACGTTTCGAGCCACCCGCTGTTGACCTTTCCTGATGCTGAAAAAAGCCCGCTGAGCATCCGCGCCAAGGCCTTGGTGTTCATCGATCCACGATCGCGGCAGTTGCGCGAAGAGATGGAGCTGCTGGCGCCGCTGGACTTGCCGGTACTGATCCGCGGCGAATCCGGCACAGGCAAGGAATTGCTCGCGCGTCATATCCACCGTGGCAGCGACCGGGCCGGGTTGTTCGTGTCGGTCAACTGCGGCGCCATCAGCTCGACATACGCCGACGCCGAACTGTTCGGCTACGCCGCCGGCGCCCACAGCGGTTCTGCCAGCAGTCGGGCCGGCTGGTTTGGCTCGGCAACCGGCGGCACGTTGTACCTGGATGAGATCGCCGACCTGCCGATGGCGATTCAAATCAAGTTGCTGGCGGCGCTGGAAAACCACGAAGTCACCCGCGTCGGCGCCACGCAGCCCAGCCAGGTCGACGTCAGGCTGGTCGCAGCGACCAGCATCGACCTGCGCCTGTCGGTCGCCGCCGGCAAATTCCACGAGCGGCTTTATCGCTACTTGAACGAAGGGCGTCTCGACCTGCCGGCGTTGCGCGAGCAGCCCGGCAACATCCTGCCGTTGGCCGAGTACTTCCTGGGGGTCTACAGCCAGCGCTTTGATTTCCAGATGCCGCTGATCAGCGAGGACGCGCAGCGCGTGCTTGAAGCCCATTACTGGCCGGGCAATACGCGGGAGCTGGAGAACGTCATTCACTTCGCGCTGCTGGTCAGCAGCGGCGCGGAGATCCTGTCCGAGCACCTGAATCTGCCGGTTCGCTGAGGGCTCTGGGTCTCATGCATCGGATAGCCAGATGGCAAAATGCTTACTGAGAACCAAAAAGCATAACCATCCGACTAAAAAGTATTGTCTCGGAATAAAAAATCTCGGTACTGTCCGCATCAGCCGCCACCCTGCCAAGGGTCGATCCCGCGGCAGACCGAAGGCACAGTCGCCCATGAGGCGACCCGATTTCTATTAAGGACATCGCATGAAGAAGACGTTTTTGTTCACCGCACTGGCGGCTGCTCTCTCCCTGGGCATCAGCGCTGCACAAGCTGCCGAGAAGCTTGTCGTGGGCGCCACCGCTGTTCCGCACGCCGAGATCCTTGAGCTGATCAAGCCTGAGCTGGCCAAAGAAGGCGTGGACCTGCAGATCAAGGTCTTCACTGACTACGTGCAGCCGAACGTGCAACTGAACGAGAAGCGTCTGGACGCCAACTACTTCCAGACCAAGCCTTACCTGGACGGCTTCAACAAAGGCAAGGGCGCTACCCTGGTGACCGGCGTCGGCGTACACGTCGAACCGTTCGGCGGCTACTCGAAGAAGTGGAAGTCGCTCGCCGAGCTGCCTGACGGCGCAACCGTTGCCATCCCCAACGAAGGCAGCAACGCCGGTCGTGCCCTGCTGCTTTTGCAGAAGAACGGCCTGATCACCCTGAAAGATCCGACCGACGCCTTGGCTACGCCGAAAGACATCGCCACCAACCCTAAACACCTGAAGTTCCGCGAACTGGAATCGGCGCTGCTGCCGCGCGCGCTGGATCAGGTTGACCTGGATCTGATCAACACCAACTACGCGCTGGAAGCCAAGCTCAGCCCTAAAAAGGACGCGCTGATTCTGGAAGGTGCCGACTCGCCGTACGTGAACTACCTGGTGACCCGTACCGACAACGCCCACACCGACGCGATCGAGAAGCTGTCCAAAGCGCTGACCAGCCAGCAAGTCAAAGACTTCATCAACAAGAAGTACGACGGCGCAGTTATCCCGGCGTTCTGATGAAGGCCTGAATGCGCGATTGCAGCGCGTTCATGTGTACAAAACGCGCTTGTCCGATGTTGGTTCATCTGTCTGCTGACTTGTTGTCATCGGGTGCACGGAATCGCAGCGGGTAAGCGCGTTTTGCGTTTGAAGCTTAAAGATCCGTCAATGTTTCCGGGCCTGCGGCCGCGCTGATGACGATGATGGCCGACGGCTGTCCCTAGGTCGTTCGGCGCTATGCATATGCTCTATCGATATTTAAAATTCCGTTCTTATAGCTTTAAAGTCCTCCCTCCTTAGCCACACCTCTTGGAGTCGGAGTTCTCATGCCAGCAGCCTCCCACGCTTCGTCCGTGCAAGCGCCCGGTCAGCCGTTCGATGTGCGTCCATTCGCCGAAAAGGTGGGCGCGGAAATTGTCGGTCTGGATCTGTCCCGCCCGCTCAACGACACTGATTTTGCCCGCGTGCATCAAGCGCATCTGGATTACCACGTGGTCGTTTTTCGCGATCAGCACATTACCCCGCAGCAGCAGATCGATTTCAGCCGCCGTTTTGGCGTCCTGCAGATTCACGTGCTCAAGCAGTTCCTGCTCACCCATCATCCCGAGATTTTGATCGTCTCCAACATCGTCGAGAACGGTCAGCCGGTCGGGCTGGGCGATGCCGGCAAATACTGGCACTCGGACCTGTCCTACAAAGAGCTGCCGAGCCTGGGCTCGATGCTCTACGCCCAGGAACTGCCGAGCGAAGGCGGCGACACGTTGTTCGCCGACATGCACCTGGCCTGGGAGACGTTGCCCGAGCATCTGCGCAAGGCCGTCGAGGGGCGCAACGCCGCGCACAGTTACACCTCGCGTTACAGCCATGGGCATAACGCCGATAACTGGCGCCCGACCCTCAGCGCTGAACAGCTGGCACAGGTCGCGGTGGTCAGCCATCCGATCGTGCGCACCCACCCGGAAAACGGGCGTAAGGCGCTGTTCGTCAGCGAAGGCTTCACGACCCATATCGTTGGCCTGCCGGACGATGAGAGCCAGGCGATTCTGACTGAGCTGTACGCCCACAGCGTTCGCCCGGAAGGTGTTTACCGCCACAAGTGGCAGGAGAACGACATGGTGTTCTGGGACAACCGTTCGCTGATTCATCTGGCCGGCGGCACGCCCGATCACCTGCGCCGTCGCTTGCACCGCACCACCATTCAGGGCGATGCGCCGTTCTGATCAGGAGAGCTCCATGAATGCCGCTCTGCAAAGCCACACGGCTAGCGATCGCTTGAACGCGCAACAGGTCAATCAGCCCACCGCTGAAGCGCTGCTGCAAGTAAAGGGCGTCAGCCTTGAATACCGCACGCCCGAACGCGTAGTGCGGGCCACCCATCAAGTCAGCTTTGAAATTGATCCTGCTGATCGTTTTGTTCTGCTCGGCCCGTCGGGCTGCGGCAAGTCAACGCTGCTCAAGGCCGTGGCCGGGTTTATCCGGCCCAGCGAAGGGCAGATTCGTCTGGCCGGACAGCAGGTCACGGAACCGGGGCCTGACCGGATTGTGGTGTTTCAGGAATTCGACCAGTTGCCGCCGTGGAAGACGGTGATTCAGAACGTCATGTTTCCGCTGCTGGCCTCGCGCACCTTCAAGCGTCGTGAAGCCGAGGAGCGTGCGCGGTATTACCTGGAGAAGGTCGGCCTGAGCGCCTTCGCCGATGCCTATCCGCACACGTTGTCCGGCGGCATGAAGGCGCGCGTGGCGATTGCCCGGGCGCTGGCGATGCAGCCGAAAATCCTGCTGATGGACGAGCCCTTCGCCGCGCTTGATGCGCTGACCCGCCGCAAGATGCAGGAAGAGTTGCTGGAGCTGTGGGAAGAGGTGCGCTTCACCCTGCTGTTCGTGACCCACTCCATCGAAGAAGCACTGGTGGTGGGCAACCGGATTCTGCTGCTGTCGCCCCATCCGGGCCGCGTGCGCGCCGAGATCAACAGCCATCAGTACACCCTGAAAAGCCTCGGCGGCGTTGAGTTTCAAGCGTCTGCGCAGCGAATTCACCGGCTGCTGTTCGACGAAGGCGAAGCGCCTGCGGTCGAGCCGGATCTGCGGTTTCAGGATGTTCGTATTGCCTATTAACATGCACATCCCCTTGTAGGAGCGCGCTTGCCCGCGATTGCGGTGTGTCAGAGGACATCAATGTCACAGGCACACCGCAATCGCGGGCAAGCGCGCTCCTACAGGGGCGTGGCGCACATGAGATTGCACCCATGAGCCTTTCACCCCCTCTGCGGCAAGAATACGAAGTCGTGCTGGAGCCTTTCACTCAGGAAGACCTGGCCCGCGACATTTCCCTCGCGCAACGCATCTGGCAGGTCAGCTGGGTGCGTAAAGCCGTCATCCTCGTGGCGCTGGCAATCATCTGGGAAATCGCCGCGCGGATTCAGGGCAACGATCTGCTGCTGCCGAGCTTTCTGCAAACCGCTTCGGCGTTTATCGACGGCATCGCCAGCGGAGAATTGCTGACCAAGGTCTGGATCTCCCTGACGGTCCTGATTAAGGGCTACCTGATCGGCATCGTTATGGCGTTCGGCCTGACCACGCTGGCGGTGTCGACCCAGCTGGGTCGCGACCTGCTCGGCACGCTGACGGCGATGTTCAACCCGCTGCCGGCCATCGCGCTGCTGCCGCTGTCGCTTCTGTGGTTTGGCCTGGGTGAAAACAGCCTGATCTTCGTGCTGGTGCATTCCGTGCTCTGGGCGTTGGCGTTGAATACGTACGCGGGGTTTCTCGGCGTCTCTGAAACCCAGCGCATGGCCGGGCGCAATTACGGCCTCAAGGGCCTGCGGTTCGTCTGGTACATCCTGATTCCTGCCGCGCTGCCGTCGATTCTTGCCGGCCTGAAAATCGGCTGGGCATTTGCCTGGCGAACCCTTATCGCCGCTGAACTGGTGTTTGGCGCGTCTTCGGGCAAGGGCGGTCTGGGTTGGTACATCTTCCAGAATCGCAACGAGCTGTACACCGACAAAGTGTTCGCGGGCCTGGCGGCAGTGATCATCATCGGTCTGCTGGTGGAAAACCTGCTGTTCAGCAACGTCGAACGCCTGACTGTGAAGCGGTGGGGCATGCAGCGCTGATCTGCTTTAACTACGAACGCTTCGCCTCGTGGCAGCTGGATGGGCAATGAGGCCGTCACCCCCTTTCGCCTTCATCGTGAGCAATGTATGGATTTTTCAAAGACAGCTGTACCGTTCAAGCGTCCGGCACTGACCGCGTTCGCCGCCGCACTGGGTCTGGCTGGCGCCTTGTTGAGCAGCGGCGCCCACGCTGAAGGCAAGATCAGCATCGCCCAGCAGTTCGGCATCGGTTATCTGATTCTGGACGTCGTTCAGCAGCAGAAGCTGATCGAGAAGCACGGCAAGGAGCAGGGCCTGGACATCAAGGTCGACTGGAACAGCATTTCCGGCGCCACCGCGATGAATGAGGCCTTGCTGGCTGGCGCGTTGGACGTGGTGTCGGCGGGCGTGCCACCGATGCTGACCATCTGGGACCGCACCAAGGGCAAGCAGAACGTCAAGGCGATTGCCTCGCTGGGCTCGATGCCCAATTACCTGCTCAGTAACAATCCGAACGTGAAGACCCTCAACGACTTAACCGAAAAGGACCGCATCGCGGTGCCGGCGGCGGGCGTGGGCTTCCAGTCGCGCACCTTGCAGATCGAAACCGCGAAGCTGTTCGGCAACGACAATTTCAAGAAATTCGACAACATCTCCGTCAGCCTGCCGCACCCGGATGCCACGTCGGCGCTGATCGCCGGTGGTTCGGAGATCAGCGCGCACTTTTCCAGCCCGCCGTTCCAGTACCAGGAACTGGAAAACCCCAAGGTGCATAAGGTGCTGAGTTCGTACGATGTGCTGGGCGGTCAGGCGACCTTCAACGTGCTCTACACCACTCAGAAATTCCACGACGAAAACCCCAAGACCTACAAAGCGTTCTACGACGCGCTGGCCGAGGCCGAACAAATCATCAAGGCCGACAAGCCTGGGGCGGCGAAGACCTACATCGACGTCGAGAAATCGAAACTGCCATTGCCGCTGGTGGAGAAGATCGTCTCCGACCCAGAAATCGACTTCACCGTCGTGCCTCAACGCACGTTTATCTACGCCGAGAAACTGCACGAGCTGGGTGTGCTGAAAAACAAGGCCGACAGCTGGAAGGATTTCTTCTTCGAAGAAGCCCATGGTGGCGCGGGGAGTTGATCCTCAATGTTTGATCGGGTTGTTTAGATAGGCCATATAGGGGAGGCGGTGTGTCAGTCACCCCGCTTCGCGACCGTCGTAACCTCCGATTGCTCCTACAGGGGATTGGCGTCCGTCGAAGATATTCGCCGCGGACGCAAAACTGATCTACGTCAGACGCAGATGCTGGGCCCGGCGCATGACTGTAGGAGCGCGCTTGCCCGCGAACGCGGTGTGTCTGCCATCATCAATGTCACAGACCCACCGCCTTCGTCCGCATGCGGCCCAGACCAAGCGCGCTCCTGCACTGATCTATGTCCGGCGCGGGATGTCTGGCGTATGAAATATCGGTAGGAGCGTGGCTTGTCCCGCGATCTGGCGCGCAGCGGCAGCAGGTTTGCCACCGGTTTCTGCCTGACCCACCGCGCGAACCGATTCCACGACCGGTTCCCGGCCGATCGCGGGACAAGCCACGCTCCTACAGGGGGATTTGCGTCAGATGCAGTTTGGCACGGCACGAAACCTGTAGGAGCGCGCTTGCCCGCGAACGCGTTGTGTCCGCCAATATCAATGTCACAGACCCACCGCCTTCGTCCGGATGCGGCCCAGGCCAAGCGCGCTCCTGCACTGATCTATATCCGGCGCGGGATGTCTGGCGTATGAAATATCGGTAGGAGCGTGGCTTGTCCCGCGATCTGGCGCGCAGCGGCAGCAGGTTTGCCACCGGTTTCTGCCTGACCCACCGCGCGAACCGATTCCACGACCGGTTCCCGGCCGATCGCGGGACAAGCCACGCGCCTACAGCGGGATTTGCGTCCGGCGCAGATGTTTGGCGCGGCATGAACCTGTGGGAGTGACCGGGGTGGTGCTCCACCTTGCCCGCGAACGCTGTATGTCCGCCAACATCGATGTCACAGACCACCCCCCCCATCGCGGACCGGCGCGCTCTAGCGTAGATTAGCGTGCGCTGTAGATTCCGGCAGAGTTCAGTACCGCCAAGGAACCCTGATCTACGCTCACAGTCGCATTAGCACATCGCAACGGCGTCCGGCAGCGCGGTGTCGCAACGGCATTGGCACAAGGAGCTTGCATGCCCGCCCAACCCTCTCTTTTTCGTGGTCGTCTGACTGTTCTCTCCATCGGTCTGTGCCTGGCCGTTCTCGCCGGCTGTGAGAAGGAAAAACCCCAGGAACCGGTGTTGCCCCGGGTCCAGATCCAGGAAGTCAAAACCAGTGAATACGCCGCTGCGGTCGCGCTCACCGGGGACGTGCAGGCGCGCGTGCAGACGCAGCTTTCGTTCCGGGTGGGCGGCAAGATCATTCAGCGGACGGTCGATGTCGGCGCTCGGGTGTCGGCCAGGCAAGTGCTGGCCAAACTCGACCCCAAAGACCTGCAAACCAACGTCGAATCCGCCATCGCCGCTGTTGCTGCCGAGCAGGCGCGGGTGAAACAGACTTCCGCCGCCTTCGTGCGTCAGGAAAAGCTTCTGCCCAAGGGCTACACCAGCCGCAGTGAATACGACTCGGCCCAGGCGCAGTTGCGCGGCAGTCAGAGCGCGCTCAAAGCCGCCCAGGCGCAACTGGCCAACGCCCGCGAGCAACTGAGTTACACCGCATTGATCGCCGATGCGCCTGGCATCATTACCGCGCGGCAGGCTGAGGTAGGCCAAGTCGTGCAACCAACGGCGCCGATCTTCAGCCTGGCCCGCGATGGCGAGCGTGACGCCGTGTTCGACGTTTACGAATCGCTGTTCGTCAACCCGCCCACCGACCAGCCGGTCGAAGTCACGTTGCTGGACAACCCCAAGGTCAAGGCCGTCGGTAAAGTCCGCGAAGTCACCCCGGCCGTTTCAGCGCAGACGGGCACGCTGCAAGTGAAAATCGCACTCAGCTCACTGCCGCCGGGCATGGACCTGGGTTCGGTGGTCAGTGCAGCCCTGGCCGTACCGGCCAAGACCAGCGTCGAGCTGCCATGGTCGGCGTTGACAAAAGGCCTGGGCGATCAACTCGGCAAGCCTGCCGTTTGGGTGGTTGATGGCGACAACAAGGTCAGCTTGCGCGGCGTCACCGTTGGGCGCTACCTCACAGGTAAAGTGATCATTGTCGACGGTCTGAAAAACGGTGAAAAAGTGGTTGTTTCCGGTAACCAGTTATTGCACCCCGATATGCAGGTCGAACTCGCCGACGTGCACCCCGAGGCCGCGAAGCAACCGACGGGAGCCCGGCAATGAAGCGCCTGTCGGGAATCGTGCTGACCGGTCTGCTGTTGAGCGCCTGCAGCAAGGAAGAGCCGCCGCCGGAGCCGATTCGGCCGGTGCTGTTCATCGAGGTGAAGCCCCAGGCGCAGGAAAGCCTTGGTCGTTTCGCCGGCAACATTGCTGCGCGCTATGAAAGCACGTTGGGCTTCCGCGTCTCGGGTCGCATAGCCCAGCGCAGTGTCGATGTAGGCGCACAGGTGAAGAAGGGCGACATGCTCGCCGTGCTTGATCCAACGGACCAACAGAATCAGGTGCGCTCGACCCAGGGCGATCTGGCCCGGGTCGAAGCCCAGCTGATCAACGCCCAGGCCAACGCCCGTCGGCAGCAAGAATTGTTCGATCGTGGCGTCGGCGCCCAGGCCGCGCTGGATGTCGCGGTCACCGACCTGAAAACCACGCAGTCTTCCTACGATCAGTCCAAGGCTGCGATGCAGCAGGCCAAGGATCAGCTGAGCTACAGCGAGCTGCGTGCCGATCACGATGCCGTCGTCACTGAATGGAAGGTTGAAGCCGGGCAGGTGGTCAGCGCAGGTGAGCAGGTGGTGACACTGGCGCGCCCGGACATCAAAGAGGCGGTGATTGACCTGCCGGCGCAACTGGGCGATCAACTGCCCAGCGATGTCGTGTTCACAGTCGCCAGCCAACTGGAGCCGGAGATCAACACCACCGCGACGGTGCGAGAACTCGAGCCCCAGGCCGAAAGCACCACGCGCACCCGTCGCGCACGGTTGACCCTGGCGGATACGCCGGCGGCCTTCCGTTTGGGCACAGCGATCAGCGTGACCCTCAGCTCGGCGATCAAACCGCGCATCGAACTGCCCGCCACGTCCTTGCAGGAGATCGATGGCAAGACGCAGATCTGGGTCATCGATATGCAGAATCAGACGGTTTCCCCACGCGTCGTCACGGTCCTCAGCCGCAGTGATGATTCAGTGGTACTGGCCGGTGGCGTCAACAACGGTGATCGCGTTGTAACCGCCGGGGTCAACAGCCTCAAGCCGGGGCAGAAAATCAAAGTCGATAAGGAAAGCCCGCGATGAAAGGGACGTTCAACCTCTCCGATTGGGCGATCAAGCATCAGTCGTTCGTCTGGTACCTGATGTTCGTCGGCCTGCTGATGGGCGTGTTTTCCTACATGAACCTGGGCCGCGAAGAAGACCCTTCGTTCACCATCAAGACCATGGTCATACAAACCCGCTGGCCGGGCGCGACCGTGGATGAAACCCTGGAGCAGGTCACCGACCGCATCGAGAAAAAGCTCGAAGAGCTCGACTCCCTCGACTATGTAAAAAGCTACACCCGACCGGGCGAGTCCACTGTTCTCGTTTACCTGCGCGACACCACCAGCGCCGAGGCCATTCCTGAGATCTGGTATCAGGTTCGCAAGAAGATCGACGACATTCGCGGGCAATTCCCCCAAGGTATCCAAGGCCCGGCGTTCAACGATGAGTTCGGCGACGTCTACGGCTCGATCTACGCGTTCACCTCCGATGGCCTGACCCTGCGCCAGTTGCGCGACTACGTGGAGCAAGTGCGCGTCCAGATCCGCGACGTGCCGGGCCTGGGCAAAGTCGAAATGATCGGCGAGCAGGACGAAGTGCTGTATCTGAACTTCTCCACCCGCAAGCTGGCGGCCCTGGGGCTTGATCAGCGTCAGGTGGTGCAGAGCCTGCAATCACAAAACACCGTGACGCCCGCCGGCGTCATCGAGGCCGGTCCAGAACGAATTTCCGTACGCACCTCCGGCCAGTTCGCGTCGGAGAAAGACCTCGAAAACGTCAATCTGCGCCTTAACGATCGCTTTTATCGCTTGAGCGACATCGCCGAAATCACCCGCGGCTACGTTGATCCGCCCAAGCCGCTGTTCCGCTTCGACGGCAAGCCTGCTATCGGCCTGGCCATCGCCATGAAGAAGGGCGGCAACGTGCAGGCGTTCGGCAAGCAGTTGCACGAGCGCATGACCGCCGCGACCGCCGAACTACCGATCGGCGTCGGCGTGCATGTGGTTTCCGATCAGGCGCAGGTGGTCGAGAAAGCCGTCGGCGGCTTCACCAGCGCGCTGTTCGAGGCGGTGGTGATCGTGTTGATCGTCAGCTTCATCAGCCTCGGCATGCGTGCGGGTCTGGTGGTTGCCTGCTCGATCCCGCTGGTGCTGGCGATGGTCTTCGTGTTCATGGAATACAGCGGCATCACCATGCAGCGTATTTCCCTGGGCGCCCTGATCATCGCCCTCGGCCTGCTGGTCGATGACGCCATGATTACGGTAGAGATGATGGTGTCGCGCCTTGAAAAAGGTGACACCAAAGCCCAAGCCGCGACCTACGCCTACACCTCGACGGCGTTCCCGATGCTCACCGGTACGCTGGTGACGGTCGCGGGTTTCGTGCCGATCGGCCTGAACGCCAGCTCGGCGGGTGAATACACTTTCACCCTGTTTGCGGTGATTGCCGTCGCCATGCTGGTTTCCTGGGTCGTCGCCGTGCTGTTCGCCCCAGTGATCGGCGTGCACATCCTCAGCGAGAACGTGAAAAAGCACGACGAGAACGCCAAGCCCGGACGCATCGCACGGGCCTTCAACGGCTCGATGTTCTGGGCCATGCGTCATCGCTGGCTGACCATTATCATCACGATTTTGCTGTTCGCTACGTCGCTGTTCTGCATGCGTTTCGTCCAGAACCAGTTCTTCCCGTCATCGGACAGGCCGGAGATTCTGGTCGACCTCAACCTGCCGCAGAACGCGTCGATCAACGAGACGCGCCGCGCGGTGGACAAGCTTGAAGCGACCCTCAAGGACGATCCGGATATCGTTAGCTGGAGCACCTACATCGGCGAAGGCGCGGTGCGTTTCTACCTGCCACTGGATCAGCAGCTGGAAAACCCGTACTACGCGCAGTTGGTGATCGTCAGCAAAGGGCTGGAAGAGCGCGGCGCGTTGACCGAGCGCTTGCAAAAACGCCTGCGTGATGACTTCGTCGGCATCGGCACCTATGTTCAGGCGCTGGAAATGGGCCCGCCGGTAGGGCGCCCGATTCAGTACCGGGTCAGCGGCGAGAACATTGATGAAGTGCGCCAGCACGCCATCGAACTCGCCACGCTGTTGGACAAAAACCAGCACATCGGCGAGATGATTTACGACTGGAACGAGCCCGGCAAAGTCCTGCGCATCGACATCAATCAGGACAAGGCGCGGCAACTGGGCTTGTCGTCCGAGGACGTTGCACAGCTGATGAACAGCATCGTCACGGGCTCGGCGGTGACCCAGGTGCGCGACGACATTTACCTGATCAACGTCGTCGGTCGCGCGGTGGATTCCGAGCGCGGATCGCCGGAAACCCTGCAGAACCTGCAGATCGTCACGCCCCAGGGCACGTCAATTCCGCTGCTGGCATTCGCCAACGTGCGCTATGAACTGGAACAGCCGCTGGTGTGGCGTCGCGATCGCAAACCGACGATCACGCTCAAGGCCGCCGTGAGCGACGACATGCAGCCGACGGATCTGGTCAAGGAGCTCAAGCCCGAGATCGACAAGTTCGCCGCCGGTTTGCCGGTGGGCTTCAAGGTTGCCACGGGCGGCACGGTGGAGGAGAGCGGCAAGGCCCAAGGGCCGATCGCCAAGGTCGTGCCGTTGATGATCTTCCTGATGGCGACCTTCCTGATGATCCAGCTGCACAGCGTGCAGAAGATGTTCATCGTCGCCAGTGTCGCGCCGTTAGGGTTGATCGGCGTGGTACTGGCGCTGGTGCCGACCGGAACGCCCATGGGCTTTGTGGCGATCCTCGGCATTCTGGCACTGATCGGCATCATCATCCGTAACTCGGTGATTCTGGTGACGCAGATCCACGAATACGAAGTGGCCGGTTATCTGCCGTGGGATGCGGTGGCGGAAGCGACCGAGCACCGCCGTCGGCCGATCCTGCTCACCGCAGCGGCAGCGAGCCTGGGCATGATCCCCATCGCCCGCGAAGTGTTCTGGGGACCGATGGCCTACGCGATGATCGGCGGGATCATCATCGCGACCCTGCTGACGTTGCTGTTCCTGCCGGCGCTGTATGTGGCCTGGTACAAGATCAAAGAGCCGAGTGACGAAGACCGCCGCAATGCCGAGCGGGAGAAGCAGGAAAAGAGCGCGGAGAATGAGCGCGATCAAGGCGGCGCGGACGAAAAGCCGACGCCTGCTCGATAAAATAAAGGCGAGCCGGAATCTGTTCCGGCTCGCCTTGTGGGTGACGAATCTTTTGCTGCGTGAAAAGCCTGAAACCCCCTCAAGCCTTGCGCCAGACACTCGCCAGCCACGGCTGCTGCTCCCTCGGCAATCCCGGCGGTCGGTAGTAGTGCTCGACCTCGATGAACCCGGCTTCGGTCAGCAGTACGGTCCATGACGCCAGATCATGGAACGCGCCATAGCGCTCGCCTTTCCAGCCTTCCTGATTGTCGCCTCGGGGATTGGAGCTGAACAGCACGCCGCCGGGCTTCAACGCGGCGTGCAATTCACGCAGCACCCGAGGCAATTCCTGACGCGGCACGTGGAACAGCGAGGCATTGGCGAAGATGCCGTCGAAACGTTCAGTAGGGAGCTTCAGCTCAAGGAAGTTTTGGTGAAGCACTTCGCAGCCGCTGTCGACACGGGCCATCTCGGCGAAGCGGTCAGAGCCGTCCAGGCCAGTGGCGATGTGGCCCATAGCGGCGAATGTCTGCAGATCACGGCCTGGCCCGCAGCCAAAATCGAGAATCTGAAACGGCGCCGTGCCAGTGATATTGCGCAGCAGCGCATCGATGTTCTGGCTCACATCATGGTCGCGGGTCCCTTCGCGAAAGCCCTCGGCGACCTCGTTATAATTGCCGAGGGTAGTGGCCGTGATCTGAGCGAGGTCTTCTGAGTCGAGTTTCATGGGGCGAGTGTCTGGGCGAATAAGGCCGCCAATATACCCCGCTCGCGAGTTGCGATCTCCTGTCGGGACCGCATGCCGTTAGTAGGACCGGCTTCAGGCGGGAAGAGGCCCGTGTCAGCGCCATCAATTTTGCAGTGCGCCGCCTGACGCTTTCCCGGCTAAAGCCGGTCCTACTAAGTGCATGCGGTCAGTCAGTAGGACCGGCTTCAGGCGGGAAGAGGCCCGTGTCAGCGCCATCAATTTTGCAGTGCGCCGCCTGACGCTTTCCCGGCTAAAGCCGGTCCTACTAAGTGCATGCGGTCAGTCAGTAGGACCGGCTTCAGCCGGGAAGAGGCCCGTGTCAGCGCCATCAATTTTGCAGTGTGACACCCGACGCCTTCCCGGCTAAAGCCTGTCCTACTAAGTGCATGCGGTCAGTCAGTAGGACCGGCTTCAGCCGGGAAGAGGCCCGTGGCAGCGCCATCAATTTTGCAGTGTGGCCCCTGACGCTTTCCCGGCTAAAGCCAGTCCTACTGAATGAACGCATGCCGATAGTGGGACCGGCTTCAGCCGGGAAGAGGCCCGTGTCAGCGCCATCAATTTTGCAGTGTGACACCCGACGCCTTCCCGGCTAAAGCCAGTCCTACTGAATGAACGCATGCCGATAGTGGGACCGGCTTCAGCCGGGAAGGGGCCCGTGGCAGCGCCATCTATTTTGCAGTGTGGCACCTGCCGCTTTCCCGGCTAAAGCCGGTCCTACAGGCAAGGCTTCTTCTGATCAGCGCTTGTTCAAACGCAACGCCAATCGGTCCCCACCCAGCTGAATCACTGCCACTAATATCACCAGCAACACGATCACGGTGAGCATCACCTGCGTATCAAACCGCTGATAACCGTAGCGATACGCGATGTCGCCCAATCCACCGGCGCCAATCGCGCCCGCCATGGCCGATGAATTGATCATCGTCACAATCGTGATGGTAAATCCCCCAACGATGCCCGGCAGAGCTTCGGGCAGCAGCACGTGCCAGACGATGTGCCAGCGACGGCAACCCATCGCCTGTGCCGCTTCGATTAAGCCGTGGTCCACCTCCCGCAGGCTGACTTCCGCAATGCGCGCAAAGAACGGCGTCGATGCGATGGTCAGCGGCACCACCGCCGCCCACACGCCGTAGGTCGTGCCGACGATCAGCCGCGTGAACGGGATCAGCGCCACCATGAGAATCAGGAACGGCACCGAACGGAAAATATTCACGAACGCGCCCAGCACCCGGTTCACATTGGGTGCTTCAAAGATGCCGCCCTTGCCGCTGGTGACCAGAATCACGGCCAGCGGAATGCCCAGCATCAACGCGATCAGCGACGACACGCCGACCATCAGAAAGGTGTCGATGACGCCCTGCCACAGACGATCAAGCCACATAACCCAGTACCTCCGCGTGTTGCGCCTGTTTGCGGGCGCGAATCAGCAGTTCTTCAACCGACAGTGGCGAATGACTCACCGCCAGCAGCAGATGCCCGAGGACGCGCCCCTGAATGCGTTCGACGCCGCCATGCAGCAGGCTCACGCGCCCGCCAAAGGCATTGAACAACGCTGACAGGTCAGGCTCTTTGCTGTCGCTACCCGTGAATTGCAGATCCAGCACCACGCTGGCGTGATACTCGGAAGGATGCGGCTGCAGACGCGCTTGCACATCCTCCGGCAGCGGGTGTTGCAGTGGCGCCAGCAGCGTTTTGCCCACCTCATGCTGAGGGTTGCCGAACACCTGCCAGACCGGGCCTTGCTCGACGACTTCACCTTTTTCCAACACCACCACGCGATCACAGATTTCCCGGATCACCGCCATCTCGTGGGTGATCAAAATGATCGTCAGCCCCAGGCGCTGATTGATCTCGCGCAGCAGGCCGAGAATCGACTGAGTGGTTTCAGGGTCCAGCGCGGAAGTGGCTTCGTCGCACAGCAGAATTGCCGGATCATGCACCAACGCCCGGGCAATGCCGACGCGCTGCTTCTGCCCGCCCGACAACTGCGCCGGATACGCCTCGTGCTTGCCTTCCAGCCCCACCAACGCCAGCAGCTCGGCGACTTTGCGCTGACGCTGCGCCTTCGGCACGCCCGCCACTTTCAGCGGCAGCTCGACGTTCTGCCACACGGTTTTGGCGGACATCAGATTGAAATGCTGAAAGATCATGCCGATGCGTCGGCGCAGCTCCACCAGCTCGTCTTCGTTGAACTCACCGATGTCCACCTGATCGATCAGCACGCGCCCGCTGCTGGGTTTTTCCAGACGATTGATGGTGCGGATCAGCGACGATTTGCCTGCGCCGCTGCGGCCGATGATGCCGAACACCTCACCGCGCTGGATATCCAGATCAATGCCCTGAAGTGCCGGCACCGGCCCTTGCGGACCTTGATAGACCTTGCCCAGATTGATGAAGCGCACATGGGCGTGTTGCTTCTGCGGATGCAGTTCGGCTTGCTCGGCGGCATGCGGTGCAGCAGCCTCAAGAGGTAAAGCGCGTTGCGCGGATGCAGTCATGATCAGTTCTTCCAGCCGACCTGATACAGCGAGCCATTGACCTTGTCCAGCGAGGCGCGCACGACCGGTGAGTGTTGGTAGATGTCGATGAACCTGGCCAGACGCGGGTCATCCTTGTGGTCCGGCTTGATGACGAACTGAATCACGTATTCCGGATGGTCGAGGCCGTCGAACAGAATCGCCGAGCCGGCATCGAAGGTCTTCGACAAACGAATGTAGGCCGGGTAGCCCTGCACCAGATCGGCATCGTCATAGGCGCGCACCAGCTGCACGGCTTCGACCTGGATCAGCTTTATCTTCTTCGGGTTGGCGGTGATGTCGTCTTCGGTGGCCTTGTAGCCCACGCCCGGTTTCAATGTGATCAAACCGGCCTTGGCCAGCAGTTGCAGGCCGCGACCGCTGTTGATGGGATCGTTGGCGATTGCGACGGTGGCGCCGGTCGGCAGCTCATCGAAGCTTTTGTAGTGCTTCGAATACAACCCGACGTTGTTGATGATGCCCGGCGCGTACGGCACCAGATCGAAGCCGGACGCGGCCTTGGCGTTCTCCAGAAACGGAATGTGCTGGAAATAATTCACGTCGATGTCGCCAGCGTTGAGGCTCACGTTGGGCGCGATCCAGTCGGTGAATTCCACCAGCTCGACCTTCAGGCCCTGCTTCTCGGCTTCGGCGACGGCTGCTTCCAGGGGAATGGCGAACGCCGCCGTGGTGCCGACTTTGAGCGGTTGATCGGCGGCGTGGGTGATCCCGGTAAACAGGCCCAGGGACAGCGCGAGGGTGAGGAGGGTTTTGGTCATGGCGGGTAATCCGGGTCAGTGGTCTGGTTTGAATGTGTGAGCGATGGAGAAACCTTTAGGGGCGCGTTCTATAGCTCGCCCCCGCGTGCCGTTCCGGCAGTCGCGCGTCGCCTTCAAACAACTTCTCGCGCAAGGTGCCGTGCTCGTACGCGGTCTTGTATGAGCCCCGTCGTTGCAGCTCAGGGATGACTAGGTCGATAAAATCCTCGTAGCTCTCCGGGGTGACGATGCGGGTGAGGTTGAAGCCGTCCAGACCGGTTTCGGCGATCCACGATTCCAGTTCGTCGGCGACCTGCTCGGGCGAGCCGATCAGCGTGAGGTAACGGCCGCCCAAGGCGTGTTGATCGAGCAACTTCTGGCGCGTCCAGTCGTTGTTCTTGAGGATCTTCGTGGCTGACTGAATGGCATTGCCTTTCACGTGCTGGATCGGCTCGTCCAGCTCGTATTCGGCGAAGTCGATGCCGGTGGACGCAGCAAAATGCGCAAGTCCCGCTTCGGCGCTGGCGTAAGACCGGTACTCCGCATGCTTGGCCCGCGCTGCTTCTTCGGTGGCGCCGACGATGACGTTGAGGCCCATGAATACTTTGACGTCATCAGGATTGCGCCCGGCGGCCACGGCACTGGCGCGGACCTTGTCGACCTGCTCGCGGGTCGCGGGTTTGTTCTGCCCGCTGATAAACACGCACTCGGCGTTGCTGCCGGCGAACTGCAAACCGCGCTCGGAACTGCCGGCTTGAAACAACACCGGCGTGCGCTGGGGCGACGGCTCGCAGAGGTGATAACCCTCCACCTGATAGAACTCGCCGCTGTGCCGCACGTAATGGACCTTTTCTGGTTGGGCGTAGATGCGTGCCTGACGGTCCTCGATCACCGCGTCGTCCTCCCAACTGCCTTCCCACAGCTTGTACAAAACCTCCAGGTATTCGTCGGCCTGGTCGTAGCGGCGGTCGTGTTCGATTTGCTCGGTCAGGCCCATCGCGCGCGCGGCGCTGTCCAGATACCCGGTGACGATGTTCCAGCCCACGCGTCCGCGCGTCAGGTGATCCAGCGTCGACATGCGCCGGGCGAACAGATAGGGCGCCTCGTAGGTGAGGTTGGCAGTCAGGCCGAAGCCGAGGTTTTTGGTGACGGCGGCCATGGCCGATACCAGCAGCAACGGGTCATTTACCGGTAACTGGATCGATTCCTTCAGCGTCACGTCCACGGACTTCTGATAAACGTCATAGACCCCGACGATGTCCGCGATGAACAAGCCGTCAAACAGCCCGCGCTCCAGCAACTGGGCCAGATCTGTCCAGTATTCCAGGGTCTTGTACTGGGTCGACGTGTCCCGGGGGTGCGTCCAGAAGCCGTGATTGATGTGGCCGATGCAGTTCATGTTGAACGCATTGAGCAGGATCTTTTTCTTGCTCATCAGATCGTCCCCCGACGTGGCGGGTTGACGTCATTGAGGTAGTAGTTGCCGATGGCGTGATACTTCCAGCGCACCGGGTCGTGCAGCGTGTGAACCCGCGCGTTGCGCCAGTGCCGGTCAAGGCCGTGCTCCGCCAGCGTGGCCTGGGAACCGGCGAGTTCGAACAAGGTGCTGCCGGCTTCTAAAGCGATTTCGGTGCTGATCGCCCGCGCTTCTGCGACCGCAATCGATACCTGGGCCAGATTTTCGGGTGTGGTCTCGGCCTGGGCCCGATCCAGGAATTCGCCCGAACGTTCGAGCAAGGCTTCGGCGGCGTGCAGACGAATGCCGAGTTTGCCGAAGCTGTGCAGCGTCAGCGGGTCATCGACGGCTTTTTCGATGCCGGAGTCGATCCACGGCCGAGTGCGCGTGCGTACGAAATGCAGCGCGTCTTCAAACGCGGCGCGGGCGATGCCGGTGTCGATGGCGGTATGAAGGATCTGCGCCAGCGGGCCGACGGTGGTCGGGCGCTCGAAGGCGGTTTGGAACGGCACCACGTCATCGGGCTCGACATACACGTTATCCAACACCACCGAGCCGCTGCCCGTGGTGCGCTGACCGAAACCACTCCAGTCGTCGATCACGCTCAGCCCCGGGGCGTTCGCCGGCACGAATGCCAACTGCTGCACGCCATTGTCATCGACCACCGAGGTCGGTATGCGGTGTGCGTAAAGGGCGCCGGTGGCGTAGAACTTGCGGCCGTTGATGCGCCAGCCGTCGCCATTGCTGTCGCGGCTCAGGCGGGTGGTGCGGTCGTGAGCGGTTTTGGTGCCCAGTTCGGCCAGCGCGTTGCCGAAGCGCTGACCGGCGAGGACCTCGGCGTACAGTCGCGCCTGCTGCGCCGGGCTGCCATTCACCCGCAAAACTTCCAGCGCGTAAAAGTGGTTCTGTGGAATCTGCCCCAGAGAAGCGTCGGCGGCGGAGATGATCCGAATGACTTCGGCCAGGGTGACATTGGACACGCCAGCGCCGCCAAACGCCTTGGGTACGCTGATGCCCCACAGGCCCGAGCGGGAAAACGCTTCCAGTTCCTGATATGGCAGGCGACGTTCGCGATCACGCGCGGCGCTCTGCTGTTTGAAATCTTCCGCCAGCGTGCGGGCGATGCGCAGCGCCTCGGCGTCGTCACGAATGATCGCGGTCACGGCGGTCGCCTGCGTGTCACGCGGCAAGGTTTGAAGGCTCATAGGTGTGCTTCCAGTGGTCTGGTTATATCCAGGAGTGACGGGCAGGCAGGGCGCCGTTCAGGTGCCAGGCGCCGACGGCGTGGACCTTCCAGCGCACCGGGTCGTGGAGGGTGTGAACCCGCGCGTTGCGCCAGTGACGATCAAGATTGAATTCGGCCAGCGTCGCGCGGCTGCCCGAAAGCTCGAACAGTTTTTCACTGGCGAGCAGGGCGATCTGCGTGGTCAGCACCTTGGCTTCGGCGACCACGATGGACGCCCGAGCCGCCGACTGTTCATCGATGGGTTCGGCGGCAATTTCATCCAGCACGCGGCCAGCCTTGCGCAACAGCGCCTCGGCGGCGTGCAGTTCGAGCTTCAGTTTGCCGATGTCGGCGATCACATACGGATCGTCGCTGGCACGCTCGACATGGGCGTCGATCCAAGGCCGCGAGCGCTCGCGCACAAAACGAATACTTTCGTCGATGGCTTCCCGGGCAATGCCTGCATCGATGGCCGCCTGAATCAGCTGCGAGATCGCGCCCTGAATGTTCGGCGCCAGGGCCAGCTTCCAGTTATCAACGACGAGTTCGCCACTCACACGCACGTTTTCCAGCAGCACGCTGCCGCTCGCGGTGGTGCGCTGACCGAAGCCGGACCAGTCGTCGATGATGTGCAGCCCGGGCGTCCCGCGTGGCACGAACACCAGCACCTGTTTGCCGTCGTCATTGATGGCTTTGACCGCCACCCAGTGGGCGAACAGCGCACCGGTCGAGTAGAACTTGCGGCCGTTGAGCAAAAAATGATCACCGTCTGCGGTCAGTCGCGTTCTCACGTCGAGGGTGTTTTTGGTCCCGCGCTCGGGGCCGCCATTGCCGATGCGTGCGCCGCCGAGAATGCTGGCGAAGAGGGTTTGTTTCTGCGCCTCGGTGGCGCTGCCGATCAACGAATTGAGAATGCCAAAGTTGTTTTGCGGAATCTGGCCCACGGCAGGGTCGGCTGCTGACAGGATGGCGAAGACCTCGGCAACGGTCACGAATGACACTTGCGGTCCGCCATACGCGCGCGGGACCGAGATGCTGCCCAGGCCACTTCGGGTAAACAGCTCTATTTCGGACCAAGGCAGTTGCCGCTCGCGGTCTCGCGTGGCGGCATGGGTGCGTACGGCGGCGGCCAGTTCATGGGCCGCAGCAATGGCGTCGGCGTCGTTGTGCAGTACGTTGGCAGGGAGCAGCGGGGGAGCCACGTCCAGGGTGTGCTGGACAGAAAGGGCGTTCAGATCAGTCATGGTGGTGACCTTCACGAGCGCGAGCACTGGGGTCGTTGTGCTTGACCATTCGAACCTCGAATCAATACCGCGGTGGCGGCGAGAAAATTGACGATGGTCCGGTGGTCCGGTGCATATACCCTAAGCGTGTATAAAAATTAAATAAACTCACATTTAGGAATAAGCATAGAAGGCGAAATGGCGGCTGCCGTCGCCAGCGCCGTGGCTTGCGTGTAGGTCAGGCATGAACCGAAGGCCAGCGCCAGAATCATGTACTTGACGATATGTCTGCAGGGCATGGCGAACGCCTCGTGAAGGGTTTCACCGCAGGCTAGCAGCCCTTTTTCCCGTGGCGAGGGGGGAGGCTGTAGGACGCTGTTGCAGATGATGTGGGAGGTTTCTTCTCCGTGGCTGATCTGTGGCGTCGTTCACGGTTGCAGGACGCCAGACGGCGTGCTGCAGATGTGTCGCAGCGCGCTGATGGTGCGCCGCGACAGCATCCTGGACAGCGCCGATATCAAGCTTCGGCCTCGTTGGTCACGTCGGTCGATACCTTGATCAGCCGCGCCGGGGCCCAGCGGGAGTTGTTGCCGACACGGTCGATGACGCAGTAGCTCACCTCCAGATGGGGATCATCGCCGGCCTCGCGCACCAACTCCGCCGGTACGTCAACAACGATGGGCAGGCCGATGTCGTCCTGGCTCAGCGCTGGCAAATCCAGACGCATGTCGCCCCAGCGCAAGGTGATTTCATCGTAGGCATCCATGTTGGGATAAGCGTCGAGGGTGAGTTGAACGCCCTCTTCGAAGTGGCGCTCGGTCAAACCGTCCTGCATGACCGACTCGGCGAACGTCACCGGCGCCAGTCCCTGATTCTCATCACCGTCGCCGCTGACCAATTGACCGCCGGGAGTCTCCAGTTTGACCCACAGCTTGGCGCCAGGAGACTTAATGGGTTCGCTGCCAATTTTGGTAACGCGATAGTAGGTTTTCACTTTCCCACTTCGAAGAAAACTTTCGGGTACATGTAGGACGGATGTATGACCGATGTCGGACTCCGATAAAAGTTTTGACGCGGCATAACAGCCTCCCCAAAACAATTCGATCAAGTCGCCGCAGTCCATCTCTGGCCAGGGGTCAATGTGTACGCGCAGATCGGCCGCCGCCAGGGCGCCAATCCCGTGCTTGTTCGACTGCGGAAGATACGGGGCCATCAACTTGAAAGACTGAGTCATTACAGGGGTATGGATCATCTTTTAATACTCTTCGAATGTGTGCCTGGTTCAAGGCAGCTCAGGTGATTAATTCATCGCAACTGCAACGTGGAAACGACTGGCACTAGTACACGCCGGGATGCGCAGGCATGGCAAACATTACAAATGGTGGCAATTAGTGAGTTGCTGTTTTGGAAAGAAAATAAGCAGGGAGCGATTTCAGCTAATTGTGTTGCGGTGTTTGTGTCAACGGCATTTAAGTTTTTAAAGTCTGTGTAATGCAAATGCAGAAGATTCCTACACTCGGGCGTTGCTTATGGGAGGGAGTTGCGACTGTGGTCCTACCTGAGCGGCCGGGCGCGCTGCATCCCACAGCCAGCAAGCGGATGAAAAATGTCAGCGCCAGTTATTTGTGGACGGAGAAATAGTCAATCAACGTTGCGGGCAAACGAGGAGAGTGAGTGCTGTTCGTATAGAAAAAATAGATAGATTGATTACGGTTAGCCGGCGCCGAAACAGTAGGACTTTTAGTGGATCAACGCTTTTCTAAATATGAACGACAAAGAAAACGGCGCCTGTTGGCGCCGTTTTGAACACATAACGTGTCGGACTAATTCCTGCTTCGCTCAAGAAACTGCCTTGTGCGTTCTTCTTTGGGATGGGCAAACAGCTCTTTCGCCTCACCCTGTTCCACGATGACGCCCTTGTCGATGAAGATCACCCGGTCGGCGACGTCCCGCGCGAAGCTCATCTCGTGGGTCACGATCACCATCGTGCGTTTCTCCAGGGCCAGGGCGTGAATCGTATTCAGCACCTCGCCCACCAGCTCGGGATCAAGCGCCGACGTTGGTTCATCGAACAGAATGACTTCCGGCTCCATGGCCAGCGCCCGCGCAATCGCCACGCGCTGTTGTTGGCCGCCGGACAGACGACGCGGATAAGCGTCCTCTTTGCCCGCGAGGCCTACTTTGGCCAGCAATGCGCGGCCCAGCTCGATGGCTTGCTCACGCGGCATCTTCTTGACCACTGTCGGGCCTTCGATGACGTTTTCCAGCGCGGTGCGATGTGGGAACAGATTGAAGTTCTGGAAGACGAACCCGACGTGCTGACGCAGCTGCCGGATCAGACCCTGCTGCTGGCTCAACGGGCGACTCAAATCGACTTTGATGTCGCCCACGACAATGCTGCCGCTCGTGGGTACTTCCAGCAGGTTCAGGCAGCGCAGCAGCGTGGTTTTACCCGACCCGCTAGGGCCGATGATGGCCACCACTTCGCCCGGCTCGACCTTCAGGTCAATGCCCTTGAGCACTTCGTTGCCCTTGAATTGCTTGGTCAGTTTTTCAACCGTGATCATGCCTCAGGACTCCACATCGTGGCGGTTGGCCCGTGCTTCCAGGCGATTTTGAAAATGCGCCAGGATGCTGCACAGCACCCAGTAGATCACCGCAACGGTGAAATACATGGTGAAAATCTCCAGCGTTCGCGAGGAGATCAGCTGGGCCTGGCGGAACACTTCCGGCACCTGAATGGTGGCGGCCATCGCCGTGTCCTTGACCAGCGAAATAAAGCTGTTGCCCAGTGGCGGCAACGCGGTGCGTGCAGCTTGCGGCAGGATGGCGCGGCGCATGGTCTGGGCGCGCGTCATGCCGATGCTCGCGGCAGCTTCCCATTGCCCTCGGTCCACCGAAGCGATCGCGGCCCGAAGGATTTCGCAGGCATACGCGGCCATGTTCAGTGACAGGCCGATCAGCGCTGCGGTGATCGCATCCAGTTCAATCCCCAGGTCCGGCAGGCCGTAATAGATCATGAACAGCTGGACGAGAAGCGGCGTACCCCGGAAGAACGACACGTAAACCCTGGCGACGGCACTGATGACCCAGATCTTCGACAAACGCATCAGTGCCAGGCCGAAGCCCAGCACCAATCCGAAAAACATCGACCCCAGGCTCAAGCCCACCGTGTAGTACGCGCCCTTGAGCAGAAAAGGCGCGGAGTCCAGCGCGAGCTGAAGGCTCTCTGGAATCATTTGGTCACGTCAGCCTTGAAGTACTTGTCCGACAGCTTGGCGAGGGTGCCGTCGGCGCGCAGCTTGTCGATGGCTTTGTTGATCGCGTCGAGAAGTTCAGGCTCGCCCTTGCGCAGTGCGACACCGGATTCCTGACGGGAGAACGCTTCGCCGGAAACGGCCAGCTTGTCCTTGGTCTTGGCGACCAGTTCCAGGGCAGCGAGGCGGTCGACGAGGATGGCGTCGATACGGCCGACACGCAGGTCCTGATATTTGGTTGGATCATCGTCGTAGGTTTTGACGATGGCATCAGGCACGTTGGCTTTCAGCCACTCTTCGTAGTTGGTGCCGAGGCCGACACCGACTTTCTTGCCTTTCAGGTCGGCAGCCGTTTTGATCACACCGACGTCTTTGGTCTGCACCAGCGCTTGAATGCCCGACACGGTGTAGGGTTCGGAGAAGTCGTACTTTTTCTTACGCTCGTCGGAGATGGTCACCTGGTTGATCACGACATCCAGACGCTTGGACTCCAGCGCGGCCAGAATGCCAGCCCACGGTGTGGCTTGCAGCTTGACCTTGACGCCCAGTTCCTTGGCCAGTGCTTCAGAGAACTCCACTTCGAAGCCAGTCAGTTTGCCGTCTTCACCCACGAAGCTGAACGGGGGATAAGTGCCTTCCAGGCCGACGTTTAGGGTGCCGTTCTTTTTGATCGTTGCCAGTTGATCGCCAGCGATAGCCTGGCTGACCAGACCGGTGCCCAGCACCAGGCTGAAGGCAGACAACAGAAAGGTGCGGCGGATTGCAGACATGTTCATGAAAGTCCCCTGTTTTAATTGGAATGTCAGGCAAGTATCAGACCCGACGAAGCTACGTTGGCATCACGCGTTTATCCAGCTTTTTCAGTCGCCTGCGAGGCGCTGCGCGCCGGCTGGCGGCGATCATATGACCGGAACCAAGCGATGAAAAATAATTAAAAGCGGATTGCTTATCAGTTTTTAGAATATGACGTTCGCATCGTCCTTCGAGCAGAGCGGAATGTACGCTCTACTCCGCTGAAAAGACGTCCTTGTACGCGAACAACGCAGGCGCGCCGCCAGTGTGGAGAAAGACGATCGGGCCGTCTTCGAAGCGCTGCCGGCCAATGCCGTCGAGCAGTCCGGCCATGGCCTTGCCGGTGTAAACCGGGTCCAGCAACAGCCCTTCATGACTGGCCACCAGCCGGATCGCCGCCAACGTGCCGGCATTTGGCTCGCCGTACCGTGGGCCAAAGTATTCATCCCACAGCTGCACCTTGAACGCGGCGGGCAATGATTCGCCCAGCAGCTCGACGGTTTGCTCGGCCAGGCGCTGAACCTTGGGCGCCTGGGTTTCTTCCGGGCGCGACACGGTCACACCAATCACCGGCAGCTCGGGCAGTTCTTCCGCCAGGGCCAAAGCCAGCCCGCTGTGAGTGCCGGCACTGCCCGACGCGAGCACGACGGCTGCGAATGACAGTCCGCTTTGCTTGATTTGCTCGGCCAGTTCAAAACCGGCCTGCACATAACCCAGTGCGCCGAGGGCGTTCGAACCGCCGATCGGCACCAGGTACGGCTTCTTGCCGCTCAGACGCAGTCGGCTGGCGAGGGCCTGCAGTTGCTCCTCGGCGTTGTCGAGGTTTTCGACCAACTCGACCTTGGCATCGAACAAGTCCAGCAACAGGCGATTGCCGTTGCCCAGGTAATTGCTGTCGTCGGTCGCAATCGGGTTTTCCAGCAGCGCGACACAGCCCAGGCCGAGGCGGGCGGCGAGAGCAGCCGTCTGACGCACGTGGTTGGACTGAATGGCGCCCGCGGTGATCAGCGTGTCACACCCTTGAGCAAGGGCATCGGCCGCGAGGTATTCCAGCTTGCGCAGCTTGTTGCCGCCCATGGCCAACGGCGTGATGTCGTCGCGTTTCACGTAAATGTCGCGGCCGGCCCAGGTCGAAAGGCGTTCGAGCTTTTCAAAGGGCGTCGGGCCGACGAGCAATTCCAGACGATTAAAACGGGCGAGCTGTTGTTTGATCATGGTGGCGTCGACAGGTCTGCAATTGAGTCGCAGGACTATAGGCAGACGTTTCCCACAGGGCAACCGCCCGCCGTCCTTCATCCCCTGAGCAGAAGCCCCACAAAAATAGTTATTTTTTTGCCGCGAAGGGATGTCGTAGAGTGATTCCACTTCGGCCGTTACAGCCTGACTCGCCGTTGAATTGAGGAGAAATCTGCGTGAGCACTATTCCCGACCTGTCCCCGGAATCCTGCGCCGAGGGCGTGACCGGCCACTGGCAGTTGCAGCGGATTGTGGGTGAATTGCGCGCCGCGCGTGATGACTGGCGTACCAGCAACGGCCGAATCAGCGGAGAGAAGGGCGGCCGCGAGCTGCCTTCGCGCGAAGCCATGCGCGACATTCTCGATGCGCTGTGCGGCGCGCTGTTTCCGATGCGGCTGGGCCCGGTGGACCTGCGCGAAGAGAGCGAGGACTTCTACGTTGGGCATACCCTCGACGTGGCGCTGAATTCGTTGCTCGATCAAGCGCGGCTTGAGCTGCGCTACGCCGCCCGGCAGAAAGGCCAGGATGCCAGTTGCGCGGATGTGCATGCGGAACGGCTGATTCAGGATTTCGCCAGTGCGCTGCCGACGATTCGCCGCATCCTCGACACTGACGTGCTGGCGGCGTATCACGGTGACCCCGCCGCGCGCAGTGTTGACGAGGTGCTGCTCTGCTACCCGGGCATTCTGGCGGTGATTCACCACCGTCTGGCCCATCATCTTTATCACAACGGTTTGCCGCTGCTGGCGCGCATCAGCGCCGAACTCGCCCATTCTGCGACCGGCATCGACATCCATCCCGGCGCGCAAATCGGCCCGAGCTTCTTTATTGATCACGGAACAGGCGTGGTGATTGGCGAGACGGCAATCATCGGCGAGCGCGTGCGCATTTATCAGGCCGTCACGCTGGGCGCCAAACGCTTCCCGTCCGATGAGGATGGTCAGTTGCTGAAAGGCCATGCGCGCCACCCGATCGTCGAAGACGACGTAGTGATCTATGCCGGTGCCACAATTCTGGGTCGCATCACCATTGGCAAGGGCTCGACCATCGGCGGCAACGTGTGGCTGACCCGCGGCGTCCCGGCGGGCAGCAACGTCAATCAGGCGAGTCTTCAGCACGAGGACGGCTGTCCGAAGTAGCCGTTCATATCCCAAATCCAACGGCGCGCACACTGGCCTCTTCCCGGCTGAAGCCGGTCCCACGAATCGATCGCGTACGCTTCGTAGGACTGGCTTTAGCCGGAAAGGCGTCAGTCGTCATATCGCTGATGCCTCCCACAATTTCTTCATCGCTCTAAAAACCCTCCAAAACCCACGGAACGAAAGGCTTTCGTCGTCCGTCCTACCCTCGCCTGAGAGAGCGTCACGCCACTGTGCATTAGTCTCTGGCGGTCTTTTCGTGCTTTAATTGAACGTTCAATCAAGTTAAACCGGTGGTTCGCTGCCCGCTGATCTCAGGAGGCCTACCTTTGCCGCATACACGTTGCATGATCGATCCCCTCGCCCGCGCGGCGGTATTCATATGAATAATTCAAGCGCTCCAAGCAGCTCGCCCGTTCGCATGAACGGCCCTGTTTTCTACTTTGCCGCCAGCTTCATTCTGATCTTCGGACTGGTGGTCGTCGCCTTCCCGGAAGCATCGGGCGCCTGGTTGCTCGCCGCGCAGAACTGGGCCGCCAACACCGTTGGCTGGTACTACATGCTGGCCATGACCCTGTATCTGCTGTTTGTGGTTGTCACCGCGATTTCAGGCTACGGCAAGATCAAGCTTGGCGCTGACCACGACGAACCCGAGTTCAGCTACCTGTCCTGGGCTGGCATGCTGTTCGCTGCCGGGATCAGCATCACGCTGTTCTTCTTCTGTGTGTCCGAACCATTGACCCACATGCTGGCGCCGCCGCAAGGCGAAGGCGGGACCACCCAATCGGCGCGTCAGGCCATGCAGCTGCTGTTTCTGCATTGGGGCCTGCACGGTTGGGGCGTGTTCGCGTTCGTCGGCATGGCGCTGGCCTACTTCGCGTATCGCCATAACCTGCCGCTGGCATTGCGTTCAGCGCTGTATCCGATGATTGGCAAGCGCATCAACGGCCCGATCGGCTATGCGGTCGACGGCTTCGGCATCATCGCCACCATCTTCGGCCTCGGCGCCGACATGGGCTTTGGCGTACTGCACCTGAATTCCGGGCTGGACTACCTGTTCAACGTGCCGCACACCCAATGGATTCAGGTCGGTCTGATTACCCTGATGATGGGCGCGGCCATCCTGGTGGCCATCGCGGGCGTCGACAAGGGCGTGCGCGTCATGTCCGACATCAACATGCTGCTGGCCTGCGCGCTGCTGCTGTTCGTGTTGTTTGCCGGACCCACGCAGCACCTGCTTAATACGCTGGTGCAGAACATCGGCGATTACCTCGGCGCATTGCCGGTCAAGAGCTTCGACGTGTATGCGTACGACGGCCCGAGTGACTGGCTGGGCGGCTGGACCGTGTTCTATTGGGCGTGGTGGATTGCCTGGTCGCCGTTCGTGGGTCTGTTCATTGCGCGTATCTCCCGTGGCCGCACCATTCGTGAATTCGTCTGTGGCGTGCTGCTGATCCCGTTGGGCTTTACGTTGGCCTGGATGTCGATCTTCGGTAACAGCGCAATCGACCTGGTGCTGAACCACGGGATGGCTGCATTGGGCCAGTCGGCCATCGACGATCCCTCGATGACCCTGTACCTGATGCTCCAAACCTATCCGTGGAGCCGGACGGTCATTGCCGTAACAGTGTTCATTAGCTTCGTGTTCTTCGTAACCTCGGCCGACTCCGGCACCGTGGTGCTGTCGACGCTGTCCGCCAAAGGCGGCAGCCCGGACGAAGACGGCCCGAAATGGTTGCGCGTGTTCTGGGGCGTGATGACCGCGCTGATCACCAGCGGCCTGCTGTTCTCGGGCAGCATCGATGCGCTGAAGTCTGCGGTGGTGCTGACTTCGTTGCCATTCTCGCTGATTCTGCTGCTGATGATGTGGGGGCTGCACAAGGCGTTCTACATGGAATCCCAGCGCAAAATCGCGCAGCTGTATTCACTGGCACCGGTTTCCGGAGCTCGGCGTGGCGGCTGGCGTCAGCGTCTGACCCAGGCGGTGGCATTCCCGTCGCGCGATGAGGTTTACCGCTTCCTGGATCAGACCGTGCGCCCGGCGATTGAAGAAGTGACGGCAGTGTTCGTCGAGAAGGGCCTGACCGTCGTGACCCAGCCGGATCCGGCCAACGACACCGTGGGCCTGGAAATCGGCCACGGTGAAGAGCGTCCGTTCGTGTACCAGGTGACCATGCGTGGCTACTTCACGCCGTCCTTCGCACGCGGCGGCATGGGCTCCAAGCAGCTGAACAACCGCCGCTACTACCGCGCCGAAGTGCATTTGAGCGAAGGGAGTCAGGACTACGACCTGGTGGGCTACACCAAGGAACAGGTCATCAACGACATCCTCGACCAGTACGAACGCCATATGCAGTTCCTGCACCTGGTGCGTTGAGGCTGATTGTTTTGTAAGAACACGCGTGCCCGCGACGGCGTCGTGTCGGTCACCTCACCGGGGACTGACACGAAATCTTCGCGGGCACGCGCGCTTCTACAGCCTCGTTTTTTACGCCAACCCACCATTGGCTCGCAGCACCTGACCATTCACCCAGCCTGAATCCGGGCCGGCAAGGAAGGACACGACGCTGGCGATGTCTTCCGGCTGCCCCAGCCGCTGCAACGGCGGCATGTTGGCGAAGTGCTGGATTTGCTCCTCGCTTTTGCCTTGCAGGAACAGCTCGGTGGCCACCGGCCCCGGTGCAACCGCATTCACGGTGATATTCCGCCCGCGTAACTCCTTGGCGAACACATGGGTGAAGGCCTCGACCGCCGCCTTGGTCGCGTTATAAATCGCGTAGCCCGGCAGGTTCAACGCCAGCGCAGTGGTGGAGAAATTGATGATGCGGCCTCCATCGTTCATCCGGGCGCCCGCTTCACGCAGCGTGTTGAAGGTGCCTCGGGTATTGATATTAAACGCCTGATCGAACTGCTCATCGCTGGTGTCTGCCAGCGGCAAGGCCTTCATGACGCCCGCGTTATTGACCAACACATCCACCTTGCCCAACTGCGTTTCCGTTTGCTCGAACAACGCACGGACTTCGTCGGCCTTGGCAACGTCAGCCTTGATCGCGATGGCCTGACCCCCATCGGCATGGAGCTGCGCAACCAGGGCGTTGGCCTCTGCCGCGCTGCTGGCGTAATTCACGACCACCGCAAAGCCGTCACGGCTCAACCGCCGCGCTATTTGCGCGCCGATGCCACGGGAGGCACCGGTGACGATGGCGACAGGGCGAGGGGTGTCTGGCGTTGACTGCGTCATGGTGAGTCTCCGATTCATGTGAAAGTGCATGCAGCTTCACACGCCAGGGCGCCCTGATAAATGCCCCAAAAATGCCTTCGTTGTTCGATCAAAGCGAACAATAGAAGGCGCATCGCTGCCTACCTGCACTGAAGGGGTGGCATTCGTCCACTTGCTTGAACCCCCTCACCGTACGGAAATCCGAGTAATCTCACGGGTTCGTTATGTGACCTGACTTCCATACAAGAAAGAGAGGACTGGATGACTTACATCGCTGCCGAAAACCGTTATGAACGCATTCCCTATCGTCGCGTAGGCCGCAGTGGCCTGGTGTTGCCAGCGCTCTCCATGGGGCTTTGGCACAACTTCGGCGACAGCACGCCGATCGACACCCAGCGCGCCATGCTGCGCACGGCCTTCGATCTGGGTATCAACCACTTCGACCTCGCCAACAACTATGGCCCGCCCTACGGCAGTGCCGAGATCAACTTCGGCCGCCTGCTCAAAGAAGACTTCAGGCAGTACCGCGACGAGCTGATTATTTCCAGCAAAGCCGGCTGGGACATGTGGCCGGGGCCTTACGGTCAGGGCGGCGGATCGCGCAAGTACGTGCTCGCCAGCCTCGACCAGAGCCTGCAGCGCATGGGCCTGGACTACGTTGATATTTTCTATTCCCACCGCTTCGACCCGGACACCCCGCTGGAAGAAACCGCGAGCGCACTGGCCACTGCCGTGCAGCAGGGCAAAGCGCTGTATATCGGGATTTCGTCGTATTCGGGCGCCAAAACCCGGGAAATCGCAGGCCTGCTGAAGGAGTGGAAAGTGCCGCTGCTGATTCATCAGCCGGCTTATAACCTGCTCAATCGCTGGGTCGAAAAAGACCTGCTGGACACCACCGAAGAACTCGGCTCGGGCGTCATCGCGTTCACCGCACTGGCCCAAGGTCTGCTCTCGGATAAATACCTGAACGGCATTCCTAAGGATGCACGAGTCAACCGTCCCGGTGGCGGCTCGCTCCAGGCGGCGCATTTGTCGGAGCAGAACATCGAGCACGTGCGTGCGCTGAACGAGATTGCCAAGCGTCGTGGTCAGAGCCTTGCGCAAATGGCCCTGGCCTGGACGCTGCGCGATCCGCGCGTCACGTCCGCACTGATCGGTGCAAGCCGTCCGGAGCAGATCATCGAGAACGTTGGCGCCCTCGACAATCTTGAGTTCAGTCAGGAAGAACTGGCCGAGATCGACCGGTTTGCGGTGGAAGGCGGAATCAACTTGTGGGAGAAGCCGTCTTCGGCTGAGTGACGCTAGGGCTGCGGGAGCCGGCTTGCTGGCGAACTCAACATGTCAGGCGACGTTTCTATCGTTGACAGTGTTCCGTTCGCCAGCAAGCCGGCTCCTACAATTTTTGGTCTAGCCCATCAACACACGAGGTCTGAAGCCGTTCAGCCCTCATCACCCTCGTCGTCATCCCCACCATCAATCTTCATGCCCAGCTCCTTGATCTTGCGGGTCAAGGTGTTGCGGCCCCAGCCCAGTAGCACGGCGGCGTCGCGACGACGGCCGGCGGTGTGCTTGAGCGCGGTCTCGATCATGATGCGTTCGAACGTCGGCACAGCACTGTCCAGCAGGCTGGATTGTCCACGGGCCAGCGCTTGATCGGCCCATTGGCGCAGTGCTTGTTCCCAGTTGGTGACCGGAGCAGCGTCCTGCGGCAGGCTCAGCAGTTCGGGCGGCAGATCGCTGACATGCACTTCGCGGCCCGACGCCATCACCGTGATCCAGCGGCAGGTGTTTTCCAGTTGGCGGACGTTGCCCGGCCACGGCAGGTGCTTGAGGTATTCCTCGGTTTCCGTCTTCAGCAGCTTCGGCTCAACCGCCAGTTCCTGCGCAGCGCGGCTGAGGAAGTGGCGTGCCAGTGTCGGGATGTCTTCGCGACGGTCGGACATGCGCGGGATATGAATGCGGATCACGTTCAGGCGGTGGAACAAGTCCTCGCGGAACTTGCCGGCCTGGACCAGGGTTTCCAGATTCTGGTGAGTCGCCGCAATGATGCGCACGTCGACTTTGACTGGCACGTGTCCGCCCACCCGGTAGAACTCGCCGTCGGCCAGCACGCGCAGCAGTCGGGTCTGGGTATCGGCCGGCATGTCGCCGATTTCATCGAGAAACAGGGTGCCGCCGTCGGCCTGCTCGAAACGCCCGCGCCGCAGGTTGGCCGCGCCGGTGAACGCGCCTTTTTCGTGGCCGAACAGCTCGGACTCCATCAAGTCTTTCGGAATCGCGGCCATATTCAGCGCAATGAACGGCGACGCCGAACGTGGGCTGTGGCGGTGCAGGGCGTGGGCAACCAGCTCCTTACCGGTCCCGGACTCGCCGTTGATCAGCACGGTGATATTGGAGTGGCTCAAGCGGCCGATGGCGCGAAACACCTCCTGCATCGCCGGCGCTTCACCGATGATTTCCGGGGTACGGGTCAGGGTGGGCGGAACGGCCAGGCCTTGCTGCTCCTGAGCGTGCTGATTGGCGCGTTTGACCAGCGAAACGGCTTCGTCAACATCGAACGGCTTGGGCAGGTACTCGAAGGCACCGCCCTGATAGGACGCCACGGCGCTGTCGAGGTCCGAATGCGCGGTCATGATGATGACCGGCAGGCGCGGATGCTGTTCGCGAATGCGCGCCAGCAAGTCCAGGCCGCTGGCACCGGGCATGCGGATATCGGAAATGATCACGTCCGGTTGCTGGCGGGCCAGGCGGCTCATCACGCCATCGGCGCTGTCGAAACTTTGCGTGGTCATGCCCTCTTGCTGCAGGGCTTTCTCCAGTACCCAGCGGATGGAACGGTCGTCATCGACGATCCAGACAGTTTCACTACGGCTCATGTCGACGCTGCTCCTTGTTCCAGCGGCAGGAAGATCGAGAATGTTGTATGGCCAGGATGGCTATCACACTCGATCAGCCCCTGGTGCTGGCTGATGATGTTCTGGGTAATGGCAAGGCCCAGCCCGGTGCCATCCGGGCGGCCGCTGACCATGGGATAAAAAATGGTTTCTTGCAGCTCCGGCGGGATGCCGGGGCCGTTGTCGATGATTTCGATCTTGCTGACCAGACGATGGCGCACGTGGCCGATGGTGAACTGGCGCATGGCGCGAGTGCGCAGGCTGATGCGGCCCAGACGCAGCTCGTTCTGGCTGCTGATCGCCTGCATGGCATTGCGCACGATATTGAGCACCGCCTGAATCATCTGCTCGCGGTCAATCAGCACATCGGGAATGCTCGGATCGTAGTCGCGCACGATGGTGATGCATCCCTGGCTCTCGGCTTCGACAAGGCTGCACACGCGTTCGAGCACTTCGTGCACGTTGGTCATCGCCAGCATCGGCAGCTTGTTCGAGCCCAGCATGCGGTCGACCAGATTACGCAGACGGTCGGCCTCTTCGATGATGACGTTGGTGTAGTCCTTGAGGCTCTCCTCCGGCAGCTCACGTGCCAGCAACTGCGCGGCGCCGCGAATCCCGCCAAGGGGGTTCTTGATTTCATGGGCCAGGCCACGCACCAGCATTTTGGTGGTTTCCTGCTTGGACAGCTGAGCCTCTTCCTTGGTGATCCGCAGCAAGCGATCACGGGGATGGACTTCCAGCAGCAGCATGGTCTCGGCCTGGGAAAGGATCGGCGTCACGGCGTAATCGACCGTCAGCGTCTGGCCGGTCAGAGCGGTCAGCATGGCCTCACGCTTGGTAAACGGATGGGCCTGTTCGACGGCCTGACGAAGCGAGCTGAGCGCTTCGGCAGATTCGGTGAACAGCTCGCTGATGAATTGTCCGTGGCTGCGCTGACCGCTGATGGCCAGCAGCATTTCAGCGGCAGGATTCATGTACTCGAGGCGCAGGTCCGAGTTGAGCAGAATCGTGGCAGTGGTCAGGTTGTCGAGTAACAACCGATGCAACGCATCGCTGATAGTCATGAATCCCGGTGACCTCTTTTGGCTCTATGCACACGGACTGGGCCGTGGGTGCAGGCGCTGATTGGTCTTTGCCAGCGTATGGAAACCGCTGAAACGTGTGATGTGCTCGCGCATTCATTACAAAATGCAAAAACCAAACCAAGGCTCCGAAAAGAAGCGCGGATAGAGGAATTGCGAGCGTTTTTTGGACGGCAGGCCCGGCGACAGTGCATGGATTCCAAGCGGCCGAACCAAAATGGGCTTTTTCTACGAAACCTCGTTCAGGTTGCGCACCATAATAGAGCATAGCCGGTCAGGCAGGGTTTAGCGGAAAAACGAAAAGAAGCTCGATTCTTCTTCCGGCTTGTCCTTGATGGGGCATTCGGGGCGCACGCCGTAATCTTCGGTTTTGCAGGGCTGTGCGAGTCGCTTCTGGGCCAGAGAGATGCGTATCAGGTGAAAGGGCTGATTGGGGGTTCGCTCCAGCACTCGCCCGTACTGATCAATGATCTCCACGGACAGCTGGTGAGTGCCACGGTCGATGTTCGTCAGCGGGAAAACCGGGCTGCGCGTCGGCTCGCCATAGGGTTTGCTGTCGAGCAGTAATCGGTACAAGTGATCTGGCTGCAGCTCGGGATCATTGCTGACGGTGACGTTCAGGTTGCCCTCGATGTCGCGGATCGTGCTGTCAGGCTCCGGCGCCAGAATGCGCAGCAACTGGTAATGAAAGATGGGACTCGCCGCTGGCTTCGGTTTGGATGCCCGACTGGGCGCCTTCGTGGGCTGGTCGACCCGGTTGGTCGGCGCAATGTCGACCTTCTTCGCATTGCGGTGAGGCTGATCGGTGAAGACCCGATTGCCGTCCGCATCGACGTAGGTATACACCTCGGCCAAAACGGTCTGGCTCACGCAGAGCAGCAGGCACAGGGCAACGGCCAACCGGCAAAGGTGTTTAAGGTCTGCCGACATGGACTCGCTGCACTGTCAGGTTGACCGTCTCGCTTTGCTGGATGGACCGCTGGTTCTCCAGCACTTGAACCGAAAAGCTGTGCTCGCCCCGTTCAAGCTCCATGACCTGCAGCCGCGGAATGTTGGTGGGCTGGCCGTAGGGCGCGCCGTCCACAATCAATTGCAGCACATGCCCGGGCTGTAAACGAGGCTCTATGGCGACGCCAACGGTGAACGAGCCGTTGTTGGCGCGGAGCGCTTCGTCCTGAGGCAGGTCTTTCAGCGCGAGCACCTGATAGACAGCGGTGCTTTGCGGGTTCTGGGTTTGTTTCTGGTTCTGGGTTGCGGGCAGTGGAGGCGGCGCGGCAGGCACGACGGTCTCCACGCTGTTGAGTGGCGGCAACTCGACGGTTTCGGCTTTGGTGCCGTTCGGCGGCTGATTGCTGTACGCCGTGTTCCCGGAGGCATCGGTGTATTTGTAGATCTGCGCGGCGGCGGGCAGTGCGAACACCAGCAACAGAAGGGCGAGACATTGACGCATGAACACTCCAGTGCAGCGATCAGGACAACCCACAATGGTGCCGCGCTGAATGCATGGCGCGGCACGGGTCAGCATAGAGGAATACTGATCGACGGTGTCATTTGAGAAACGGATCTGCGCGCCTGCTCACTGGCCTGCCGTGGTCCGGCAAAGGTCGCCTGTGGCCCGTTGCAGCGCGGTCACGATGACAGGATCACTGGCCTGTCGCTGGATTCCCGACTGCACCCACCCTAGGCATTTGGCATCGCTGCGGTAAGGCTGAAACGCCGAGTAACTTTGCATCAACACCGGCAGCAGCGTATCCAGCCGACCCCGTATGCCATCGGTGAGACTGGATTCGGGTTTCTCCGGGGAGTGTCCGGTTTCACGCCACTGCTCGATGCGCGCGTATTGCACCATCTTGTTGGCTTCCATCTGGGCGGTCATGAAATCGCGCACGTCGTCTGCGGCCAGCTTGAATTCGCCCGCCCGTGATTCGGCGTTCTGGATCACCTGGCGCTCGCGCTCACTGTCCTGCACCGGCTTGCCGCTGTGCCATTTGCTACGCGCCACGTCATTGGCGATTTCCAGCCTTTGCTCCATGGCCGCGATGAGCGGCTGAAGCTGCGCAGGAGGTTGCTGAGCAGGAGCCGCGTGAAGGCCGGTCGACATCAGGCCGCAGGCTAAGGCAGCGAGTTGGAGCTGTTTAAGCATTGTTATGTCCTCACGTATGACCAAGCGATCATTGTTTAACACTTTGGCTGGTAGAAAGTGGCATTCCCGGTGTTCCGGCGTAAAAAACGACGAGCTCCACTGCGGTGTTTCCCGTCAGGCCACGATGCTGCCTGTCGACCATTTCAGGCAGCACATCGCCTGGATTGAGCAGGATCGATTTGCCGCCTTCGCGGGTTTCCACCGTGAGATTGCCGGACACGACATAGGCCGCATTGGGCATCGGGTGCTCGTGCCATTTGAGTGCGGTGTTGGCGGGGATCTTGATGTTGAGGACGGTCAGCTCAGGCTTGCCGACCGGGTAGGCGTCATAGGCCGTTCCATCCCAGGAACTTGAGCTTTTGAGCAGAACGGTGGACTCGACCGTTGATACCGGAACGGAGCTGGGCGGTTGGGCGGTGGCGCATCCGCCAAGGGCAATCATTGCCAGCAGCAGGCAAGCGGGGGTGATATTGAACATGAGCGAAATCCTTGTGCTTTTTGAACAGCAGAAAACACAAGGTTGCCGGAAGCGTCATTCCCATCTGCGGTACATATTTATAGCGACCGAAAAATACGCTCGGTAACAATAAAGACATCCCGAAGGACGTTTGTTCAATCACACACAAAATCGGATTCGTCCCACAGATCAGTTAGTCGCTATCCGCTAACTTGGCGTTCATTTACCTACTTGGATGCTGACTGTATCTGACAGAAAAGCCCTCCTTCTGTATCAGCGTTATCTGACGTGGTTGGTGGGATGCCAGGACACTTTAACTGTTCATCAAGGATGACAATCAATCGGATTTGGCTGCATTCCGGTTTGTGTTGCATACCGGCGATGCGAGATCTGCTGAGGCGAACTCACGTTCTTAGGGCAGCGCCTCCAGGTTGGAAGGATGTATAACCCATCAAAGGAGAGTAATAAAAAATGGAAGGTTATTTTCTTGTACGGGGCGACAAAACTTCGTGCGGCGGAGAAATTCTGGCGGGTTCACCTAGCTTTACGCTCAATGGATACGAGCGTATTTGTGAAGATGATCCCGTGAGCTGCGGCAAGGACGGCAGTACATACAAAGTTACTGGCGGTATTGATTACTTTACCTATCACGGACGGCGAGTGGCTGGCACGCTTGACAGTTTTAGTGGGTGTCCATGCAAGTCCAAGCTGCTGCACTCGATAGATAGCGACACCTATGAAAGCGCTACGGCCTCTATGCGCTCACCTGGAGTTGCTACGGCGCGTACATCGCAGGTGCCTTTCACATCATCATCCTCGGCGTCGCCGATGTCGCCGTTTGCAGCCCAGCAACCTCCGGCTTTCACGGTCGCACCGGTGCTCGTGACGGCAAGCTGTCCTCATCCTGATCGTATGCATGAACTTGCCGGTTACATTGCCGATGAGATGAATGGCAATATTCGGCATCCTTCGGTTTTGAAGATGAGGGAGTTGAATAGTTATGATGCGGTAGAAGAGACCAAAAAATACTTTGAACAGCCGTTTTATCTGACGATGGGGCATGTGCCTAACTTCAATGCCATCGAGCTAGGGAAAAAAGCTGAGGCGTTTGCGTTGTGGACCGAGCGGGTGGGGCAGAATCGGCCATGGGATCATAAACCGATAATCCGTAAAAATTTCGGAGGTGTTTGGCATAAGCACGGTGAGTACGACTATTACTACGATATATGGTCGAACATCCATTATGGGTATGTAGGGACTATCGGTGGGATTTCCGAAAGTGCATTGTTGGACGGTGCCGGCCTTGAGCAGATTGCCTCAGACACTCTCAGGAAAGTAAAAGAGGTGTGGAACAAGCCTGGGAACGAATGGGAGCTTCCGGGGCCTCATGCTACAGCCACCCCTCGGACTTCGTTGCGGTCGTGGGATGATGTCGCTGATAGAGTCTCCATCAGCATTGGAATTAAGCTGGCTGGAGAATATTGGGAAGGTGGATTAACGGCCGGTTTGATTATGGATGAAGTTTTGGCCTTTGAGCCAGCTCTTTGGGGGGATGGAGCACAGGTGCATAAATGTGAGCAAACCTAAAAAGAAATTCAGATTGTTTTTTTACGCGTTGTTGATTTTATTATTTGGCAATCTGATTTTTAAAGCTATTTGGCCATCGGTTACGGTTAGGTATCCTGCCGAAGGTGAAAGAGAGATTAGGTATATATGGAATGTTCAGGACGAGATTTATAAGGGTGGGATGAAACCTGGGGGTGTAGCGTATGATGTGGGACACTTGTTCCCGGGCGATGATTATTTTATGGAGTTCAACTGGTGGAAAGATACAGGAGGACGAAGGCACTGTGTGAGTATCACGCCCGGCTGGTTTGAGGTTCATATTCAACTGGACTTGAACGGAGAAATTGATATGCATGAAAGCAGCGGCACCACTGTGGCACGGTTAAAGGCGTGCGAATGGGATTCCGCAAAAATGTAAAGCTGGGTAGAGGTTGTTTCCGCCTTCGTTAGCTCCTGGTTCGTTTGGAGCTGGAATACAGTAGTGAATGCCAAGGATGCTACTTCGAGGGTGGAGTAACGTCCGGTTTGATTGCAGACGAGGTTCAGGCCATTTGATCCAAGTTTGTTTTCCACATATTGCAAAAAGGCCTCCCGAAGGAGGCCTCTTGTTCACGCGGCTTTCGCCGGCGCGACTGGATCAGCAGCTGTAGTACAGCTCGTATTCCAGTGGGTGTACGAAGGTGCGCACTTTGATTTCTTCTTCGGATTTCAACGCGATGTAAGCGTCGATGAAATCGTCGCTGAACACGCCGCCTTTGGTCAGGAACGCACGACCTTTATCCAGCTCTTCCAGGGCTTCTTTCAGGCTGCCGCAAACTTGTGGGATCTCTTTAGCCTCTTCAGGCGGCAGGTCATACAGGTTTTTGTCAGCAGCATCGCCAGGGTGGATCTTGTTCTGGATGCCGTCCAGGCCAGCCATCAACAGTGCAGCGAAGGCCAGGTACGGGTTGGCTGCCGGGTCCGGGAAACGTGCTTCGATACGACGGCCTTTAGGGCTGTTGACGTAAGGAATACGGATCGAAGCCGAACGGTTACGGGCCGAGTAGGCCAGCATGACCGGTGCTTCGAAGCCTGGAACCAGACGCTTGTACGAGTTGGTTGCCGGGTTGGTGAAGCCGTTCAGGGCCTTACCGTGCTTGATGATGCCGCCGATGAAGTACAGAGCGGTGTCGGACAGGCCGGCATAACCTTCGCCTGCGAAGGTGTTCTTGCCATCTTTGGAGATGGACATGTGAACGTGCATACCCGAACCGTTATCGCCGTACAGAGGCTTGGGCATGAAGGTTGCGGTGCGGCCATAAGCGTCGGCAACGTTGTGCACGACGTATTTCAGGGTCTGAACTTCGTCAGCCTTTTTAACCAGCGTGTTGAATTTCACGCCGATTTCGTTCTGGCCAGCGGTTGCCACTTCGTGGTGGTGAACTTCGACGATCTGGCCCATTTCTTCCAGAGCGTTGCACATTGCGGTGCGGATTTCGTGGTCGTGGTCGAACGGTGGAACCGGGAAGTAGCCGCCTTTGATGCCTGGACGGTGGCCCTTGTTACCGCCTTCGATATCGGCGTCGGACATCCACGAACCTTGTTCGGAGTAGATCTTGAACATGGAACCGGAGATGTCGGACTTGAATTTCACTTCGTCGAAGATGAAGAATTCTGGCTCAGGGCCGGCGAATACAGTGTCACCGATGCCGGTCGACTTCAGGTATTCCTCGGCGCGGTGAGCGATGGCGCGTGGGTCGCGATCGTAACCTTGCATGGTCGACGGTTCGATGATGTCGCAAACCAGGATCAGGGTAGGCTCTTCGGTGAACGGATCCAGGACGGCGGTTTCGTCGTCCGGCAGCAGGATCATGTCGGAGGCTTCGATGCCTTTCCAGCCCGAGATGGAGGAACCGTCGAACATTTTGCCGACTTCGAAGAAGTCGTCTTCCAGCGCATCGCGGGCCGGCATGGTCACGTGGTGCTGAGTGCCTTTGGTGTCCGTGAAGCGCAGATCAATCCACTTAACGTCATGATCTTTGATGAGTTGAACCGACTTCGACATGTTGTCCTCCGGGGTGGATTAGGGCCTGAGTAGTGGTTGGCCCTTCAATTTGGGTGATGCCGGGCGCGATACTCGACCAAGGCAACCTGCCTCACAAGGGAGCAATTTGCATGCCAGTGCCCTGTGTTGGGTTTTCCGTGGGAATACCTGCCTTTAAGCGTGTTAAACGTCGCATATTCGAAAACGGGCGCACCGTTGTAGTGCCAAGTAATTGTATACAGGGCTGTTTTGGTGCGCGGACGATTGGCTGCACGATAACTGGTTAAACCTTGAGCAATTTCCGCTATAATCCGCGCCCCCCTTTTTCGACCGGGACCTAGCGCGCTGTTTTCATGAAATTAATCGTCAAAGTCTTCCCAGAAATCACTATCAAAAGCCGGCCTGTGCGCAAGCGCTTCATCAAACAGCTGGCCAAGAACATCCGTACGGTGCTCCGCGATCTGGACCCGGCGTTGGTGGTGGATGGCGTGTGGGACAACCTTGAGGTCGAAACAAAGGTCGAAGACGTTAAAGCCCTGCACGAGATGACCGTGCGCCTTAGCTGCATGCCTGGCATCACGCACTTTCTGCAGGTTGACCAGTATCCGCTGGGCGATATGGACGACATCTACGAGAAGTGCAAGCTGCACTTCGGCGATGCAATCCCCGGCAAGATATTCGGGGTGCGCTGCAAGCGCGCCGGTCATCACGACTTCAGCTCGATGGACGTTGAAAAATACGTCGGCAGCAGGCTGCGCCGTGAATGCAACGCCGCCGGCATCTCGCTAAAGGCGCCGGAAGTCGAAGTCAGAATCGAAATTCGGGACCAGCGTCTGTTCGTGATCCACAGCCAGCACAACGGCATTGGCGGTTATCCGCTGGGTTCGCTTGAACAGACCCTGATCCTGATGTCCGGTGGTTTTGACTCCACCGTGGCGGCGTACCAGATCATGCGTCGTGGCCTGATGAGCCATTTCTGCTTCTTCAATCTGGGCGGACGTGCCCACGAGCTGGGCGTGATGGAAGTCGCGCACTTCATCTGGAAGAAGTACGGCAGCTCCCAGCGAGTGCTGTTCGTCAGCGTACCGTTCGAGGAAGTTCTGGGAGAAATTCTCGGAAAAGTCGATAACAGTCATATGGGCGTAGTATTGAAGCGTATGATGTTGCGCGCCGCGAGCAACATTGCCGACCGGCTGGAAATCGACGCGCTGGTCACCGGCGAGGCGATTTCCCAGGTGTCCAGCCAGACGCTGCCCAACCTGTCGGTCATCGATTGCGTGACAGAGAAGCTGGTCTTGCGACCGCTGATCGCCAGTCACAAGCAGGACATCATCGACCTGGCCGATCAGATCGGCACTGGCGATTTTGCCCGGCACATGCCCGAATACTGCGGTGTGATTTCGGTGAATCCGAAGACCGCCGCCAAGCGCAATCGGGTCGAGCACGAAGAAAAGTCGTTCGACATGGCCGTGCTTGAGCGTGCGCTCGAAAACGCTCGTCTGGTACCGATAGATCGCGTGATCGAAGAGTTGGGGCAGGACGTTCAGATTGAAGAAGTCAGTCAGGCACTGGCCGGGCAAGTGGTTATCGACATCCGTCACCCGGATGACGCTGAAGACCGCCCGCTGGGTCTGGCTGGCGTTGAAGTACAAACGCTGCCGTTCTTTGCATTGAACAGCCGTTTCAAGGAACTGGATGACACGCGCCAGTACCTGCTCTATTGCGACAAAGGCGTCATGAGTCGCCTGCATGCTCATCATTTGCTCAGTGAGGGGCATGCCAATGTGCGCGTTTATCGACCGAGCTAAGTGCCCGGGGCTGTTTGCCTGTGGCTTGCGTCACCGGCCCCCCGACACCAGTCGTCAGCCGTAACGGCTTTCGCCGGCTCTACCGTTCATAGCTGCCTACAATCAGGCAGCTGACCGAATCCTCTGATCGAGATACACAAGTGATCGAAAATCTACGCAACATCGCCATCATTGCTCACGTTGACCACGGTAAAACTACCCTCGTTGACAAGCTTCTGCGTCAATCGGGCACCCTGGAACGCGGCGAGCTCAACGACGAACGCGTGATGGACTCCAACGACCAGGAAAAAGAGCGCGGTATCACCATTCTCGCGAAGAACACCGCGATCAACTGGAATGGCTACCACATCAACATCGTTGACACCCCGGGCCACGCCGACTTCGGTGGTGAAGTAGAGCGCGTGATGTCGATGGTTGACTCCGTTCTGCTGCTGGTCGACGCTCAAGACGGCCCTATGCCGCAAACCCGTTTCGTGACCAAGAAGGCGTTCGAAGCCGGCCTGCGTCCAATCGTGGTCATCAACAAGGTCGACCGTCCGGGCGCGCGTCCGGACTGGGTTCTGGACCAGATCTTCGATCTGTTCGACAACCTGGGTGCCACCGAAGAACAGCTGGACTTCAAAGTCGTTTACGCTTCTGCGCTGAACGGTATTGCCGGTCTGGAACACACCGCCATGGCCGAAGACATGACGCCGCTGTACCAGTCGATCGTCGACAACGTACCTGCGCCGAAAGTCGACCGTGATGGTCCGTTCCAGATGCAAATCTCGGCACTGGACTACAACAGCTTCCTGGGCATCATCGGCGTTGGCCGTATTGCCCGTGGCAAGGTCAAGCCGAACACCCAGGTTGTGGCGATCGACGCCAACGGCAAGCGCCGTAACGGCCGTATCCTGAAGCTGATGGGTCACCACGGTCTGCACCGTGTAGACGTAGAAGAAGCTGCTGCCGGCGACATCGTCTGCATCAGCGGCTTCGAAGAGCTGTTCATCTCCGACACCCTGTGCGACCCACAGAATGTTGAAGCGATGAAGCCGCTGACCGTCGACGAACCTACCGTATCCATGACCTTCCAGGTCAACGATTCGCCTTTCTGCGGTCGAGAAGGCAAGTTCGTCACCAGCCGTAACATCAAAGAGCGTCTGGACAAGGAGCTGCTGTACAACGTTGCTCTGCGCGTTGAAGAAGGCGACACCGCTGACAAGTTCAAGGTCTCGGGCCGTGGTGAGCTGCACCTCTCGGTACTGATCGAAACCATGCGTCGCGAAGGCTTCGAAATGGGTGTTGGTCGTCCTGAAGTGATCATCCGCATGGTTGATGGCGTCAAGCACGAACCGTACGAAAACGTCACCATCGACCTGCCGGAAGAGTCCCAGGGCGCAATCATGGAACAGATCGGTATCCGTAAGGGCGATCTGACCAACATGGTTCCGGATGGCAAGGGCCGTGTTCGCCTTGAGTACAACATCCCGGCACGTGGCCTGATCGGCTTCCGTAACGAGTTCCTGACCCTGACCTCCGGTGCAGGCATCCTGACCTCGATCTTCGACCGTTACGACGTGATGAAGTCCGGCGACATGTCCGGCCGTCAGAACGGCGTGCTGGTTTCGGTTGCGACCGGTAAGGCTCTGACTTACTCGCTGGAAACCCTGCAAGCTCGCGGTAAACTGTTCCTGGGTCACGGCGAAGACGTGTACGAAGGTCAGATCGTCGGCATCAACAGCCGCGACAACGACCTGGGCGTCAACCCAACCAAAGGCAAGAAGCTCGACAACATGCGTGCTTCCGGTAAAGACGAAACCATCGCTCTGGTTCCGCCTATCCGCTTCACGCTGGAACAAGCACTCGAGTTCGTTCAAGAAGACGAACTGTGCGAAGTGACGCCGAAGTCGATCCGCCTGCGTAAGAAAATTCTTGGCGAAAGCGAGCGTACCCGCGCTGCCAAGAAAAGCGGCAACTGATTAACGTTTAGTCAGCCGTAAAAAAACGCCCCCGGTCGAAAGGCCGGGGGCGTTTTTGTTTGTGTGGGTTTGGTTTAGCCGATGTCGGTGCCGCAAGCCTATGGCGCTCCAAACGGCGTCTTCCCGGCTAAAGCCGGTCCCACTGAAGCCCGCGCGCCTTTGGTAGGACCGGCTTTAGCCGGGAAGGCGTACGCGACCCCTATAGAGCTTTAGAACTTCAACGGCACCCGGCCGGAGTTCGAATTCAGCGTGCCGGTGCTTTCGCGCACGACTTCCTTTGGCTTGTACGCACAGTAACCCGGGCGCGGGCCGATCTTCGGGTGGTTGCGGCAGGTGTCAGGGCGCTTGTCGTAGATCGTGCACAGACGGCTCTTGCGATCCAGGTACAGGCAGTCGTTGTTGCTCATGCGCTGGAGGGTGAAGATCCCGGACTTCTGGTTGAAGCGCTCGACGATCCCGTCCTTCTGCAACCGCTTGGCGATGTTCTTCGGGTTATCACCCTGTTCGAACTCGTCAACGATGCCTATGCGGATCAGGTCCTTGATCTTCACTTCCACAGGCAGCGTGCAGCAGCTGGAAACGCAGCCTCCGCACATATAGCTGGAGTATTTCTGCCAGGTCTCGATGCGGTCGAGTTCTGCAGCGGCGATCAAGGTGGGTTTCATGCGCGTGTGCTTCCGGGTGTATCGGGCGCGGGATCATACCGGTCCACGCGCAATTCCCCTACCGCAAAATCATCGGAGCGACTGTCGGCTGCTGCCGGGCAGATCATTCCTGCCGCTCATCTCAGACCAGCACGGTCTTCGCCAACGCCTCGACTTGCTCCTGCCGCTCGCTCTGGTTCAGCTTTGCCCCCGGATTCAGCGACGACCATTGCGGATGCGCCCGCGCCTTGTGCAGCGCCTCCGGCAGCTTGCCTTCGCGCCAGGTCTTGTCCAGCGGGGCGGTCAGCTTGATGCTCTCCATTGCAGCATGGCCGCGCACCTCCAGCGCTTGCAGCAACTGGCGTTGGCGCAGCGCCAACAGTCGCAGCACCGCATCGTCGACCGTCAGTTCGCGCTGACCCTTGAACTTGTCCATCAGCCGGCCGCCGTAACTGCGCGCTGTTTGCAGAGCGCCGCCGGCAATCGCGCCGACCAGTGCCGCCGCACCCAGTGTGATGCCGCCGACCAGCAAGTCCACGCCCGCACCTGCCGCCGCGCCCGCAGCGATACCGCTACCCACGCGCACGCCAAGCAACTTCAGGGTTTCGGGGTTGAACAAATCATCGCCCCAGCGGCCATCCATTAACGGTAAGTCGCTGGCCGAGGCGTCTTCACGACGAAACGCGTAGAGCTTGAGCAGCGATTCGACGCAACGCTGTTCGCGCTGGCGCACGGCTTTGCGCAAATCGTCGATGGCGGCCTGCACCTGACCGGAATCCGTCGCAACACTTCGGCGGCAGGCTGCGCAGTCCAGCAACAGTTCGGAGATCAGTCTGGCTGCGCTCTGCTTGCGGGCTTCACGCTGCGCCTGTTGATCTGCGATAAGACGCTCAAGTCTTCCCCGTGAGGTTTCCAGCAACAGGGCGAGGCTTTCATACAGACGGCGTTCGCCATCTTCGGGCGGGGCGACGCTGTCAAAGCGCACCAGCGCATGCAGGCCAAGACGCGCCAGCGCTTCACGCCAGTCCGGTTCGCGCTGCTGCGAACTGCTGACAAAATTGAGCACGGGCAGCAACGGTTTGCCGCAACTGGCAAGCACGGCAAGCTCGTCGCGGTACTTGGCAAGCACCGGCTCCCGCGCGTCGATCACGTACAGGCCGGCGTCGGAGGCGAGTAACTGGCGCAGCACCTTTGCTTCCTGCTCGAAACGCTGGCGCGCCTCGCTGCCTTCAAGAAAACGCCCGAGCCGCGCCGGGCCATCGAGCCGTTCGCCGGGTCGGTCCAGCCGCTCAAGATAGTCGATCAGGGCGATGGCGTCTTCCAGGCCGGGCGTGTCGTACAGCTCCAGCAACGCCTCGCCGTCCACCGACAAACGCGCGCCTTCGACGTGCCGGGTGGTGCTCGGGCGGTGGGAGACTTCGCCGAAGCCGACATCGCGCGTCAGCGTGCGCAACAGCGAGGTTTTGCCGACGTTGGTGTGGCCAACCACGGCCAGTTTCAGCGGGCGAATCGCGTCCTTGTCAGTCATGTCCGCTCTCCAGCCAGGTCACTGGCGCGCTGTCGGTCCAGGTCAGTTCAAGCTGCTGCAACGCCGTGTGCCAGTCTTCCAGTCGGTCGGCGTCCAGAGCCTGTCCTGCGGGGGCAGGCAATAGCCAGATGCGCGTCGCGGTGGCGCATCGCGCGAGTTCGGCAATCAACGCCAGGCTGCCGCGGTCCGGCGAGCGACGTGGGTCGCAGGCGATGGCAAGGCGCGCGGGCGGATAGCGTGTCAATTGGTCGAGCAGCGTACGCCGTGATTCCCGGGAGTCGAGAATGCCGGCGTTCACCACGCTGTCGGAAAGCGCGGGCGGCCACGGCTGCTGATTGTCCAGCTCGATGGCGACTACCAGCGCGCCCTGGCTTTCGCTCGCCGACGGACCGGTGGTGACCGCGTGAAGCTCAGGAGGCGCTGCATCGTTGATGCCCAGCCGTTCGCTGCTGGGCATCAGGCGCTCGCGCAGCTCTACGAAACCGGGGTGACTCAGATCCAGTGCCAACCCTCGTCGACCCACGCGCCAACGCAGGTAACACAGCGTCGTCAGCAGCAGACGCGGCAAAATGCCGAACACCACCAGCACGCCGACCAGCCATCCCGCCCAGGCCTGACGTGCGTTTTCGATGGCCAGCGCGTTGTCCCCGCTGGCGCGGATCATCGACTCGGTGGGCACGCTGAAACCGAGAAGCGAGGGGATCGCTCCCAGGCCTCGGGTCAGGCTGACAAAGGTGTCGCTGCCCAGAATCGTGGTTTCCCAGACGAAGCCGTAGCGCCTTGTCGCCATGAGCAACAGCAGCAGCGTCAAGGCGCTGAGCAGGGCGAGCAGCCACAGGCCGTTGACGCAGATGCCCAGCACCCAGCGATTCAGACGTCTGCGTTGCAGGAGCAAAATCAGCGCGGGGGCCAGTTGCGCGGCTTGGGCGTCGCGCGCCAGTTTCTCGCTCAGCCACATCCAGAGGCGACCGAGGCCGGCGGTGCTTTCTCCGGCGAAGAGCAGGCCCATGGCCCAGCTTGCCAGCAGAATCAGGTTAAGCCCGAGCAGGCTGCCCAACGCCCAGAACACATTGACGGGCGTCTGTCCGTCGCCCAATGCCGCGAACGCCAGTCCGGCGCCGCTGACCACCGCGAAAACCGCCAGCAGGATCAGCGCAAGGCGTGCGCCTTGTTTCCAGTGGTGCAAAGCCTTGAGCATGCCGTCACGTTCGGCAAGCCATAGGGCGCGGTGTTTGATCCGGGTTTGCAGATCGCCCCCGCTGGCGCGTGCGCGGCGGGTGGCTTCCTCATCTTCAAGCGCGCCGGCGTGTTCTTCACGCAGGCGCACGGCTTCGGTCAGCCAGAGTTCATCAAGGGGAGTCAGTGCAGTCACGCGGCGTCTCGTCGGTAAAGTCGTAGGTGAGCATAACCGGTGTGGCTGCGATCGCGCAGCGAACGGGTATCGGTGCTTGGACCGCGTGGCGAGCGAATGTGCTGGGGCAGGGCGCTCTGATATCCTCGCGCCATGAAAAAAAATCTCCCGCTGAGCCTGATCGCCGCACTCGCTGAAAACCGGGTCATAGGCGTCGACAATTCCATGCCCTGGCACCTGCCGGGGGACTTCAAATATTTCAAGGCGACGACGCTGGGCAAGCCGATCATCATGGGTCGCAAGACCTGGGATTCACTCGGCCGTCCGCTGCCGGGCCGGTTGAATCTGGTGGTCACGCGCCAACAGGATTTGCAGCTTGAGGGCGCCGAGGTTTTCACCTCTCTTGAAGCAGCGGTGAATCGCGCTGAAGAGTGGGCGGGCGAGCAAGGTGTCAGCGAAGTGATGCTGATTGGCGGCGCCCAGCTTTACGGCCAAGCCCTCGAGCACGCTGACCGCCTGTACCTCACCCGCGTGGCGTTGAGTCCTGAAGGCGACGCGTGGTTTCCGGAGTTTGACGAGGGCCAGTGGACGCTGGTCTCGAATACAGAGAACCCGGCACTGGACGACAAGCCTGCGTACAGTTTCGAGGTATGGGAACGGGCCTGATATCGCCATCGCGAGCAAGCTCACTCCTACAGGGTGAACGCGGTCAACTGTAGGAGCGCGCTTGCCCGCGATTGCGTTGTGTCTGCCATCCACCAATCGCCTGACACGCCGCTTTCACCAGCAAGCCGGCTCCCACAGATTTGAGAAGGGTAAGCATTGTCACAAAAACGTCGTTTTCCTGTCATCTGTCGCAAATGGCGATCAAGGTGACGCCATGAGAACGGATACTGTCGCGGACGCATCGAAACAGTCATGGCTTTTTGTTAGGGTCCTCCTCGAACCAAAAAAGGGGAGGAGATCACCATGAAATTCGTACCAACATTATTGGCCACCGCGCTGTGTCTGGGCCTTGCCGGACAGGCGTTTGCCACTGAACTGACCCACTGGCCCGCGCCTGCGGCCAAGCAGCTCAACGCCATGATTGCGGCCAACGCCAACAAAGGTAACTTCGCCGTTTTCGACATGGACAACACCAGCTACCGCTACGACCTGGAAGAGTCGCTGCTGCCGTTCATGGAAAACAAAGGGCTGATCACCCGCGACACGCTCGATCCTTCCCTCAAGCTCATCCCGTTCAAGGACACCGCTGAGCACAAGGAAAGCCTGTTCAGCTATTACTACCGGCTCTGCGAAATCGACGACATGGTCTGCTATCCGTGGGTCGCGCAAGTGTTCTCCGGCTTCACCCTCAAGGAACTCAAAGGCTACGTCGACGAGCTGATGGCCTCGGGCAAACCTGTGCCGAGCACGTACTACGAAGGCGACGTGGTCAAGACCATCGAGGTGCAGCCGCCTAAGGTCTTCACCGGTCAGGCCGAGCTGTACAACAAGCTGATGGAAAACGGCATTGAGGTCTATGTGATGACCGCGGCCTCCGAAGAGCTGGTGCGCATGGTCGCCGCTGATCCCAAGTACGGCTACAACGTGAAGCCGCAGAACGTCATCGGTGTGACCACGCTGCTGAAGAACCGCGAGACAGGCGAACTGACCACCGCGCGCAAGCAGATCACCGCCGGCAAATACGATGAGAAAGCCAACCTCGGCCTTGAGCTGACGCCTTACCTGTGGACCCCGGCAACCTGGATGGCCGGCAAGCAGGCGGCGATTCTGACCTACATCGATCAATGGAAAAAACCGGTGCTGGTCGGCGGCGACACCCCTACCAGCGACGGTTACATGCTGTTCCACAGCGTCGACGTCAGCAAAGGCGGCGTTCATCTGTGGGTCAATCGCAAGGACAAGTACATGACCCAGCTCAACGGCATGATGAAGACCAACGCCGAGGCTCAGGCCAAAGAGGGTTTGCCGGTCACGGCGGACAAGAACTGGGTGATCGTCAAACCGGACGAGATTCAGTAAGCCGTCTCATGACGCGGCACGGCGATTTGCCGCGCCGCGCCTTGTCAGGCCCATAAGCTGCGATACGCGCCGTCGGCATCATGTTCGTCGGCCTGCTTCGTGGTGTTGAAGCGTCGACCGCCCCGCGGGTCCGTTCCGTAGCCGGCGATGTACAGCCAATTGCCCTGATTGCTGTAAACGTCGTAATCCACCAGTTGCGCCTCGAACCACGCGGCCCCGGCGCGCCAATCGCCCTTGAGATCGAAGATCAGGTAACTGGCGACGATCTGGCGCACGCGGTTAGATATATAGCCGGTCGCCGCCAATTCCCGCATGCCAGCGTCAATCAACGCCTCTCCGGTTTCACCCCGACACCAGCGCGCAAACCCCTGTGGGTTGTGGCCCGGGTCGCTGCCACCTTTCAGGCCGCTGGCGCGGTACAGCAGGCGGCCGTATTTGAGGTGTAACAAGCGAAAGTAATCACGCCAGAGCAACTCGAAATAGATCCAGTACGTGCTGTCGTTGGCGCTGTGTTCGCCCTCGAAAGCCTTCAGCGCCTGATCAATCTGCGGTGCTGACAGCGAACCGCGTGCAAGCCACGGCGAAAACTTGGTCGAGTCGTCCACCGCGCTTAAGTTGTAGCGGGTGGCTTTATAACTGTTCGCCAGACCCCGGCGGAAATACTGCTGCAGATGCTCAATGGCCGCCTGCTCGCCGCCTTGGAACGTCTGGTTTTGATAAGGAAACGCCGAGCGGGAGTCGAGATGTGGAGGCGTGTGCGGCGTGACCGGCTCGATGCTCACGCCTCGGGGCAGCTCAGGAATTGTCGTTGGCGTCGGTATGACAGCGCGCGCCGCGGTGTGGGCTTTTTCCACAAGACGCCGAAAGGTGCTGAATACGTCGGGAAGCTCCTCGACCGCCATGGGCAATTCATCCAGCGTAAACAGTGTCGACTGCCAGTGATCTTCCACCGTCAGTCCCGCTGCGCGAAGGGCCTTCACCTGAGCTTCTTCTTCCGGCGCTGCGATGCGTTCGCAGACGATCGTATCGATACTCAGATCGTGAGCCAGGGCGACAAGCCGTTCAACCGAATCGCCTTCAATCTGCATCAGCGCGCTGCCTCGTGCGCTCAACTGCCCGGCCAGTGCGCTGGCCGCTGTCTGCTCAAAATACTCGCGGTGGGCGCCAATACGCTCGAATCCCCATGGCGTTGAAGTCGCCACCGGCGCGCAGTAAACCGGTAGCAACGTGTCTGCCTGCTCACACGCGCGAGTAAAAGCAGGGTTGTCGGCAAGCCGAAGGTCCTGACGGAACCAATAGATCAACGTACTCATGTGAAGGTCTCAGTGTCTATGGATCAAGGCCTTGATCAGTGGGTGACAGGACGAGGTCCTTTTTCCGGTCGAGCGAAGAGAAGCTAAACAGGATTGCACTTTTGAGCCATAGTCTTCCTGGTAAATGACTGCAAGGGGTTTAAATGAAAGCGTCGTCGCTGTCTTCGTCGCCACGGTATGTCGCCCTGCTGGGTTATGGGGGGTTGCTGCCGTTCGTGGGGCTGCTGTTGCTGATTTTGTTTTCAGTCGAATACCGCCCTTTCTTGACGCAAGCGCTGGTCGCTTACGGGGCCGTGATCCTGAGCTTTGTGGGCGCGCTGCATTGGGGGTTCGCCATGACCCTGCAAGGCTTGAGTGCCGATCAGTGTCGCGAGCGGTTCATCTGGAGTGTCATCCCGGCGCTGATCGCCTGGCCCGCTCTGTTATTACCGGCACCGCTGGGGCTTTTGCTGTTGATTTTCGGTTTCGTCACGCACTACTGGCAGGACCGGCGTCTGGCGAAAGCCGCGACACTGCCCGCCTGGTATTTGCCGATGCGTCTGCGTTTGACGTTGGTCGCCAGTCTCTGCCTGCTGCTGGGCGCGATCACTGTAGCCATTGGCTCATGAAACCCCCGGTGTCCGGTTCTTCGCCTGTACCGAGCGGTCGCCTTTCAAGACTGATGCGCTTCGGCGGCCTGGCCACGGGCGTTGCGGGTGCGGTGCTGACTGAAGGTGCGCGGCAATGGGCGCAGGGTAAACGACCCTCGCTCAGTGATTTGTTGCTGACGCCAGGCAATGTGCACCGGGTAACCGAGCAGTTGTCGCAACTGCGCGGTGCCGCCATGAAAGTGGGTCAGCTGTTGTCGATGGACGCCGGTGATCTGTTGCCGCCAGAGCTTAGTGAGGTCCTTTCGCGTCTGCGCTCTGAAGCGAGTCCGATGCCCATGAGCCAATTGGTGATGGTCCTCAACGAGGCCTGGGGCAAAGGCTGGGAAACGCGCTTTGAGCGTTTCTCCTTCGCACCGCTGGCGGCCGCGTCTATCGGCCAGGTGCATGAGGCCGTCAGCAAGGACGGTCAACGTCTGGCGATCAAGGTCCAGTATCCCGGCGTGCGCGAGAGCATCGCCAGTGATGTGGACAACGTGGCGACGTTGTTGCGCATGTCGGGCCTGCTACCAAAGGAAATGGACGTGAAACCGTTGCTCGACGAGGGCAAGCGTCAATTGCAGGATGAAGCCGACTACCTGCAGGAGGCCGAGCATTTGCGCGCTTTCGGGGAGTTGTTGGCCGACAGTAGCGACTTTCTGGTGCCCGATGCCCATGGGCAGTGGAGTACATCAAATATTCTGGTCATGTCGTTTGCCGATGGCGTTGCCGTGGAGTCGCTGGAGCAGGCTTCTCAGCCAGTGCGTGACCGGATCATCACGTTGCTGTTTGGCCTGTTACTGCGCGAGGTTTTCGAGTTTGGTCGCGTGCAGACCGATCCAAACTTTGCCAACTATCGCTACCAGCAGGATACCGGCCGGTTGGTGCTGCTCGACTTCGGCGCCACACGACTGTATGCACCGGACACCGCCCAGGCCTATCGCCGTTTACTTAATGCGGGACTGCGCGCAGACAGGACGACACTGGAGAAAGAGGCGCTTGAGGTGGGTTATTTTCAGGGTGAAAACCTGCCGCGTCATCGCGAGATTTTGATCGACCTGATCATCAAGGCCTGCGAGCCGTTGCGGTATGACGGCGCTTACGATTTCGGCACGTCCGATCTGGCGTTGCAGCTGCGCGATGCCGGGTGGCAGTTGGGGACTGACCGGGATTTCTGGCACACACCGCCGGTCGATGTGCTGTTCCTGCATCGTAAGGTCGCCGGGCTTTATCTGTTGGCGGCGAAATTGAAGGCCCGGGTGGATGTTCGAACCGTGTTCGAGCCTTACCTCCTGTAAGCGGCAGACAAAAAAACACCCCGACCTGCGGGGTGTTTTTCAGTACGCGCTGATGCTTACGGCATCAGCTTGTCGAGCATCGCCTTGTCACGCACGGCACCCTTGTCGGCGCTGGTCGCCAGCAACGCATACGCCTTCAGCGCGGTGGTCACCTTGCGAGGGCGCGACTCGACCGGCTTCCAGCCTTTGTTGTCCTGCTCGGCGCGGCGTGCGGCCATTTCTGCGTCGTCGATCATCAGATTGATCGAGCGATTCGGAATGTCGATCAGCACTTTGTCGCCGTCACGAACCAAGCCGATCGCACCGCCGGCTGCGGCTTCAGGAGAAGCGTGGCCGATGGACAGGCCCGAGGTCCCGCCGGAAAAACGCCCGTCGGTCAGCAGCGCACAGTCTTTGCCCAGACCTTTGGATTTCAGGTACGACGTCGGGTACAGCATTTCCTGCATGCCCGGGCCACCTTTCGGGCCTTCGTAACGGATGATCACGATGTCGCCGGCCTTCACCTCGTCCGCCAGAATGCCGCGTACGGCGCTGTCCTGGCTTTCGAAAATCTTGGCGTTGCCTTCGAACACGTGAATCGACTCGTCCACGCCTGCGGTTTTCACCACGCAGCCGTCCACTGCGATGTTTCCGTAGAGCACGGCCAGGCCGCCTTCTTGGGAGTAGGCGTGCTCGACGCTACGGATGCAGCCGTTCTCGCGGTCGTCGTCCAGGGTTTCCCAACGGGTCGACTGGCTGAAGGCCGTCTGGGTCGGAATACCGGCAGGGCCCGCTTTGAAGAAGTGATGCACGGCTTCGTCGTCAGTCTGGGTGATGTCCCACTTGGCGATGGCTGCTTCCATGGATTTGCTGTGCACGGTCGGCAAGTCGGTATGCAGCAGGCCGCCACGGGCCAGCGAGCCCAGAATGCTGAAGATACCGCCTGCGCGGTGGACGTCTTCCATGTGGTACTTCTGGATGTTCGGCGCGACCTTGCACAGCTGTGGTACGCGGCGCGACAACCGATCGATGTCGCGCAGGTCGAACGGAATCTCCGCTTCTTGGGCAGCGGCCAGCAAATGCAGGATGGTGTTGGTCGAACCGCCCATGGCGATGTCGAGGGTCATCGCGTTCTCAAACGCCTTGAAGTTGGCGATGTTGCGTGGCAGCACCGAGTCGTCGTTGTCTTTGTAGTAGGTTTTGCACAGGTCGACGATGGTGCGGCCGGCCTGCAGGAACAGCTGTTCGCGGTCGGAGTGAGTCGCCAGCGTGGAACCGTTACCCGGCAGCGCAAGGCCCAGGGCTTCAACCAGGCAGTTCATCGAGTTGGCGGTGAACATGCCGGAGCACGAACCGCACGTCGGACAAGCGCTGCGCTCGTACTCGGCGACTTTCTCGTCGGATGCGGTCGGGTCGGCGGCAATGACCATGGCGTCGACCAAATCCAGGCCGTGGCTGGCGAGCTTGGTCTTGCCGGCTTCCATCGGGCCGCCGGAAACGAAGATCACCGGGATGTTCAGGCGCAATGCAGCCATGAGCATGCCGGGGGTGATCTTGTCGCAGTTGGAGATGCAGACGATGGCATCGGCGCAGTGGGCGTTGACCATGTACTCGACCGAGTCGGCGATGATCTCGCGGCTGGGCAGCGAATACAGCATGCCGTCATGGCCCATGGCGATGCCGTCATCCACCGCGATGGTGTTGAATTCCTTGGCGACGCCACCTGCTCTTTCGATCTCGCGCGCCACCAGCTGACCCAGGTCCTTCAAATGGACATGGCCCGGCACGAACTGGGTGAACGAGTTGGCGATGGCGATGATCGGCTTTTTGAAATCGTCGTCCTTCATGCCCGTGGCACGCCACAAAGCGCGCGCGCCGGCCATGTTGCGGCCGTGGGTGGACGTTTTCGAACGGTAATCAGGCATTGGAACACTCCGGCTAATCGGCTGAATGAGGAAGGGAGTGAGCTTCTAGTGACGTCGTGTGCAAAAGGCAGTGACCGGATGCAGCGAAGAAACCGAACGATACGGGATCACCGTACGCCCAGCCTGAGCTCATAAACCCGCCGGGGATGACTGGCGATGAATAGCGCTGATTCTACACCTGTGAGGGCGGGAGGGAATGGTGGGAAGACGCGAGGGTATGATCCCTGTCATGAGGCACCGACCTTCTCCCGCCAAACTGCAATAGGACATCAAACCCATATAGCGTCCCAGAGCGGGTAATCGTGGATACGGGTCACAAGCCCTGCTCTTATCGGATTCGCAACGATGTAACGCGCAATCGCTTGCAAATCCTCCTCCTTTCTAACCGCTCGATCGTGATAACCCTTCTGCCATAGTCGATGGCTACCTGCACTCAGCTCGTTGAATGCCCGCACTGTTCTTGACTTGGTTTTACACATCAAGACAGGTAGATGAGCGTTCTGAAGTTCAACCAACCAATGAAAGTGGTCTGGCATGACGACCCACGCCAACGATTTCGCGGCGCCTTCTTCCTCTGCTTGGCGAAACGCGTTTACCAGTAGACGCCCCATTTGCCAGTCGCTGAAGTAAGGCGCGCGCCCTCGTGTCACGCTGGTTAGGAGATAAATTTGGCCGCTTTCGGAAAACCGTCCCAAGCGTAAGCGATGCGTTCCATTGGATATCTCAGCCACCCACTCGTCCTCACTTATTGAAGTGAGAGACGTTAGCGGCTTGAGGATCGTATCAGCGCGAAATTGTGTGACAGAAGATCGCGGAATTGTAGGAGCGTGGCTTGTCCCGCGATCTGTTGCGAAGCGACAGCAACCCTGCGAATGCATTTAACCAGGCACACCACAGGCGTCTGGTTTTACTGCCGGTTCCCGGCAGATCGCGGGACAAGCCACGCTCCTACAGGTTCTGCAGATTGCCCGTAGGAGTGTGCGGCATGTTACAGCTATCAGCTATCAGCTATCAGCTATCAGCTATCAGCTGTTCGGCAACAACCGGCAGGTGATGCTTTTGATGTAGCGCGTTTCGGGGATGGCCGGGTGGACCGGGTGGTCCGGGCCCTGGCCGCCGCGCTCGAGCAGCTGGATGTTGCGGTCCAGGTGGCGGGCGCTGGTGAGGAGGATGTTCTGAAGGTCGTCCTCCGGCAGGTGCATCGAGCAGGAAGCGCTGACCAGAATGCCGTCCTTGCTGAGCAGGCGCATGGCTTGCTCGTTCAGGCGGCGGTAGGCGCCTTCACCGTTCTTCATGTCTTTCTTGCGTTTGATGAACGCAGGCGGGTCGGCGATGATCACGTCGAAACGCTCTTCAGCCGCTTTCAGCTCCTTCAGCGCTTCAAACACGTCGCCTTCGATGCAGGTGACCTTTTCCGCGAAGCCATTCAGTGCCGCGTTACGCTCCACTCCGTCCAGCGCGAAGGAGGACGCATCCACACAGAACACCTCGCTGGCGCCGAAAGCACCGGCCTGGATGCCCCAACCGCCGATGTAACTGAACAGGTCCAGCACGCGCTTGCCCTTGACATACGGCGCCAGGCGCGCGCGGTTCATGCGGTGGTCGTAGAACCAGCCGGTCTTCTGGCCTTCCATCACCGGCGCTTCGAACTTCACGCCGTTTTCTTCCAGCGCGACCCACTCGGGCACCAGGCCGAACGCGGTTTCAACGTAGCGGTTCAAGCCCTCGGCGTCGCGCGCGGCGGAGTCATTCTTGAGCAAAATGCCGCTCGGCTTGATCACTTGGATCAGCGCAGCGAGCACGTCGTCCTTGAGCTGCTCCATGGCGGCTGACGCCAGCTGCACCACCAGGATGTCGCCGAAGCGATCCACCACCAGACCCGGCAGCAGGTCGGAGTCGCCGTAGACCAGGCGATAGAACGGCTTGTCGAACAGACGCTCGCGCAGCGACAGGCAGACATTCAAACGATGAACGAGCAGCGACTTGTCCAGTGGCAGCTTGACGTCGCGGGACAGCAAACGCGCGCAGATCAGGTTTTGCGGGCTCATCGCGACGATGCCCAGCGGCTTGCCGCCCGCAGCTTCGAGAATGGCTTGAGCGCCCGGAGCAAAGCCGTTGAGCGGGGTGGCAGCGACGTCGATTTCGTTGCTGTAGACCCACAAATGACCGTTGCGCAAACGGCGATCGGCGTTGGGCTTGAGGCGCAAGCTAGGCAGGGACATGACGTCGCTCCGGAAAAAAGAGCGGGAGTATAGCGCGTGACCGCTGCTGGCGGGCGCGCCGTGCTCGATTACCGCCTGGCTGTCCGTCGGATCCGTTGAATCGTCACACAGTTGTTGATGCATGGGCGCGAGGGGTTAGAATCGAGCCCTTACCCCGAGTGCGAAGTTATGTCCCAAGAGCTTACGTCCGAGCAGATCCAGCAGGCGTTACAAGGCATCAGCGTTCCGCCCCAGCCGCAAATCATGGTGGATTTGCAGATGGAGCAGTACATGCCCGACCCTGACCTGGGTGCCATCGCCCGGTTGATCGCCCAGGATCCGGGGCTCTCCGGCGCGCTGCTGAAAATCGTCAACTCCAGCCATTACGGACTGACCAACAAAATCGCTTCAATTCAACGGGCGGTGAATCTGCTCGGCAGTCGCTCGGTCATCAACCTGATCAACGCGCAGTCGATCAAGGGCGAGATGAGCGACGAAACCATCGTCGTGCTCAACCGTTTCTGGGACACCGCGCAAGACGTGGCGATGACCAGTCTGACGATCGCCAAGCGCATCGGCTCGCAAACAGTCGACGAATCCTACGCGCTGGGTCTGTTTCATGACTGTGGCGTGCCGCTGATGATCAAGCGGTTCCCCGATTACATGAGCGTGCTCGAAGAAGCCTATTCCAACGCCACCGCCGAGTGCCGGGTGGTCGACACCGAGAACAGGCTGCTGAACACCAATCACGCCGTTGTCGGTTATTTCACCGCCAAGTCCTGGCGTTTGCCTGAACATGTCAGCAATGCGATCGCCAATCACCACAATGCGCTGGCGATTTTTCAGGACGATTCGGGTCGCAATGCACCTCTGAAAAACATGCTGGCCATCTTGAAAATGGCCGAGCACGTCTGCGAGTCCCACCGGGTCCTTGGCAACGAGCCCGTCGACCACGAGTGGAACAGCATTGGTCATCTGGTCCTCGACTACGTCGGTTTGTCCGGCTACGACTTCGAAAACCTCAAAGAAAGCATTCGTGAGCTGAGCGCGCACTGACCCTGCCCGCCTGACCTCGCCCTTCATAGAGCTGCCGCATGCCTGAGTTACCTGAAGTCGAAACCACCCGCCGGGGCATCGCGCCGCATCTGGTGGGCCAGCGCGTCAGCCGGGTGATCGTGCGTGATCGTCGCCTGCGCTGGCCAATCCCCGAAGACCTCGACGTGCGCTTGTCGGGGCAGAAAATCATGGCCGTCGAGCGTCGTGCCAAGTACCTGCTGATCCAGGCGGAGGTCGGCACCTTGATCAGCCACCTCGGCATGTCGGGCAATCTGCGCCTGGTGGACGCCGGTTTGCCGCCGCTCAAGCACGAGCACGTCGACATCGAACTCGAGTCCGGCCTGGCCTTGCGCTACACCGACCCTCGGCGTTTCGGCGCCATGCTTTGGAGCCTTGATCCGCTCAACCACGAATTGCTCGCGCGACTCGGGCCGGAACCGCTGACGGACGTGTTCGATGGTCTGCGGCTGTTAGAGCTGTCGCGCGGCCGGGCGATGGCGGTCAAGCCGTTCATCATGGACAACGCGATCGTCGTGGGCGTCGGCAATATCTATGCGACCGAAGCACTGTTCGCCGCCGGCATTGATCCGCGCCGCGCCGCCGGGAGCGTTTCCAAGGCACGCTATATAAAGCTGGCGATTGAAATCAAACGCATCCTGGCCGCAGCCATCGAGCGGGGCGGTACGACGTTGCGTGACTTCATCGGCGGGGACGGCCAGCCCGGCTACTTCCAGCAGGAGCTGTTCGCCTACGGACGCCGCGAGCAGCCGTGCAAGGTGTGCGGGACCACGCTGCGAGAAGTGAAGCTGGGGCAGAGGGCGAGCGTTTACTGCTCGAAGTGCCAGAAGTAGTTCCCGACGGCAGGAAGTAGCGCGGTCGGCCGGAATGACTGACCGCCGCGTGATCCCCAAGGACTATCCGATCCCTCCTACAGGGCGTGTGTCGTCAATGAGACACGCCGCCCCTTGCGTAAGCCTCTGCCCTGTTTATAGTGAACAGCTTCATATCTGCCTCAGCCTGAAGGACCATGCCATGAGCCCGTTTCGCATGCTTGCTGTCACGTTGGCCGTGTTATTCGGCTTGCAATTCACCCCTGCGATGGCTCAGGACGCGACCGGCAGTGGTGATCCCGTCTACGAAATCGAAAGTCCTCCCGCCTACGCCATGATCGGCGACCTGCTGATTGCGCGGCCTATTCTCATCGCTGCCACCATCATTGGCGCCGGGTTGTTTGTGGTTTCACTGCCGTTCACCGCTGCAGGCGGCGGCATTGGCCGCACCGGCAAGGCGCTGGTCGTGGATCCGGGCAAGGCGGCATTCGTCCGCTGCCTGGGTTGCACCGGTGACGGCTACGGCAAGCAGGACTGATCGGCGCAGTTGCGCATCAGCTTCAGCGCGCCATCGGGTTTGAAGGTCGTCGAAACGCCAATGCCCCGCGGGTCACTGGCCGCTTCGACCCGGGCACTGTTCTTGTGCCACAGTAGCACCTGCTGATTGCCAAAATCCTTCGCCGTCTCCTTCAGCGCATAACCGCGCTCGTGCAGGTCAGCCAATTCCTGCTCTGTAAATGTGCCCGGCTCATACTCGACCACATCCGGCGTGAACTGGTGGTGATAACGCGGCGTCGATGCCCAGCTGGCAATGGGCTGATCGTCCAGGTACTGCAGCATTGACAGCAGCACCATGCTGGGGATGCGGCTGCCCCCCGAGGTGCCGAAGGCGGCGAGCGATTGCGGACCTTCGATGAAGCTCGGGCTCATGCTTGAGATCGGTCGCTTACCCGGCTCAATGGCATTGGCATGCCCACCGGCTGACGCCGAGTTGCCCTGACCTTTGGGGTCGATGGCAAAGTCGTCCATCTCATCGTTGAGGATGATCCCGGTGCCGGGCACTGTAAACGCCGAGCCGAACGGCAGATTCAGCGACAGTGTCGCCGTCACGGCGTTGCCTTCGTTGTCCAGTACGGCGAAATGACTGGTGTTGTCGCCCTCACGCCAGCGCGGTGCGGGCGCCAGGGTGTTGTTGGGCGTGGCGCGGTGGGCGTCGATGCTGGTGGTCAGTTTGAGCAAGTAGTCGGTGGAAAGGAGTTGAGCCACGGGGGTGGGCACGAAGTCCGGGTCCCCCAGCAACACACGATCACGATAAGCGCGGCGCAGCGCCTCGATCACAAAGTGCGCCCGCTGGATTTTCCCCGACTCCCGCCACGGCAGCTGTTGCAGCATGAACAGGCTTTGCGCCAGAACAATGCCACCTGCCGAGGGCGGCGGTGCGCTGATCAGCTCCCGTTGATCGGCCATCTGAACGCGCAAAGGCGTGCGCGTGATGACTTCATATTCCTCGAAATCGTGGTAATTCCAGATGCCCCCGGCGCGACGAACGCCACTGACCATCGCCTGCGCCACCAGGCCACTGTAGAACCCTGCGCGGCCGTTGTCGGCAAGGCGCTCCAGCGTCTGTGCCAGCTCTGGCTGGGTGATGACGTCACCCAGATTCGGCACGTCGTTGTTGCGCAGGAACAGGCGCGCGCTCTCTTTGTTGTTGCGCAACGCGAACAGCCGCCAACTGGCGCGCTCACGATAAACGCTGTCCACCTTGAAGCCGCGATGGGCGACCCGGATGGCCGGTGCCAGCGAGATCGAAAGCGGCAATCGGCCATACCGTTGAGCCAGTTCGACCAAGGCAGCGGGCAATCCGGGAATGGCGGCCGCCAGAGGTCCGTTCAGGGACAGGTCTGGCTGGAGGATCCCGTTGCGGTGGAACATCTTGGGTTTGGATTTGAGCGGCGCTTTTTCGCGCGCGTCCAGAAACTGATACTGAACGGGGTCGCCGGATTGGCGCAGCAGAAAAAACCCGCCGCCGCCGAGGCCCGACCCGTAAGGTTCAACGACAGCGAGCGTCGCGCTGATGGCAATGGCGGCATCGAATGCGTTGCCGCCGTCGACCAGGATTTCTTGACCGGCGGCGGTGGCGATGGAGTGCGGGCTGGCAATGGCGGCCTGATCAGGGTGATCGGGGCTGGCCTGAGCCGAAAAAAAGCACAGCAAAAGCACTGCGCCTGACAAAACAGGTATCCGTTCCAGCATAGAGATCATGCGTATCTCGCTCAATTCAACAGGCGTTATAAGCCAGTGTCTTCGGCGAAAGCACGTATGCCGACAGGATAGTCGTTTGGTTATGCCTTGCTGGTGATCAGGTTGTACTTGGTCATGAGCTCGTCCTTGCTCTCCACATGGTTTTCATCCAGCGGGATGCAATCCACGGGACAGACCTGCTGGCACTGCGGCTCGTCATAGTGGCCGACGCATTCGGTGCACAGGCTGGGATTGATCACGTAGATCTCTTCACCCTGGGAAATCGCTTCGTTCGGGCACTCGGGTTCGCAGACGTCGCAGTTGATGCAATCGTCGGTGATGATCAGGGACATGGATACTCCTGCCACGGTCGACACCGGGGCATATCAAAACGAATGCGGCGAATTGTGCCGCATTAGCGATCGGTATGCACCTTACCTCGACGCAAGGCCTCAGGCTTTGAAGCGTTCGCTCAGCGCCTGGGCCACGGCGGGGTGTACGAATTTGGTGATATCACCGCCTAACGCTGCAATTTCCCTGACCAGCGTAGATGAAATGAACGAGTAGCGTTCTGACGGCGTAAGAAAAAGACTTTCGATGTCCGGGGCCAGTTGCTTGTTCATGTTGGCGAGCTGAAATTCGTACTCGAAGTCCGATACCGCACGCAGACCGCGCAGCAGAATGTTCGCATTCTGTTCCTGGGCGAAGTGCGCCAACAGCGTCGAGAATCCTACGACTTCCACGTTGTGCAGGTGTTTGGTCGCTTCGCGGGCAAGCGCAACACGTTGCTCCAGCGGGAACAGGGGGTTCTTTTTCGGGCTGGCGGCGACAGCGATGACCACCTGATCGAACAGGCGCGAGGCGCGCTCGACCAGATCGCCATGACCCTTGGTAATAGGGTCGAAGGTGCCGGGGTACAACACTCGGTTCATCGGGTCGTCCTGGTCGGGGTTCGTTGGGGACTGGATGGTAGCGCAGCACGCTGAGCCGGCCAAGCTGCCGAAGAGTGCAGTGAGGCTTTGCAGTGTGGCGCTCGACGCCCTCCCGGCTAAAGCCAGTCCTACAGGATGACCGCGTTCAGAGAGTGGGACCGGCTTCAGCCGGGAAGAGGCCAGTCTGGGCGCCATCAGATTTGCGGTATGGCGCGAGATGCATTCCCGGCTAAAGCCGGCCCCACAATGTTCCACAGCCAGTCCCACTGGGGCGCGTTGTGTCAGTCAGAATTCGCACGCGCATCAGCGCACGAGCAGTCGCTGAATCAGCGTCTGGATCGCCTTTCCATAGGGCGGGTACAGCAGCCGTGCCGCGTTTAAGCGTTGCTTGATCAATACGCCTTTGGCATGGCTGAACGTCAGAAAACCCTCCTGTCCGTGGTAGTGGCCCATGCCCGACGCGCCGATGCCGCCGAAAGGCAAGTCGTCCTGAGCGACATGCAGCAGGGTGTCATTCAGGCAGACGCCGCCCGAATGTGTCTGCTCCAGCACGCGATTCTGTTCATGCCGGTCGTAGCCGAAGTAGTACAGCGCCAGTGGTCTGGGTCGCTGATTGATGTAGTCAAACGCCTGCTCGATTCGGTCATAGGGCACGATCGGCAGCAGCGGGCCGAAGATCTCATCCTGCATGATCAGCATGTCGTCGCTCACATCCAGAATCAGGCTGAACGGCATTCTGCGGTCCTGGCCCTCGGCGAACAGCTGAATCACCCGGGCACCTTTGGCTTGCGCATCGGCGAGGTATGAATTCAGCCGCGCGACGTGCCGCTGATTGATGATCGCGGTGTAGTCCGGGTTATCCGTCAGTGTCGGATAAAAGCGATTGACCGCTTCCTTGTAGGATTCGACGAATTCGTCGATGCGGTCCCTGGGCACCAGTACGTAGTCGGGCGCCACGCAGGTTTGTCCAGCGTTGAGGGTTTTACCAAAAGCGATGCGCTCGGCAGCGTCATTGAGCGGCACGTCTCGAGACACAATGGCGGGGGATTTGCCACCCAGTTCCAGCGTCACCGGGGTCAGATTTTCCGCTGCAGCGCGCATCACATGTCGCCCGACGCTGGTCGCGCCCGTGAACAATAAGTGATCAAACGGCAATTTCGAGAAGGCCACGCCGACGTCCGCCTCGCCCAGCACAACCCCGACGTGGTCTCCCGAAAACACCTGCGCCAGCAGGGCTTTCAACAAAGTGCCGGTTGCGGGCGTGGATTCGCTGAGCTTGAGCATCACGCGGTTACCCGCTGCCAAGGCGCCGACCAGCGGCCCGATGGCCAGATACAGCGGGTAATTCCAAGGCACCACCACGCCAATCACGCCCAATGGCTGATAAACGACTTTGGCGCTGGCGGGCTGGAACGCCATGCCGACGCTTCGGCGCGAAGGCCGCATCCATTTCTTCAAATGACGCTGGGCGTGGCGGATGTTGTGCAGGCAGGGCATCAGTTCGGCGAGGAGGGTTTCGTCGGCGCTGCGGTGGCTGAAATCCGCGCTGATCGCGTCGATGATCGCCTGACGCTCGGTGCTGAGCAGCGTGTGCAGGCGGTCGAGCCATTGCTTGCGTTCTTGCAGCGTCGGCATCGGATTAGCGGCGAACGCGCGGCGTTGTTCGTCGAATACACGCTCCAGATTGCTGCGCGGGGAAGGAGGATCGTCTGCAGATGGCAGAAAATTAGAGTCGACGGGCATCGCAGCGGTCCTTATTGAAGTTATGCGGTTTTTTAGAGTCATTGCTCTACGAAGTCAACGGCCCTTGCGCTTGATCACAGGCGCACCCCAGACTGCCCGGGTAAATACTGCACTGCCGCCCCGAAATACCTGACACGGAGTCTCAATGCGCACGGACTATCTGGCGTTTTTTCTTTCCCTGTTCCTCTCACGCCTCGCCGATCAGGTTCTCCTGTTTCTGGTGCCCCTGATTGTTTTCCAGACCACCAAAAGCGCGTCCCTGGCGGGGCTGGCGTTCTTCGTCGAGACGTTGCCGCGCTTCCTCGCATTCCCTATTTGCGGCGCACTCTGCGACAAATACTCGCCCATCCGGCTGCTGCACATCAGCCAGATCTACCGCGCCTTGATCTGTCTGGTCGCGATGGGGTTATACGGCCTGTTTGGGGGCATTGGCTGGCTGATCGGGCTGTCGGCGATCTGCGGCGTCCTGACCACCCAGGGGATCATGGCCCGGGAAGTGGCGATGCCGCATATTTTCCCGGATTACCGCTACGGCAAGACGCTGTCCTACTCTCAAATCGCCGACCAGAGCGGCCTTGTACTCGGCCCTTTGCTGGCGGCGCTGGCACTGGAGATCTGTCCCTGGTGGGGCGTCGTGATCGGTGTGGCAGTGGTTTTCGTCGCGGCGGATCTCGCCATGGGCGTCTGGCAACGCAACAGCGATGTCACGCTGGAGCGCTTCGATCAGCACCAAGGCCGCTGGACGCAGCCGTTGAAAATCGCCTTCGGACACATCTTCCGATTGGCCGAACTCAAAAAGATCATTTTGCTGGCGGTCGGGGTCAACCTGATTGTCGGCGTCACCCTGGCCAGCTCGGCCGCCATGGTGATCGGCTCATTCAGCGAGAGCAAAGATTACTACGCCGGCCTGCAGGCGGCGGGCGCCTTGCTGACCATCGCGATTCTGTTTGTCCTGGCACGGATCAGCCTGCCGCTGAAACTGCTCGGTGCGATGTCCTACATCGCCTTGCTGCTGGGTGCATTCATTACCGCCACGAGCGCGTCATCCGAGGTCTACCTCATCGGCTTTCTGCTGATCGTCGGCTTCGACAAGATGTTCAACGTGTACATGCGCAGCATTCGTCAGCGGGTCATCCCGGCGCGCGACTTCGGCAAAACCGTGGGCGTCATCACGCTGCTGAACAACCTGTCGCAACCGCTTGCCGGTCTGTTGGTCGGGGTGCTGACGGCGCCGATCGGGCTGCGCGGCGTCATTTTGATCAGCGCGCTGGCGGCAGCGGTGCTCGGCGTTGGCGTGGCAGCGGTGGTTCGGCTCAGGCTGGCGACTGCCGTGGAGCGATGAAGTCTGCAACGGGCCCGACGCTTGCGTTAACATCCGGCACATCCCTGTTACGTTTCGACGTTCGAGTTGAACATGGCGCCGCGCATCAAAACCGTACGCATCAACACCCGTGAACGCATCGTGCACAGCAGCCTGGAGCTGTTCAATCAGCAGGGCGAGCGCAGCGTCAGCACCAATCACATCGCTGCGCACATGGAAATGTCGCCCGGCAATCTGTACTACCACTTCCCCAACAAGCAGGCGATCATCGCCGAGTTGTTCACCGAATACGAAACGCTGGTCGACAGCTTTCTGCACCCGCCCAAGGGTCGTCTGCCGGGTGTTGAAGACAAGCGCCATTACTTGATGGCGATTCTCGACGGCATGTGGCGCTACCGTTTTCTGCACCGCGATCTTGAGCACTTGCTTGAAACCGATCCTGAACTGGCGGTGCGTTACCGACGCCTTTCCCAACACTGCCTGATCAAGGCGATGTCCATTTACGACGGGTTTGTCGACGCGCAGATCCTGAGCATGGACAAGGTCCAGATCGAATCGCTGACGCTCAATGCGTGGATCATCCTCACGTCATGGGTACGTTTTCTGTGCACCACGCGGGAAAACGCCGCTCACCTGAATGAAGACGCGATTCGTCGCGGCGTTTATCAGGTGCTGATGCTGGAAATGGCCTACGTCACGCCCCAGGCGCGGGAGGCGGTCAATGCCCTGTGCGCGGAGTTTTATGTGCCATTGGCCAAGGCACTGGAAGACGCTGGCTGAACCGTCCCGGCTGTCTCAATAAATCGTCATATCGCCCTTTTTTACTGCCTGCAGGAGCCTGTCATGTCCATCGCGCAATTGATCAGCCCGCAACAATTGTCAGAACGCCTGACCCAGCCCGGGCTTGTGATACTGGATTGTCGTTCGTCGCTGGACGATTTGGACTACGGCCAGCGAAGCTACGCTGAGGGCCATATCGAAGGCGCTTCCTACGCTGACTTGCTCAATGATCTCAGTGGGGCCATCACCAAGGGTGTCACCGGTCGCCACCCGCTGCCGGATGCGCAGGCGCTGATTGAGCGCTTGCGGTTCTGGGGTGTGAACAATCAGAGCGATATCGTGCTGTACGACGATGGGCCGGGTGCATATGCCGCCCGAGCCTGGTGGTTGCTGATGTGGTTGGGCAAGCGCGACGGTGTGTATGTGCTCGATGGCGGGCTCAAGGCCTGGCATGGGGCGGGTCTGCCGCTGAGCCTTGATCCGCCGCATCAACCCGAGGGCTCGTTCGACGGCGTACCGGATGACTCGATGGTGCTGACGGCCGAGCAGCTGCAGGCCCGCATCGGCGATGCCGGCATGACGTTGATCGACGCGCGTGCACCCGCGCGGTTCCGGGGTGAGGTCGAGCCTATCGACCCTATTGCGGGGCACATTCCCGGCGCGCAGTGCGCGGCGTTCACCGACAACCTCGGGCCGGATGGCCGCTTTCTCCCGGCGGATCAACTGAAGCAGCGCTTCGCCAAGGCTCTACAAGGCCGTCCTGCCCATGAGCTCGTCGCCTATTGCGGTTCTGGTGTGACGGCCTGTCACAACCTGTTTGCCTTGGCTCTCGCCGGGTATCCGCTGGGGGCGCTTTACGCAGGGTCGTGGAGCGAGTGGATCAATGATCCGCAGCGGGGCGTGGCGACGGGGGACTGAGGTGGCGGCGTGTGTGCCTCGCATCTGCCCATCGCCCAGCGCAGCACTAACGATCGTGCAGCCGTTAGCGGTTTGCCGACGCCCCATGGACGTCCGTCAGCCACGCCGGAATCCGTTGCTCCAGGTAATACGTGGGCGTTCTGATGGTGCCGCCGACAAAACCCACATGGCCGCCTTTTTTCTGCAGGTCGAACGCGGTGCTGGATGACAGCTCCGACGCCTCAGGCAGGCTGTGCTTGAACACGAACGGGTCGTCCAGGGACTGGATCAACAGGGTTGGCGTGCGGATGGCGCCGAGGAAGTACCGGCTGGAAGCGCGCCGGTAGTAATCATGGGCGTCCACGAAGCCATTGAGCGGCGCTGTCACGCGCCCGTCGAAATCCCAGAACGTGCGCATGTCTTTCAGCGAACCCAGCTTCGCCAGTTCTGCCAGCCCATCGCTGAGGCCTTCATGCTGGAAGCGTCTCTGCTTGTCCTTGATGTAGCCGACCATCTCGCGCATGAAGTGGCGTTGATAGACTTTCGAGAAGCCCAGCCCGATGCGGTCGGCGCATTCGTCCAGACGAAACGGCACCGACACCGCAGCAGCGCCTTGCAGGTGGCTGTCGAGTCCGGTTTCGCCAAGGTGCTTGAGCAAAATGTTGCCGCCCAGGGAGTACCCGACAGCGTAAAGCGGCGCCAACGGTCGGGCCTTGCGCAGATGATCGATCACCGCGGCAAGGTCTTCGCTGGCACCTGAGTGATAGCTGCGGGGCAACAGGTTGGGCTCCCCTGAACAGCCTCGCCAGTTGAGGGCGACGCTCGCCCAGCCCTGTTTCTCCATGGCGTGCTGCAGCCCGGCCACATAGGGGGAGTTGGACGAGCCGGTCAGACCGTGCAGCACGAGCACGACCGGCACAGTGGCGTCGTGCGGGCCATGCCAGTCCATGTCGAGGAAATCGCCGTCTTCCAGCCAGATGCGCTCGCGCCGACGCTCGAGGTGAGTGGTCGGACGCCAGAGCGGTCCCCACAGCGTCTGCAAGTGCGGGTTGCCCAGGCCGAACGCCGGGACGAACCCGCGAAGGTCAGCTCGCGACGGCACTGCGTTCCCACACCGCGTAGTGAACCTGACCTGCTTTCTTTTCACGGTGCAGGCGCCAGTTGGCGGGCATGCCCAGCGTCGACGGCGCGGTTTCGCTTTCGGTGTAGATCCACGCGTTGTCCGCCAGCCAGTTGCGCTCTTCCAGCAGCGTGCACGCCGGCATCAGCAAGTCCTGGTGGAACGGCGGGTCGAGGAACACGACGTCGAACTGTTCGGCCGGTTGGGTTTCCAGATGGCGAAGCGCGTCGCCAGTTGCGGTTTTGCCGACGGTGCAATGTAGCGCGCCGAGGTGTTCGCGCAGGCTGGAAATCGCCATCGAGTTGGTGTCCAGCGCCAGGCCCATGCTGGCGCCGCGGGACAGGGCTTCAAGGTACAGCGCGCCGCTGCCGGCGAACGGATCGAGGACGCGCGCGCCCTCGATGTAAGGGGCCAGCCAGTTGAACAGGGTTTCACGCACACGATCCGGCGTCGGGCGCAGACCGGGGGCGTCAGGGAAACTCAGACGCCGACTGCGCCATTCGCCGCCGATGATCCGCAGTTGGCCGAGGCCTGTGTGGATTTTGTGCCCTTTGTGGATACGCGGCGGCTTGGAAGTCGAGGTCATCAGTGCTCCGGAACGCCGAGCGGTTGCTCGGCGGGTTTGTCAGTAGGGGGTGGCAGCGGCTTCTGCGGGACGGTCGGACCTGCAGTCACGATCACCAGCTTGTCAGCGTCCAGATGTTTGTTCATCACGGTCTTGATCTGCTCGACCGTCACGCTCTGGGACTGCGTCATGAAATCTTCGAGGTAGGTCAGCGGCAGATTATAGAAGCCGACCGCGCCCAGTTGGCCAACGATGGCCGCATTGCTGGCAGTCGCCAGTGGAAAGCTGCCGGCCAGTTCGCGCTTGGCATCGTCGAGCTCTTTCTGGGTCGGGCCGTTGGCAAGGAAGTCACGGGTGATGTCCTTGACCAGCTTGAGCGTGTTTTCGCTCAACTCGGCGCGCGTCTGCAGGCTGATCATGAACGGACCCTGTGCCTGCATCGGCGTGAAGCCTGAAGACACACCGTAGGTCAGGCCGCGTTTTTCCCGCACTTCGGTCATCAGACGGCTGCCGAAGCCGCCGCCACCGAGGATCGAGTTGCCCAGTGACAGGGCCGCGTAGTCATGATCGCCGCGGGTGATGCCCAGTTCAGCCAGCATCAGGTGCGTCTGCTTGGACGGAAACTCGATGTGGGTTTCACTCGGCTTGGGTTCGATCGGTGCGACGGTTTGTGTCAGCGCCGGACCTTTGGGCAGCGCGACTGAAACCTGGGCCGCCACCGCTTCGGCTTCAGCGCGCGTCAGGTCGCCAACCAGCGCGATGACCGCGTTGCCAGCGGCGTAGGCCTTGGCATGAAAGGCCTTGAGCTGAGCCAAGGTCAGAGGCGCGATGCTTTTGGCCGTGCCCATGCTCGGGTGCGCGTAAGGATGATCGCCGTACAACCGCTTGAACAGCTCGTCGCCTGCCAGCTTGCCCGGGTTCTGCTTCTGATATTCAAAGCCGGCCAGCAGCTGGTTTTTGATTCGTGCCAGCGAGTCCGCCGGGAACGTCGGTTTGCCCACCACTTCGGCAAACAGTTTCAAGGCCGGCTCACGTTTGTCGGGGGCGCTCAGGCTGCGCAGCGAGGCGATCGCCATGTCGCGATAGGAGCCGTTGCCGAAATCGGCGCCCAGTCCTTCGAAACCTTCGGCGATGGCGCTGACGTTCTTGCCTTTGACGCCCTCGTTGAGCATCGCGTTGGTGACCAGCGCAATGCCTGGAGTGGCACCGTCCTGGCTGCTGCCGGCCGCGAACAGCAGGCGCATGTCGAACATCGGCAGCTCGTGGGCTTCAACAAAGAGCACGCGAGCGCCTTCAGCCGTATTCCACGACTGGATGTTCAGCGAGCGGCGAGCAGGCGCTTTACCGTCCAGTTCTTTCAGGGATTCCAGCGTACTGGCCGCCTTGTCGATGGCTTTCGGGGCTTCGTCGGCAGTCTCTGCCATCGCCGATCCCGCACCCAACAGGCCAAACGTCACGGCGAGTGCGAAGGAGCAGGCCCGCGTTCGCGCAAAGCGGGATTCGATGCGCTGGCTCATTGGGCTTTCTCCTCAGGCAAAACATGCGCAACGGCAAGGCGCTCGCGGGTGAAGTAAGTGCGTGCAGCTTTCAGGATGTCTTCCGGTGTCACGCTTTGCAGCGCTGCCAGTTCCTGATCGATGAGCTTCCAGGACAGCCCCACCGTTTCCAGTTCGCCAATGGTGCTGGCCTGACTGGTAATGGAATCGCGCTCGTAGACTAACCCGGCGATCACCTGGGCCCTGACGCGTTCCAGCTCTTCCTTGGCGGGCGGCTTGGTTTTCAACTCGTCGAGCAGGCGCCAGATGCCGGCTTCGGCGTCGGCGAGGGTTTTCTTTTTCTGCTGGTTGGGCGTGGCGCTGATGGTGAACAGGCTGTCGCCGCGGGTGTAGGCGTCGTAGTCGGACGAGGCCCCGGTCACCAGCTCTTCGCCGCGCTCCAAACGGGTCGGGATGCGCGCGCTGTAGCCGCCGTCGAGCAAGGCCGAAATCAGGCGCAGTGCGTTGACTGACTGTGGATCGGTGGCGGTGGCCAGGCTCGGCACGTTGAAGCCATACATCAGGCTCGGCATCTGCGTGGCGACATGCACAGTGATCTGGCGCAGACCAGGTTCGGCAAGCTCCAGCGGCTTTTTCGAAGGCGGTACATCGCGGCGCGGAACCGGGCCGAAGAAGCGCTCAGCCAAGGCTTTCACCTCATCGGGCTTCACGTCACCGACCACCACCAGCGTGGCGTTGTTGGGCGCGTACCAGGATTCATACCAGTGGCGCAGCTCCTCGACCTTCATGCGCTCAAGGTCGGCCATCCAGCCGATAGTCGGCGTGTGGTAGCCGCTGGCGGGGTAGGCGATGGCCTTGAAGCGCTCATAGGCCTTGGCGTTCGGCTTGTCATCGGTGCGCAGGCGGCGCTCTTCCTTGATGACTTCGATCTCCCGCGCGAACTCTTCAGGGGGCAGGCGCAGGGTGGCCATGCGGTCGGCTTCCAGTTCGAAGGCAACGGCCAGTCGATCACGGGCGAGCACTTGGTAATAAGCGGTGTAGTCGTCGCTGGTGAAAGCGTTCTCTTCCGCGCCCAGATCGCGCAGGATCAGCGATGCTTCGCCGGGGCCGGCCTTGGAGCTGCCCTTGAACATCATGTGTTCCAGCGCATGGGAAAGGCCCGTCTGGCCGGGCGTCTCGTAGCTGGAGCCGACCTTGTACCAGACCTGCGAAACCACGACCGGTGCGCGGTGATCTTCACGCACGACGACCTTCAGGCCGTTGTCCAGCGTGAATTCGGTGGTGGGTTGAGGGTCGGCAGCCGATGCGGCGAAGGGCAAACAGATTGTGCTGAGCAGCAGGCCTGCGGCACAGCGGGCTAGAGCATTCATTCGTGATTTGAACCTTGGAGACGGCCTGCTTAGCGTCAGCGGGCGCGGGGTGTTAGGATAGCGGCCAGTTTGCCTGACGACTATGGCTAAGATGTCCGAGCCGTAAACAGACCTTGTAAGACCTGGCCCGAATTCGCATGTAGGACGGTCCGGCGACGGTCCGATTATTTGACGTGGGCAACCTATGAACAAGCGGACATAAAAGCAGTCTGTTTCGCATACAGAATTTTTCAGAGGCGCCGCTCTGGCGCGTCGTTACCGTGAGATAGCCGTCCTCCATGTTTGGTTCCAACGACGACAAGAAGACCCCAGCCCCGGCTGGCGAGAAAAAAGGCCTGTTCGGATGGCTGCGCAAAAAGCCGCAGGAAGCCACTCCCGAGCCGCCTCAGAATACCCCCGCACCAGCGCCAGAATCCGTGTCCGATCAGGCCCCGGCTGTTGCTGAGCAGCACAACGCCCCGGTCATCCCGGCCGAGCGCGCGCCGCAATCCGCGCCGCAGCCCTTGCCACAAACAGCTACGACTGAAGCGCTTTTGGCCCCGGTCGAAGATCCTTGGCTTCACCTGCCCGTTGCTGACGAGCCAGTGGCCTTCACCGATGAGCGCGAGCCTCACGTTACGCCGCCCATTCCGGTTCACACCGAGTCCAACGTGGAACCCGCAGCCGCTCTACATGCGGATGTACCTGCTCAACCGGCGATCATCGACACCGCGTCGTCCGAAGTGGCGCCGTCCATCGAGCCGACCCCGGTCGCGCTGCCTGATCCGGTTTCTGGCAATGATCTCCCGTCGTTGACGCCGCCTTTGACCACAGCGCCGAGGGTTCCAGCCGCGGCTGCCGTGCCCGTTCTTGAAACCAGCGTGCCCCCTGTCCCGCTCGAAGGATCCGCCGAACCCAAGCAACCTGGTTTCTTCGCGCGTCTGAAACAGGGCCTGTCGAAAACCAGCGCCAGCCTGGGCGAAGGGATGGCCAGCCTGTTCCTCGGCAAGAAAGCCATCGACGACGACATGCTCGACGAGCTGGAAACCCGGCTATTGACCGCAGACGTCGGTGTGGAAGCAACGTCGACGATCGTGCGTAACTTGACGCAAAAAGTGGCGCGCAAGCAGCTCACCGACAGCGACGCGCTGTATAAGTCGCTGCAGAACGAGCTGACTGAAATGCTCAAACCAGTGGAAGCCCCGCTGGTCATTACTTCACAGCACAAGCCCTTTGTGATCCTGGTGGTAGGCGTTAACGGCGCGGGTAAAACCACTACCATCGGCAAGCTTGCCAAGAAGCTTCAGCTGGAAGGCAAAAAAGTCATGCTGGCGGCAGGCGATACTTTCCGCGCCGCAGCGGTTGAGCAGTTGCAGGTTTGGGGCGAGCGCAACAAGATCCCGGTGATCGCCCAGCACACTGGCGCTGACTCGGCTTCGGTGATTTTTGATGCCGTTCAGGCTGCCAAGGCGCGAGGTGTCGACGTGTTGATCGCAGACACCGCGGGCCGCCTGCACACCAAAGACAACCTGATGGAAGAGTTGAAGAAGGTTCGTCGCGTGATCGGCAAGCTCGACGCCGATGCGCCCCACGAAGTCCTTCTGGTGCTGGACGCTGGCACGGGCCAGAACGCGATCAATCAGGCCAAGCAGTTCCACCAGACAGTCCAGCTGACCGGCCTTGCGCTGACCAAGCTCGACGGCACGGCAAAAGGGGGCGTGATCTTCGCCCTGGCCAAACAATTCGGCCTGCCGATTCGATACATTGGTGTCGGTGAAGGCATCGACGATCTGCGAACCTTCGAAGCCGAACCGTTCGTCCAAGCCCTATTCGCCGAGCGGGAGCGCCCATGATTCGTTTCGAACAGGTCGGTAAACGCTATCCGAACGGACACGTCGGCCTGCATGAGCTGAGCTTTCGAGTACGTCGTGGTGAATTTCTGTTTGTGACCGGTCACTCCGGCGCAGGCAAGAGCACCTTGCTGCGCCTGCTGCTGGCGATGGAACGTCCGACCACCGGCAAGCTTTTGCTGGCAGGTCAGGACCTGGGCCAGATCAGCACCGCGCAGATCCCGTTTTTGCGTCGGCAGATCGGCGTGGTGTTCCAGAACCACCAGTTGCTGTTTGATCGCACGGTGTTCAACAACGTCGCGCTGCCGCTGCAAATCCTCGGTCTGTCCAAAACCGAGGTAGTGAAGCGCGTCGATTCGGCCCTTGAGCGCGTTGCGTTGTCGGACAAAGCCGAGCTGTACCCGGGCGACTTGTCCACCGGTCAGCAACAGCGCGTCGGTATCGCCCGCGCCATCGTTCACCGCCCGGCCCTGCTGTTGGCGGACGAACCCACCGGTAACCTCGACCCGCGTCTGGCCGCCGAAATCATGGGTGTGTTCGAAGACATCAACCGACTGGGCACCAGCGTGCTGATTGCGAGCCACGACTTGGCGCTGATCGCGCGGATGCGTCATCGCATGCTGACGTTGCAGCGCGGCCGATTGATCGGCGACGGGGAGGCTGGCGTATGAGTGCCACCCGCAGCCCCAAGGTGTCCGAGCGCGTCGCGGCCAAGGCGTCAGACCCGGCGCCGCAAAAGAAGAAACACGATGACGACGATGGCCCGAGCTTCGGTGCGTTGTTCAGCGCCTGGATCGAAGCGCATCGTTCAAGCCTGCTGGACAGCCTGCGCCGTTTGGGCAAGCAGCCGATTGGCAGTTTCTTTACCTGTCTGGTGATGGCGATCGCGCTGAGCTTGCCGATGGGCCTTTCGCTGTTGCTGAGCAATGTCGAGCGCCTTGGTGGGTCGTGGCAGCGTGCGGCGCAGATATCGCTGTACCTCCAACTGGAAGCGTCGCCGAGCGAAGGCGAAGGCCTGGTCCGCCAGATCAAGGAAATGCCGGGCGTTGCCGATGCCGAGTACATCAGTCGTGATGAGGCGCTGAACGAGTTCCAGAAACAGTCCGGTCTGGGCGAGGCGTTGAAGGAACTGCCTGAAAACCCGCTGCCCGGTGTTGTGCTGGTCACGCCACTGGAGGTTGACAAAGCCGCGCTGGAGGCATTACGTACACGTCTCGCCGAGTTGCCTAAAGTGCAGCAGGCCCAACTCGATCTGGTCTGGGTCGAGCGGCTGGCAGCCATTCTCAAGCTGGGCGATCGATTCGTCTTTGGTCTGACGGTGTTGCTGGTCGCAGCGCTGCTATTGGTCATCGGCAACACCATTCGTCTGCACATCGAGAACCGTCGCACGGAAATCGAGGTCATCAAGTTGGTGGGCGGCACCGACAGCTACGTGCGTCGGCCCTTCCTTTATATGGGTGCGTTGTACGGGCTCGGTGCCGGGGTTTTGTCTTGGGGCGTACTGGCGTTCGGGCTGGACTGGCTGAACGATGCGGTGGTCAAGCTGGCCGGGTTGTACGGCAGTGATTTCGCCCTCGCGGGTGTACCGGTTTCCGATGGCTTGTCACTCTTGCTTGGGGCGGTGCTGTTGGGGTATATCGGTGCGTGGATTGCGGTAGCACGCCATTTGAGAGAGTTGGCGCCTCGTTAGTGATGTGAGTGTTGTGTTGTCATGATTTCTGAGTAAATTTTGTTTCACCTATTGACTTTTCAGCTGAGGGAACTTGTCTAGCGGTTCCCGGTCAATTTCGCAGTGCTGAACTGCACGAGTTATGTGTCGGAGGTTTTTCCGTATGACCAATTCTTTGCAACCTGCTTATGCCTTGGTTCCGGGTGCAAACCTGGAAGCCTACGTGCATACGGTAAACAGCATTCCACTGCTGACGCCTGAGCAGGAGCGTGAACTGGCCGAGAGTCTCTATTACGAGCAGGATCTAGGGGCGGCTCGGCAGATGGTGCTCGCCCACCTGCGATTTGTCGTGCATATCGCACGCAGTTATTCCGGTTACGGACTGGCTCAGGCTGACCTGATTCAGGAAGGTAACGTTGGCCTGATGAAGGCCGTCAAGCGCTTCAACCCAGAGATGGGCGTGCGCCTGGTGTCCTTTGCAGTGCACTGGATCAAGGCCGAGATTCACGAGTTCATCCTGCGCAACTGGCGCATCGTGAAGGTCGCGACCACCAAGGCTCAGCGCAAGCTTTTCTTCAACCTGCGCAGCCAGAAGAAGCGTCTGGCCTGGCTGAACAACGAAGAAGTCCATCGCGTGGCGGAGAGCCTGGGCGTCGAGCCCCGCGAAGTGCGCGAGATGGAAAGCCGTCTGACGGGCCACGACATGGCGTTCGACCCGGCAGCAGAAGCCGATGACGACAGCGCCTTCCAGTCGCCGGCCAACTACCTGGAAGACCATCGTTACGATCCGGCGCGTCAGCTGGAAGATTCCGACTGGACTGACAGCTCCACGGCCAACCTGCACGAAGCGCTGAACGTGCTCGACGACCGCAGCCGCGACATTCTGTATCAGCGCTGGCTGGCAGAAGAAAAGGCGACGCTGCACGACCTGGCCGAGAAGTACAACGTGTCTGCCGAGCGGATTCGTCAGCTCGAGAAGAGCGCGATGAACAAGCTGAAGCTGTCGATCGCTGCCTGATCGATTGCCCTGCTGAAACGCAAAACGCCCCGAGATGATCGGGGCTTTTTTGTTTGTGGGTCCGACGCTAAATCTGGTTGCCCCCAACGACAATCCGTAGGAGCCGGCTTGCTGGCGAACCACATATGGCATTCGCTAGCTAAGTGTCTGAACGCGCGCATTCGCCAGCAAGCCGGCTCTACAGGGATCGTGGCTTACCACTTGCGGCTGTGATTCAGCGCGATCAAATACTCATCCCCACCCAACTGGCGCATCTGCTGGCGGATCCAGCCGGCGCGGCGTGAGACGTAGCTGCTGGGATGGCTGGCGCTCCATTCCCGCGGGTTGGGCAGGACCGCGGCCAGATAGCTCGCCTGTTGCGTGGAAAGCTGGCCTGCATTCACATGGAAGTGATGCTGCGCAGCGGCCTGGGCGCCGAAGACACCGTCGTCCCATTCCACGCTGTTCAGGTACACCTCGAGAATGCGCTGCTTGGACCAGAACACCTCGATCAGCGCGGTGAACCAGGCTTCCAGGCCTTTGCGGAAGTAACTGCGGCCCGACCACAGAAACAGGTTTTTCGACACCTGTTGGCTCAGCGTACTGGCCCCGCGCAGGGAGCCGCCGCGCTCGTTATGAACCAGTGCCGCCTGAATGGCGTCGATATCGAAACCCCAGTGCTCGGCGAACTTCTGGTCTTCGCCAGCGATGACGGCGATTTTCAGATCATCGGAGATGTTGTCCCATGACTCCCAGTCGCGCTGCAGGTCAATGGGCTGACCGTCGAACCAGGATTCGATCTTGCGTTCGACCATCAGCGCGGTAAACGGAGGAGGGACCCAACGGAAAATCAGCACCAGAACGACACTTGCCGCTGCGAAACAGAGCAGGCCTTTGGCGATACGACGGAGAAGTAATTGCAGCATAGAGATGGCTTGGCCGAACCGTTTGAGCGGGCCATTATACAGACCACGCTTCATTGAACTTGCCTGGAGTTGTACATGTTACGAACCTTTCTGATGCTGGCCTCCTTCTTCGGATTCACTGGCGTCGCCCTCGGCGCGTTCGCGGCCCATGGCCTGAAAAACCGTTTGACGCCCGAATACCTGGCGGTCTTCCACACCGGCGTGCTCTACCAACTGATTCATGCGCTGGCGATTTTTGGCGTGGCACTGCTGGCAATGCAGATCCAGGGCCGGCTCGTCACCTACGCGGGGATCTCTTTCACACTGGGCATCATCCTGTTTTCCGGCAGTCTCTACCTGATGACGCTGACCGGCGCGACCAAGCTGGGCATCATCACCCCCTTCGGCGGCCTGTTTTTCCTGATTGGCTGGGCGATTCTGGGCTGGACGGCATGGCGCCTGGGTCTCGACACACTCTAATCCCTACTGCACGCACGCCTATCGCTAACGCGCAGCAAGCATCGGCCATGCCTGAGACGAATGGCGTGGCTTTGCCTTGGTCATACCGACCGATCGGGCTAGAATGCTCGCCCCCTAAAATGATGGCTGCCCCCTCGCATGCGCATTCAGTTGAACGGTGAGTCCTTTGAGCTGCCCGGCGGCGAGACCGTTGCGGGATTGCTGACACGTCTGGATCTGACCGGGCGCCGAATCGCCGTCGAGCTCAATCTGGACATCGTCCCGCGCAGCCAGCATGCCGCCACGACGCTGACCGAAGGCGATCAGGTCGAAGTCGTGCACGCCATCGGTGGCGGCTAGCCTTCGACGTGCCGCAGGCCTGATCCGCAAGCACTGCAAGAACCTCAACCGTAAAGAGGAATTCAGATGAGCAACGTTCGCAGCGACAAGCCGTTTACCGTGGCCGGTCGTACTTTTCAGTCGCGCCTGCTGGTCGGCACTGGCAAGTACACGGACATGGAACAGACCCGACTGGCCATCGAAGCCTCGGGCGCCGAGATCGTCACCGTTGCAGTGCGCCGGACCAACCTGGGGCAGAACCCGGGCGAACCGAACCTGCTCGATGTGCTGCCGCCGGACCGCTACACCATCCTGCCGAACACGGCCGGTTGCTACGACGCCATCGAAGCCGTGCGCACCTGCCGCCTGGCTCGCGAGCTGCTCGATGGCCACAATCTGGTCAAGCTGGAAGTCCTCGCTGACCAGAAAACCCTGTTCCCCAATGTCATCGAAACCCTCAAGGCGGCCGAAACGCTAGTCCGGGACGGCTTCGACGTCATGGTCTACACCAGCGATGACCCGATCATTGCCCGCCAGCTCGCCGAAATCGGTTGCTGCGCGGTAATGCCCCTCGCGGGCCTGATCGGTACTGGCCTGGGGATCTGCAACCCGTACAACCTGCAGATCATCCTGGAAGAATCAAAAGTCCCGGTACTGGTGGATGCCGGTGTCGGCACTGCGTCCGATGCCACCATCGCCATGGAGCTGGGCTGCGAGGCGGTGCTGATGAACTCGGCCATCGCTCACGCGCAGCACCCGGTGCTGATGGCCGAAGCCATGAAACACGCGATTCTGGCGGGCCGCATGGCTTATCTGGCCGGTCGTATGCCCAAGAAACTCTATGCCAGCGCGTCCTCGCCGCTGGATGGTCTGATCAAGTAAGAGCCTGTTGATGATTGATTCGCAAACGCCCGACCCACTTCCGGACGATGAAGTGATGAATGACGAAAATGCCAAAACGCGAGGCGATGACAGCCATCACCGTCGCATCAAGAGCTTCGTGATGCGCGCCGGTCGCATGACCGAAGGCCAACAACGCGGTCTGGACCAAGGCAAGGAGCTGTTCGTGCTGCCGCTGGCCGACGCCCCGGTTGATTTCGATCAGGTGTTTGGCCGCTCGGCCCCGCGCACCCTCGAGATCGGTTTTGGCATGGGCCACTCGCTGCTGGAAATGGCAGCCGCCTCGCCAGAGCAGGATTTCATCGGTGTGGAAGTCCATCGTCCGGGCGTCGGCGCGTTGCTCAACGGCGTGCTGACTCAGGGGCTCACCAACCTGCGCGTTTACGATTGCGATGCGATTGAAGTGCTCAACCGCTGCGTGGCCGACAACAGCCTGGACCGGCTGATGCTGTTCTTCCCGGACCCGTGGCACAAGTCGCGCCATCACAAGCGCCGCATCGTTCAAGCCGAATTTGCCGAGCTGGTGTGCACCAAGTTGAAGCCGGGCGGCGTGCTGCACATGGCGACCGACTGGGAACCGTATGCCGAATACATGCTGGAAGTGATGAATGTCGCGCCGGGTTACCGCAACCTGGCCGACGACGGCAAATGCGTTCCGCGCCCTGCGGAACGTCCGATCACCAAATTCGAGCGCCGTGGCGAACGCCTCGGTCACGGGGTCTGGGATCTGAAGTTCGAAAAGCTGGCCTGATCACTTTTCGACCAATAGCGGCCCAATAGCGGCCGCTTTTGAGTTTTTACAGCGCATTTCAGCCGCTAACTGCCTTGTATGACGAACCCTTCGATTTCTTCCTAAGAAGGCTACAAGGTCTTCGGAATCGTCCGACATCCATTTTCAGTTCTGATCTTCATAGTCCCCGCCGTTGCATATATCCATATCGATGACGAGGAATGAAGATGAACAAGTTTTGGCAAATGGCTGCGATCGCCACGCTGATTGCGACCACCAGCGGCTGCGTCAGCTACAACGTCAGCCAGCCAAGTGCTTCGCTGTCCGGCGACGTGAAGACTGATCTGAAGGCTGACGTCAAAGTCGGTGAAGCAATCAGCGGCGAGTCGTCCACCAATGTTCTGTTCGGCTGGTTGAACATCGGCGGCGATACGCAGTTTGCGGACGGCGTGACCTACGGTGGCGCGAGCGGTGGCGGCGGTATCGGCCTGCCTCTGCCGGACCCGATCTCCTCCACCAAAGCAGCCGCAGCGTTCAAGGCCGTCAAATCGTCCGGTTCCGACCTGATCGTCGCGCCGCGTTACGAAGTCACCGTCAACGATTACTTCATCTTCAAGCAAGTGAACGTGAAAGTGACCGGCAACAAAGGCAGCATCCAGAGCATTCGCTGATGGGCTGATCGCATTCAGCAACAGCGGAGTGTGATTTCTTGAGAGCGCCCTTCCCGCCATCGCGGGCAAGGGCGCTTTTTCATTCCCTTTCGACTATTTCCGATCCGCCACAACCCCGATCAACACCAGCACCACCAACAACACCGGCGCCAGGCTGTAGTTGTTGAACTGGCTCAGGCCGCGCACGACCCACGGCGTGGCATAAATCAACGCAGCGCCACTGCCGACGGTGCAGAGCAGCGCCATGATCGGAATGCGCAGGGCGCCGGCGAAGCTGCCGATGCGGCCTTCGATCCAGCCCTTGATGTCGGTCCCGAACAGAATCAGCAGACAGCCCACCAATGCCAGGGCGATTTCCGACAAATTGCTGCGACTCCAGCGCGAGACGGTGGCCAGCAAGTCGAGTACGAATTCCATTCAGTGTCCTTAGTGTTGAGCCTTACAGAAGAAAGTGCTGCAGCAGGTCGTTGAGGAATAACTGGCCGCGAGCGGTTGCCACCAGCCGTGACGGATCGGTCTCCAGCAAGCCGCGTTGTTCCGCCTCAAGACGGGCACTGGCGAGCGAATCGATGCTTAGACCGGTGCGGCGCTGGAATAATGCAGCGTCCACGCCTTTTGTCAGGCGCAGAGCGTTCATCAAAAATTCAAACGGCATCTCATCCAGCGGCAGCAGCTTTTCGCCAGCCTGATAGGCCTTGGCGGGATTCAAATAATCTTTGGGCAAGCGGGTTTTCCAGGTGCGGATAATTCGCCCGTCCGGGTGGCTGAGCTTGCCATGGGCACCTGCGCCGATCCCGATGAAATCCCCGAAGCCCCAGTAATTCAGGTTATGCCGTGCTTCGCGTCCCGGCTGGGCGTAGGCCGACACTTCATATTGGGCGTAGCCGTTCTCCCGAAGCAGCGTCTGACCGGCCTCTTGAATGTCCCAGAGAATGTCGTCTTCCGGCAGCGTCGGCGGCTGATTCCAGAACACCGTGTTCGGCTCCAGCGTCAGCTGATACCAGGACAGGTGAGTCGGTGCGAGGGCAATCGCCTGACGCAGGTCGCCAAGCGCATCTTCCTGGGACTGGTCCGGCAGGCCGTGCATGAGGTCCAGGTTGAAGTTATCGAACCCCGCCTGACGGGCCATGTCCGCCGCGCGCACGGCCTCATCGCCGTTGTGGATGCGCCCGAGCGCTTTTAGTTTGGCTTCCTGAAAACTCTGGATGCCGATCGACAACCGATTGATGCCCAAGCCCCGATACGCGCTGAATTTCACCTGCTCGAAGGTGCCGGGGTTGGCTTCCAGCGTGATCTCGATGTCGGGCGCGAAGCGGATGCGCTGTTCAACGCCGCGCAGCAAGCGGCCCAACGCATCGGCGCTGAACAGGCTGGGCGTGCCGCCGCCGAAAAAGATCGTGCTTAGCTCTCGGCCATAGACGTGGGGCAGGTCTTGATCGAGATCGGCCAGCAGCGCGTCGACGTATTCCTGTTCCGGCAGCACCGGGCTCGCCGTGTGGGAATTGAAGTCGCAGTACGGGCATTTGCGCACGCACCACGGGATATGGATGTACAGCGACAGCGGCGCAAGCTCGGTGAGCGGAGCCCGCGGCGGCTCAGAGGAAAAACCGGCCGCGCCCAGGATCAACGGCCGGGTGGTGGAGTCCTGAGTCATTGCTGATCAGGGCTCAGCCCCAGGCGCTGACGCAGGATCGCCATAGCGCGGGCTCGGTGGCTGATCTGGTTCTTGTCGGCCGGGCTGAGTTCGGCGCTGGAGCAGTGGCGCTCCGGCACCCAGAACAACGGGTCATAACCGAAGCCGTGCTCTCCGCTGGCAGCCATGAGGATGCGTCCGTGCCAGAGGCCTTCGCAGAGGATCGGCAGCGGGTCGTCGGCGTGGCGCACCAGTGCCAGAACGCAGACGAACTGGGCGCCGCGTTGTTCGGCAGGGACGTCCTTGAGGGCGTCCAGCAATTTGGCGTTGTTTGCCGCATCACCCTGGCCGTCGGCGTAACGGGCGGAGTAGATGCCCGGCGCGCCACCCAGGTAATCCACTGCCAGCCCCGAGTCATCGGCCAGCGCCGGCAGACCGGAAATATGCGCGGCGTTACGCGCCTTGAGGATAGCGTTCTCGACGAACGACAGCCCGGTTTCTTCGGGCTCCACGGTGCTGAACTCCCCGATGGAGCGTAGCTGAACGCTGGCGCCGAGCATGGCCTGGAGTTCTTTGAGTTTGCCGGCGTTGTGGCTGGCCAGTACAAGCTGGGTGAGGTTCATGATGAGTCCGTAAAAATCGGCTGCGTGAAAATCCGCTGATTGAAGCTGAGCGTGTGTCTGTCGCTGTCGCCGCTTTTACTTCGAAGCTGAAGCTGGCCGGCACGATTCTCCCGCTCCGCTGCTTAGGTCACACGGCAATCTGATGGTCCTGCAAGCCTGGGCTGCTGACGCGATAGATGCCGATTTCACCCAACAGATTAGGCCAGAGCTTGCTGGCCCAGCCGTGCCGGTGCTGTTGATCAACCGCCAACCGATTGATGACCTTTGCCGAGCGACCGCGGCACAGTTCTTCGAAGTCGCCGAAGGTGCAGAAGTGGATGTTCGGCGTGTTGTACCAGGTGTACGGCAGGAACTCGGAAACCGGCATCCGCCCCTTGCTCGCCAGGTACCAGCGGCAACGCCAGTGCCCGAAGTTGGGAAAGGTGATGATGCACTGGCGGCCGACGCGCAGCATTTCGTCGAGGATGCGGTCCGGGTAGTGCACGGCCTGAAGCGCCTGAGTCATGACCACGACATCGAAACTGTTGCTGGCGAAGTTGCCCAGCCCCTTGTCCAGATCCTGTTCGATGACGTTGACGCCCCGCGCTACGCAACGGGCAATGTTGTCGGCGTCGTTTTCCAGGCCATAGCCCGTCACTTGCTTGTGCTGTTGCAGCCAGGCCAGCAATTCGCCGTCGCCGCAGCCGAGGTCGAGCACACGGCTGCCAGCCGGTATCCAGTCTTGGATGATGTCCAGGTCGGCTCTCATGGTGTCCTCAGAGTGCAATTCGGTTCATGTAGCTGGAGAAGGCCTGCAAGTAGCGCGGGATCGGGATCAGGAAGGCGTCGTGGCCCTGGGGCGCATCGATCTCCAGATAACAGACATCCTTTTTCGCCGCCATCAGCGCATCGACCAGTTCCCGCGAGCGGGCCGGGGAGAAGCGCCAGTCGGTGGTAAACGACATCACGCAGAACCTGGCGCTGGCATTGGCGAAGGTCGCGGCGAGGTTGTCGTTGAAGTTGGCGGCCGGATCAAAGTAGTCCAGCGCCTTGGTCATCAGCAGGTAGGTGTTGGCGTCGAAACGCCCGGAAAACTCTTCGCCCTGATAACGCAGGTAGCTTTCGACCTGAAACTCGACGCTGTGAAAGTCGTAGTTGAGGTTTTCGTTCTTCAGGCCGCGGCCGAATTTCTCACCCATCGAGTCATCGGACAGGTAAGTGATGTGCCCGACCATGCGCGCCAGCATCAGGCCGCGCTTGGGGATCACTCCGTGTTCCTGAAACGAGCCGCCGTGGAATTCAGGGTCCGTCAGGATTGCCTGCCGTGCGACTTCGTTGAACGCGATGTTCTGCGCCGACAGCTTGGGCGCGGAAGCAATCGCCAGGCAATGGCGCACACGTTCGGGGTAGGTGATCGTCCATTGCAGCGCCTGCATGCCGCCCAGGCTGCCGCCGACGATGGCGGCCCACTGATCGACGCCCAGTCGGTCGGCCAGACGCGCCTGGCTGTGTACCCAGTCTTCGACCGTCAATACCGGGAAGTCGGCGCCAAAGGGCCTGCCGCTTTCCGGGCTGATGCTGCTGGGGCCGGTAGAGCCGTTGCAGCCACCGAGGTTGTTCAGGCTGACGACGAAGAATTTGTCGGTGTCGATGGGCTTGCCGGGGCCGATGCAGCTATCCCACCAGCCCGGCTTGCGGTCTTCGGCGCTGTGATAGCCCGCCGCGTGGTGATGACCCGAAAGCGCGTGGCAAATCAGCACCGCGTTGCTCTTGGCGGCGTTGAGCTGACCGTAGGTTTCGTAGATGAGATCGTAGGCAGGCAACGAACGCCCGCAGGCCAAGGCCAGCGGCTCATTGAAATGCGCCATTTGCGGCGTGACTAGACCGACAGAATCTTTGGGAAAGACCGTGGACATCGACCTGCTCTCGCTGAAGTGAGGCGTAAGTCTAAAGATCGCGCCGGGGTGCGGCAACAAACTAAATGGCTGAATTCGCGGAGGGTGACGCTTTGGATTCTGCCCGGAGGGCGTAGGAGCGTGGCTTGTCCCACGATGGGTTGCGCAGCAAGCCTGAAATCACACGGCGCGGTGGTTCAGCCATACCGAATTTTCAGGTTCACGACTGCTGCGCAGCCGATCGCGGGACAAGCCACGCTCCTACGCCGTCAGCAGGCGCGATGGTCGTAAGGCAGGGAAAAGGGCGACGGCAGGTGACGCCGTCGCCCTGACTGTCAGATCAACCGCCACAGCTCTTGCGGCATACCGGCGTAGGCCGCCAGCGCAGGCATGACGTAGGACTGCAGCACCTGAATCGCGATAAAGGCGAAGATCGGCGAGATGTCCATACCGCCCAGATTAGGGATGATGCGACGGAATGGCGCCAGGATCGGCTCGCTGATCTGGTAGGCCAGCTCGGCGGCCGGGTTGTGGCTGCCCGGGGCAATCCAAGAAACGATGACCATGATGATCATCGCGACCCAGAAGATCTTCAGCAGCAGCGACGTGATGCCGATGATCGACCACATCAACAGGTGGGGAATATCGCCGATGGTGCCGTAGGTCATCATCAGCACGAACGCCATCAGCAGCGCCTGAATGACAATCGCCAGCAGCAGCGAAGACGTGTCGAGCCCAAAGACGCTCGGCACGATGCGCCGGATAGGCTTGAGCAACGGCTGGGTCGCACGGACGGCGAACTGGCAGAGCGGGTTATAGAAATTGGCTTTGACCAGCTGCAGCACGAAGCGCAGCAGAACGATGGTCAGGTACAGGCTGATGAGCGTCTGGATGACGAAAATCGTGGCGCCGGTGAGTGCATTCATGAGTAGTTCCTTATTTGCCCAGCTGTTCGGCGAGTTCGGCGGAGCGATGTGCGGCGGCGCCCAGCGCCTTCTCCACCATTACTTCGAAGCCATCGGCCTGGAACGATTTGATGGCGGCTTCGGTGGTGCCCGCAGGCGAGGTCACACGGCGACGCAGTTCGGCGGCATCGACGTCGCTGCCGGTGGCCATCAGTGCGGCGCCCAGTGCGGTTTGCAGCGTGAGCTTGCTGGCAACGTCAGCCGGCAGGCCGAGCTTGACGCCTGCGGCGGTCATGGCTTCGATCAGCAGGAAGAAATACGCCGGGCCGCTGCCTGATACTGCCGTCACCGCGTCGATCTGTGCTTCTTCATCGACCCACAGTGCAGTCCCGACCGCCGACAGCAAGGTCTCGGCCTGCTCGCGCTGTGCCTGGGTGACATCGGCGGTGGCGTACAGGCCGCTGACACCCTGGCGCAGCAGCGCGGGGGTGTTCGGCATGCAGCGCACGAGGGGTGGTTCGCCCAGCCAGGCCTTCATGCTGGCGCAGGTAATCCCGGCGGCGATGGAGACAACCAGCTGATGAGGCTTGAGCGATTGCTTCAGCGCTTCGCACACGGATTTCATCATTTGTGGCTTGACCGCCAGCAGCACCACATCGGCACCTTCAACGGCCTCTGCGTTGTCGGCGACGACCTTGATGCCGTGCACTTTTGCCACGCGCTCGCGGGTTTCTGCGCCAGGATCGCTGGCGCGAATCAGTTCAGCGTCGACGCCCTGGGCGCGCATGCCGCCAATCAGGCTGGCGGCCATGTTGCCGGCGCCGATGAACGCGATACGGGTTTTGCTCATGAACGGTTTCCTGTGGGGCAAAGGTTAGGGCTGCCCATAATCGCGGGCGCCAAAGAGGGCAGTGCCAATCCGCACCCAAGTCGCGCCTTGTGCGATGGCGGCTTCTAGGTCGTGGCTCATGCCCATGGAGAGCGTGTCCAGCGGCAGGCCCAATTGTGCCTGCAGCGTGCTGACGGCGGCGAACGAAGCGTTCTGTTCGTCGCGGTCATCGGTGGGTTCGGGAATGGCCATCAGGCCGCGCAATTTCAGGTTAGGCAGCGCGCTTATGGCCTGGGCCAGTGCGGGCAGGTCTTCAGGGCTGCAGCCTGACTTGCTGGTCTCGCCGCTGACGTTGACCTGAATGCAGATGTTCAGGGGCGGCAGTTCCGACGGACGCTGTTCGGACAGCCGTTGTGCGATCTTCAGACGGTCCACGGAATGCACCCAGGCAAAGTGCTCGGCGATGGCGCGAGTCTTGTTGGACTGGATGGGGCCAATGAAATGCCAGATCAAGGGCAGGTCGCTCAATTCGACCTGTTTGCCGAGGGCTTCCTGAAGGTAGTTCTCGCCAAAATCGCGAAGACCGGCGTCGTAGGCTTCGCGCAGGTCGCTCGCCGGTTTGGTCTTGCTCACCGCCAACAGGCCGACAGAGGCCGGGTCGCGCTGCACCGCTTGCGCCGCGCTACGAATTCGCTCGGCGAGCGTTGAGATGTTCTCTGCTATCGTGGACATTGATTTGCGCCAGCAGGGCTAAGGTCTGCGGCATTCTATGTGATGAGGAGCTGTATGGATATTACCGAGCTGCTGGCCTTCAGTGCCAAGCAAGGCGCGTCGGACTTGCATCTCTCTGCCGGCCTGCCACCGATGATTCGCGTCGATGGCGATGTGCGGCGGATCAACCTGCCCGCACTGGACCAGAAAGAGGTTCAGGCGCTGATCTACGACATCATGAACGACAGGCAGCGCAAGGACTTCGAGGAACATCTGGAGACGGATTTTTCCTTCGAGGTGCCGGGCGTCGCGCGCTTCCGGGTCAACGCGTTCAACCAGAATCGCGGCGCGGGCGCGGTGTTCCGGACCATTCCGTCGAAGGTCCTGAGCATGGAAGAGCTGGGCATGGGCGAAGTGTTTCGCAAGATTACCGACGTGCCCCGCGGCCTGGTTCTGGTCACCGGTCCGACCGGTTCGGGCAAATCGACCACTCTGGCAGCCATGGTCGATTACCTGAACAGCAACAAGCATCACCACATCCTCACCATCGAAGACCCGATCGAATTCGTCCATGAGTCCAAGAAAAGCCTGATCAACCAGCGCGAAGTTCATCGCGATACTCACGGCTTCTCCGAGGCACTGCGTTCAGCGTTGCGTGAAGACCCTGACGTGATTCTGGTGGGTGAGCTGCGTGACCTGGAAACCATTCGCCTGGCGCTGACGGCAGCCGAAACCGGCCACCTGGTGTTCGGCACGCTGCACACCACGTCTGCTGCCAAGAGCATCGACCGGATCGTCGACGTGTTTCCGGCGCAGGAGAAGTCGATGATCCGCTCGATGCTCTCCGAGTCGCTCCACGCCATCGTGTCTCAGGCGCTGCTGAAGAAGGTCGGCGGGGGGCGTGTCGCGGCCCACGAGATCATGATCGGCACGTCGGCGATCCGTAACCTGATCCGCGAGGACAAGGTGGCGCAGATGTATTCGTCGATTCAGACCGGGGGATCACTGGGGATGCAGACGCTGGATATGTGCCTGAAGGATCTGATCAGCAAGGGGCTGATCACGCGCGAGAGTGCGCGGGAGAAGGCGAAGACACCGGATAATTTTTAACGAGCAGCCCATTGTAGGAGCGCGCTTGCCCGCGATTGCGGTGTGTCAGCTGGACATCTGCAGCTGACACACCGCCATCGCGGGCAAACACCCTCCAACACTGAGTCGCGGCGAGATTTTATCGCTGAGCGATGCGCACGTTGCCTTTCTGGCTCGGCGGCTGCTTTGGCAGCACTCGCTTGGCGACGACGTAATGGCTGTCCCAGTACGGCTTCTTCAGCGTATCGATCGTCACGGATTTGCCACGGCGTGGCGCGTGAACGAACCGGTCGTTGCCTAGGTAGATCGCAACGTGATTCACCGTGCGGCTCTTGATGTTGAAGAACAACAAGTCGCCCGGCTTCAAGTCCTTGCGGTCAACCTTCTGCCCGTGACCTTCGGCCATGGCGTTGGACGTGCGCGGCAAATCGACTTCGCTCACGTCGTTGAAGGCATATTTCACCAGTCCGCTGCAGTCGAACCCTTTTGTTGGGCTGGTGCCGCCCCAACGATAAGGTGTACCGATGGCGTTAACGGCCCGGTTGACCACGGTGCTGCTCTGTTTGGTACCCATCTGCGCCGCGTTGGCCAGGGCGACAGTGTTTTGCGAAATCTTGCGAGTGCTGCGGGACGATTTCCCTTTAACAGCTTTGGCTCGCTTGCCAGAGGTCTCGAGTGGAGTAGCCGTCTGATCCAGTGCAGCCATTGCAGCTCGTTGAGCGGCGATGTTGCGTGAAACGGATTCCGGCGACTCGGACCTGGCGGTGAAACCGGTGAAGCTCGGTGGAAGCGTTTGCTCACGATTGGTGGCGTGGGCGGCCAGTGGCATAAATAGACAAATAGTCAGCCATGTCTTGAAAAATGGACGCATTAGGCAGGGCTCTTGTTGGTCAGCGCGCAACTTTATAACAGCTTTTTGCGAAATTCTGAGCCCCTTTGTCGAACAATTTACTGCCCTTAAAGTCAGTTTTGGCAGCAGAATCGTCATCTCACTGTGCTGATCACCTTGCAGAACAAGGGTTTGCACGATTGAAAAGAGGTTCAAGCCATACGTCGGACGGCATCATGAAAGTCACAAAACTTACGCATATTTTTTTCTATTGCAGCAGGCGAGGTCAACAATGAACACCTATCAACCCGACGTTCAACGTCCGGACACCCACAGCAAGGTCATGGGCTATCTGCTCTGGATTGTGGGATTCACCGGGGCTCATCGGTTTTATTACGGCAAGCCGGTGACCGGTACGATCTGGTTTTTCACGCTGGGGCTGTTTGGCATCGGCTGGCTGATCGACCTGTTCCTGATCCCGGCGATGGATCGGGAAGCAGACCTGCGATTCAATGCAGGCTCGACCGATTACAGCCTTGCCTGGATCTTGCTGACCTTTCTGGGTGTGTTCGGTGTGCACCGGATGTATCAGGGCAAATGGATCACCGGGATCATCTACCTGCTGACGGGGGGATTGGCGTTACTGGGCGTGCTGTACGATTTCTGGACGCTGAATGACCAGATCTCGGTGAAGAACGCTCGCCGGTAACTGACCGTACCGACCGCGTAATCCGCGTTGCACGCAGCACCCTGTGAATCCGTCTGCAGGGTGTCAGTTTCGTCTTCGCGGGGGCGTGAATCTTTTCGCGGGCAAGCGCGCTCCTACATGGGGCGTGCGTAGCCTGCAGCAAGCTGCGTCGAACGCAATACCCTTTGTAGGAGCGCGCTTGCCCGCGAATGCGTCGTGTCAGCCAACACTAATGGTCGGCCTCTGTCGCGTTCGCCAGCAAGCCGGCTCCTACGGATTTGGGGTTACCATTCCATCTTTGACGGCAGTGAGTCCTTTCGCGGGCAAGCGCGCTCCTACAAGGTTACGGTTGGGAATCTCACCCGTTATAGCTAATCCGCCCATCCACAAACGTGTACTTCACTGCACTCGGCAGGCAATGGCCGAGGAACGGGCAGTTCTCGCCTTTCGACAGCCATTTCTCGCCCGCCACCGTCGAAGCGGCAGGGTCGAACAGCACCACGTCCGCAGGCGAGCCAGCAGTCAGTTTTCCGGCGGGCAGGCGCAGTGCAGCGGCCGGGCCTGAGCTGAGGCGTGCCAGCAGCGTCGGCAGGTCCAGCAGGCCGTCTTCAACCAGCGTCATCGCCAGTGGCAACAACAGCTCCACGCTGCTGATGCCCGGTTCGGTTGCGCCGAACGGGGCCAGCTTCGCGTCACGCTCATGGGGCTGGTGATGACTGGAGATCGCCTGCACCACACCCGACTTCACCGCCTCACGCAGCGCGTCACGGTCTGCACGTGTGCGCAGCGGCGGCTGCACGTGGTACAGGCTCGAGAAGCCCGTCAGCGCCTCGTCAGTCAGGATCAACTGATACAGCGCCACATCCGCCGTCACCGGCAGGCCTCGCGCCTGCGCCTGGGCAATCAAGGCCACGCCGCGCGCACTGGTCAGCTGCGTGAAATGCGCGCGCACACCGCTTTGCTCGACCAGCAACAGGTCCCGCGCCAAGGCCACCGTTTCGGCGGTTTCCGGAATGCCCGGCAGACCCAGGAAAGCAGCCGTCGGGCCGTCGTGGGCCAGACCGCCCTCAGCGAGATCGTGGTCCTGGGAGTTGAAAATCACGGTCAGGTCGAACGTTGCCGCGTATTCGAGGGCACGGCACAGCGTGCGATTGCTGCGGAAATTCACCATGCCGTTGGTGAACGCCACGCAACCGGCGTCGCGCAGGGCAATCAGCTCGGCCAGTTGCTCGCCTTCCAGGCCCTTGCTCAGCGCGCCGATCGGGAACACCTTGCTGTGGCCAGCCTCACGGGCGCGGTCGAGGATCAGCTCGGCAACGGCAGACGTGTCGAGCACCGGTTTTGTACGCGGCGGGCAGCACAGGCTGGTGACGCCGCCTGCTGCTGCGGCGCGGGTTTCGCTGGCAATGTTGCCCTTGCGGCTATAACCCGGCTCGCGCAACGACACGTTCAGGTCGACCAGGCCGGGTGCGGCGATCAGGCCGGCGGCGTCAATGGTTTCCGTCGGGCTGAAGTCGGCAGGGGCCGCGCCGAGGGCGAGAACCTTGCCCGCTTCAAGATGGATGTCGGTGACTTGATCCAGACCGCTGACAGGGTCGATGACGCGAGCGCCGAGGATGCTGAACTTCACTGGGCGATCTCCTGCTCGAACTGACGTTGTGCGGTTTGGCCACTCATGGCCATGGACAGAACGGCCATGCGCACGGCAATGCCGTAGGTAACCTGATTGAGAATGACCGAGTGCGCGCCGTCGGCCACTGCCGACTCGATCTCCACGCCGCGGTTGATCGGGCCCGGATGCATCACGATGGCATCGGGCTTGGCGCCGGCCAGACGCGCAGTGGTCAGACCGAACAGTCGGTAGAACTCACCCTCGCTCGGCAGCAGGCCGCCCGACATGCGCTCGCGTTGCAGACGCAGCATGATCACCACGTCGACGTCCTTCAGGCCTTCGGTCAGATCGGTGTACACCTTCACGCCGTATTGCTCGACGCCCACCGGTAGCAGGGTTTTTGGCGCGACCACGCGGATGTCCGGGCAGCCCAGCGCCTTGAGCGCGATCATGTTCGAGCGCGCGACGCGGGAATGCAGGATATCGCCGACGATCGCCACCGAGAGGTTTTCGAAATTGCCCTTGTGGCGGCGGATGGTCAGCATGTCCAGCATGCCCTGGGTCGGGTGCGCATGACGGCCGTCGCCGCCGTTGATGATCGCGACCTGCGGGCTGACATGTTCGGCGATGAAGTGCGCTGCACCGGAGTCACCGTGGCGCACGACGAACATGTCGGCGGCCATGGCCTCAAGGTTGCGCAGCGTATCGAACAGCGTCTCGCCCTTGCTGGTCGAGGAGGTCGATACGTTCAGCGTGATGACATCCGCCGACAACCTTTGCGCCGCCAGCTCGAACGTGGTGCGGGTGCGGGTCGAGTTTTCGAAGAACACGTTGCACACGGTCTTGCCGCGCAGCAACGGGACCTTCTTCACCGCCCGGGCGCCGACTTCGAGGAAGGAGTCGGCGGTGTCGAGGATTTCGGTGAGCAGTTCGCGGGGCAAACCGTCGAGGGAGAGAAAGTGCTGCAGCTGGCCCTGATGGTTCAGTTGCAGCGGGCGCTTGGCGTCGAGAGGCGTCATCGCAAAGGACTCTTAGAGGGCGGCGGAATCGGTGGAAAGGTCTTGCAGTTCAAGCGTCAGCGGCGTTGGCCCGGACAGCTTGACCCGCTCGTTCGGCCCCAGTGACAAGGTCGCGCCCGTCACGTTCGGCCGGATCGGCAGGTCAGCGGCGTCCAGATCCAGCAGCGACACCAGGGTCACACTGGCCGGACGGCCGTAATCGAACAGCTCGTTGAGCGCCGCACGAATGGTGCGCCCGCTCATCAGCACGTCATCGATCAGCACCAGATGTTGGCCCTCGATCTCGAACGGCAGCTCTGACGGTCGCACTTGCGGGTGCAGGCCGTTCTGGCTGAAGTCGTCGCGATAAAAGGAGACGTCCAGCGTGCCCAGCGGCGACTCAATGTTGAGGGCATCAAGGAGCGCCTGCGCGACCCACACGCCACCGGTACGAATGCCGATGAAGCGAGGCTCCTGGATGCCGCGTTGGTTCAGGTGCGCGTTGAGATCAATCGCCATCTGGCTGATCAGTTCGGCGGGATTTGGCAGGCTCATGGTTGCTCCTTCAGGTGCCCCGGCGTGCGCTGCACGAACGTCCGGGGTAAATCGAATTCGGTTCAGCGTTGATGGGTCAGGTTTCAAACAGGGCGGTGTTGGCTTCCAGCCAGCTTTGCAGAAGAAGCGCTGCAGCGATGGCGTCCACGGGATTGTCACGGTAGCTGCCGTGCTGGCCGCGAGAGGCGCGTTCGCCCTTGGCCTCAAAGGTGGTCAGGCGTTCGTCGTGGGTGTAGACCGGCAGGTTGAAGCGGCCATTGAGCTTGCGCGAAAACTTCTCGGCACGGGCGCTCATCTCGCTCGACGTGCCGTCCATGTTCAGGGGCAGACCCACCACGATTGCATCCGGCTTCCACTCCGTGATCAGCGCCTGAACCTTGTCCCAGTCCGGCACGCCGTTCTGCGCTTTCAATGTGCAAAGCTCGCGAGCCTGCCCGGTGATCACCTGGCCGACCGCGACGCCGATCTGTTTGGTGCCGTAGTCGAACCCCAGCAGCAGGCGCAGACCGGCCATCAGGCGTGGCCCGCCTGGCTGGTCAGCAGGCTAAGGTTGACGCCCAGTTTGGCGGCAGCGGCGTCGAGGCGCTCTTCGCTTTCGACCTCGAACAGTATCGCCGGGTCGAACGCGCAGTTTAGCCACGCATTGGCGGCAAACTCAGCGTCAAGCTGGCCGGCGTCCCAACCGGCATAGCCGAGGGTGATCAGATTTTGATCAGGGCCATAGCCATCTGCGATTGAGAAGAGGACGTCCTGAGAGGTCGAGAGCGAAATGCCGCCCAGGTCCACGGTCGCCTGGAACACCTGGCCGGAAGGGTGCAGGACAAAGCCGCGATCGGTTTGCACCGGCCCGCCAAGGTGAATAGGGATGTCCTTGCAGCGCGCAGGAGGCGGCAATTCGGGGCGCAGCTGTTCAAGAATGTCTGCCAGCGACAGGCTTTGCGGTCGATTGATGATCAGGCCCATGGCGCCATTGGCATTGTGCTCGACGATGTAAGTCAAGGTCTGAGCGAAGTTCTCATCGTGCATGTGGGGCATGGCGATCAGAAACTGATGTTTGAGGTACGACGGAGAGACGTTTTTCATGAGCCCTAGTGTGGCGTCGCGGGGCTGTCGTGACAACTAGGGGATGAGGCGTATGACGCAAAAACTGTAGGAGCGTGGCTTGTCCCGCGATCGGCGGGGAACCCGTCGCGATGTCAGTGATCGCGGGGTGTCTGACTCAATCAGCAATGGAAGGTGCTGCCGGTGCCCGGCAGATCGCGGGACAAGCCACGCTCCTACAGGGTTGCGGTGCTCAGCGGACCGCGCTTGCCTTCAATTACTCGACAGCTTGTCACCGCGCGCGAATTTCCAGGTGCGGATGATCTCAAGCCGGTCGATATCGGCCAGATCGCCGCTGAACGGCGCAAACGGTGCGGCCAGCCGGACGATTTTCTGCGCCGCCTGATCCAGCAGCGGCTGGCCCGATGACTCGAGAATCAGCACTTCATACAGTGAGCCGTCGCGATTGATCGACACCATCATCCGCAGGCTGCCGTAGATCTGCTTGCGGCGCGCTTCGTCCGGGTAATTCAGGTTACCGACACGCTCGATTTTCTTGCGCCAGTCTTCCTTGTACCAGGCGCCCTTGTCGCGCATGGTCGAGGCCGCACTCAGGCGGTGGATCTTCGGACGCTTGGCGTAGGCCTGCTGCTCATCCGCCAGCTCCGCTTCAAGGCTGGCGATTTCGCTGTTCAGCTGGGTGCTGTCGATGGTTGGCGCGACTTTCTTCTGTTCTTCCGGCTTGACCTCATCGCGCTTGGCGACGGTTTTTTGCGGGGATTGGGCTTTCGTGGCGACAGCGGTCTTCGGCGCGTCCTGCTTGACCACCGGTTTGGCGGCAGGCGGCGGCGTGACCTTGTTGATCTGGTTGTCTTGATAGGGGGCGATTTCGGTGGTCTTTGGCACCGCTTTCTTGTCGAGGGTGCCGCTGCCCTGCTGGTTTTCCTGGGCGAGGAAGTCAGCGTCCTTGGGCTTGGTGTCGCTCCTGAAGGGGGCGAGGGTGATCTCCAGGGTCTGGCTGATCTTTTCCGGTTTGACGTAGGTAAAACCGACGCCAAGGATCACCGCCAGATGCACCAGTGCGGCGATCATCAGGGTAAACCCGAGGCGATCGGCAGGGCGCACGCCGGTGCGGGTCAGGGACAGAGGGAGATCATCGTCGACCGCAGCGTTCATCCACGCTCCGGCAGCACATGTGCCAGCATTACTACTCACCTAGCGCAAAAATTCAGGCCGCGCATGATAACGCAATGTCAGGACTGGCCTGGCGTTTGATGTCACCGGGCCGATTAGTGGAAGGTGCGGTCCCTTGTAGGAGCGTGGCTTGTCCCGCGAACGGCGGGGCACCCGTCGCAAAACCGGCAAATGGGGTACACCCGATATGCGGTATTCGCCAGATTTGCTGCCGGTTCCCGGCAGATCGTGGGACAAGCCACGCTCCTACAACGTCGCGGCTAGACCTTCTGCAGCTTCTTCTCGATCACATCCATCAACATGCCGCCGATATCCGTCCCGAACGCGTTGTCGATCTCGCGGATGCAGGTCGGGCTGGTGACGTTGATTTCGGTCAGGTGCTCGCCAATCACGTCCAGGCCTACGAACAGCAGGCCTTTTTCCCGCAGCGTCGGGCCGATTTCGGCAGCGATCCAGCGATCACGGTCCGTCAGAGGACGGGCTTCGCCGCGACCGCCCGCAGCCAGATTGCCTCGGGTTTCACCAGCGGCCGGGATGCGCGCCAGGCAATACGGCACAGGTTCACCGTCGACCATCAGGATGCGCTTGTCGCCGTCCTTGATCGCCGGCAGATACGCCTGCGCCATGATCTGCTCGTGCCCGTGCTTGGTCAGGGTTTCCAGAATCACCGACAGGTTCGGATCACCGACGCGGTGGCGGAAGATCGACGCGCCGCCCATGCCGTCCAGCGGTTTGAGAATCACGTCGCCGTGCTTCGCGGCGAATTCGCGAATGATGTCCGCGCGACGGCTGACCAGCGTAGGTGGCGTGCATTGCGGGAACAGGGTGGCGAACAGCTTCTCGTTGCAGTCACGCAGGCTTTGCGGCTTGTTGACCACCAGCACGCCGGCGCGCTCGGCCTGTTCGAGCAGATAGGTGGAGTAGACAAACTCCATGTCGAACGGCGGATCCTTGCGCATCAGGATCACGTCCAGATCGTCCAGACCGCTGTCGACTTCGGCTTCCAGCTCGAACCAGTGGGCCGGGTCGGCGAAGACTTTCAGCGGTTTCATACGGGCGCGGGCCTGGCCGGCGTCTTGGTACAGGTCGTGCTGCTCCATATAGAACAACGACCAGCCGCGGGCTTGCGCTGCCAGGAGCATGGCCAGCGAGCTGTCCTTTTTATAGGAGATGCGCTCGATGGGGTCCATGACGATTCCCAGGCGAATGCTCATGGGTAATATCCTCTGATCGGTAAAGGCCACGACAGGCCGAAAATAGGCGTCAGGGTGGCGCCGCGCCGGCTTTGGGTCAAGGGGCAAGGCTTTATGGATTGACCGTGGAGAGTGTGCTAAAAAGGCTCGGCATCCGGTGTCGCGCCAGCCGTGCTTTGGCACTGATTGGGGACTTCCCGATGCGCCGACCCAAAACCAGATGCCCGGCAGAAGGCAACCCATCTGATTCGCCGCGGCGATGGTAGAGCAGATATGGAACAGCATTCAGCCCCATTGAAAGTGATGGTCATCGACGACTCCCGAACGATTCGTCGCACCGCCGAGACGTTGCTGAAAAACGTCGGCTGTGAAGTGATCACCGCCATCGACGGCTTCGACGCCCTGGCCAAGATTGCCGACAATCATCCCAGAATCATTTTCGTCGACATCATGATGCCCAGGCTCGACGGGTATCAGACGTGCGCGTTGATCAAGAACAACCGGGCGTTCAAATCCACGCCGGTGATCATGTTGTCCTCAAGGGACGGGCTGTTCGACAAGGCCAAAGGGCGCATCGTCGGTTCCGATCAGTTTTTGACCAAACCGTTCAGCAAGGAAGAACTGCTCAGTGCGATCAAGGCCCATGTGCCGGGGTTCGTTGCAGTAGAACAACAACTATCTTGATGCCGGCCCCCTCGTGCGGGACGGCTGTTTCTATGGGGAAGCACCATGGCTCGAATTCTGATCGTCGATGACTCGCCGACCGAAATGTACAAGCTGACCGGCATGCTGGAGAAGCATGGCCATCAGGTCCTCAAGGCCGAGAACGGTGCCGACGGCGTGGCGCTGGCCCGTCAGGAAAAGCCCGATGCCGTGCTGATGGACATCGTTATGCCGGGCCTTAACGGTTTTCAGGCGACCCGTCAGCTGACCAAAGACGCTGACACCAGCATGATCCCCGTGATCATGATCACCACCAAGGATCAGGAAACCGACAAGGTCTGGGGCAAACGCCAGGGCGCGCGGGATTACCTGACCAAGCCGGTGGACGAAGAAACCCTCATGAAAACCCTGAACGCGGTGCTCGCGGGCTGACCCCCGGCTGACGCTCATGGCTCAGTCACAAACCGCCTTCCAGCTGCTGCTCGATATCGACCAGCGCTGCCGCTCCCTCGCTGCCGGCCTGCCGCTGCAGGAAACCCGACAGCAGGGTTGGGGCGGCATTGGCTTTCGCATGGGCGAGCGTCATTACGTGGCGCCCATGGGCGAGGTCGACGAAATCCTCCACGAGCCTCGCTGCGCGGTGTTGCCGGGCGCCAAGGCGTGGGTCTGCGGCATCGCCAATCTGCGCGGCCGCCTGTTGCCGATCATGGATCTGTGCGCATTCTTCGGCCACGAGCTGTCGCCCCTGCGCAAACAGCGTCGCGTACTGGTGATCGATTTTCAGGGTGTGTTTGTCGGCTTGCTCATCGATGAAGTGTTGGGCATGCAGCATTTCAACGAGCGCAGCCTTATGCCGGAAGCGGGACACTACAGCGAACCCCGCGTCGCGCCTTACATACGAGGGTGTTTCGTGCGCGAGCAGGCCTGGCAGGTGTTCAGCCCGAGAGCACTGATCCAGTCGCCTCAGTTTATGGACGTGGCGCTTTGATGCCCACCTCTGTAGGAGCCGGCTTGCTGGCGAATGCGGTGGGTCAATTGCAGATGCGTTGCCTGACACGGCGGGTTCGCCAGCAAGCCGGCTCCTACAGTAGCGGGTGCATGTTCCAACCGTTGACGTTCCCGGCGATCCTTTCTAAATCGAACATCAGGCGGAGCCCTGAGCAATGAGTAATACCGGCAAGTCACTGGAAGGCGCGCGCAGTCGATCGCAGATCGTCGTGCTGTTCATCTGCCTCATCGTTTTCATCATGCTGCTGTTCGTCAACTTCGCGTACCTCAGCACGCAGTCCAACTACGATAAGCAATACATTGGCCACGCTGGCGAGCTGCGCGTGCTGTCCCAGCGCATCGCCAAAAACGCCACGGAAGCGGCGGCGGGCAAGGCGGCAGCGTTCAAGCTGCTGGCCGACGCGCGCAACGATTTCGACACCCGCTGGCAGTATTTGAAAAAAGGCGACAAGAACACTGGCCTGCCTGCTGCGCCCGCTGCGGTGGCCGATGAGCTTAAAGCCGTGCAGGACGACTGGGAAAACCTGCGCAAAAGCACCGACGTCATTCTCGCCCGAGAGCAGACCGTGCTCTCGCTGCATCAGGTGGCGGCGACCCTTGCCGAGACCATCCCGCAATTGCAGATCGAATCGGAAAAGGTCGTCGACATTCTCCTGCAAACCCGTGCGCCCGCCAGCCAGGTGGCCCTTGCCCAGCGCCAGTCGCTACTGGCCGAGCGGATACTGGGGGCGGTCAACACCGTGTTGGCCGGCGACGAAACGGCGGTTCAGGCAGCGGACGCGTTCGGCCGCGATGCCAGCCAGTTCGGGCGCGTGCTCAATGGCATGCTCGAAGGCAACGCAACGCTGAAAATCGTCCAGGTTGAAGACCGCGACGCACGGGCGCGGCTGGCCGAGATCGCCGAGCTGTTCCAGTTTGTCTCCGGGTCGGTTGATGAAATCCTCGAAACCTCGCCGGAGCTGCTGGAAGTCCGCGAAGCGTCGGGCAGCATCTTTAACCTTTCGCAGACACTCCTCGACGAAGCCTCAGTGCTGGCCAACAGTTTCGAGCACATGGCCGGTGGCCGCGCGGTGTACAGCTATGGCGGCTACATCCTGGGCCTGCTGGCCTTGGCGTCGATCATCCTGATTGGCCTGGTAATGGTGCGCGAAACCAACCGGCAACTGCGCGAAACCGCCGAGAAGAACGAGCGCAACCAGAACGCAATCATGCGCCTGCTCGACGAGATCGAAGACCTGGCGGACGGTAATCTGACCGTGGCCGCTTCGGTCACAGAGGATTTCACCGGCGCGATTGCCGATTCGATCAACTACTCCATCGACCAGCTGCGCGAATTGGTGTCGACCATCAACCTCACCGCTGAGCAGGTGTTCGGCGCCGTGAAAGACACCCAGACCACTGCCACACAACTGGCCGCCGCGTCCGAACATCAGGCGCTGCAAATCGCGGCGGCGTCCAACGCCATCAATGACATGGCCACTTCCATCGATCAGGTCTCGGCCAATGCGTCCGAATCTGTCGCGGTGGCCGAGCGGTCCGTGACGATTGCCAACAAGGGCAACGAGGTGGTGCACAACACCATCACCGGCATGGACAACATCCGCGAGCAGATTCAGGACACATCTAAGCGCATCAAGCGCCTGGGCGAGTCGTCCCAGGAGATTGGCGACATCGTCAGCCTCATCGACGACATCGCCGACCAGACCAACATTCTTGCGCTCAATGCCGCGATTCAAGCGTCGATGGCCGGCGATGCCGGGCGCGGATTTGCGGTGGTGGCCGATGAAGTCCAGCGGCTGGCCGAGCGCTCGTCGTCGGCGACCAAGCAGATCGAGACGCTGGTGCGCGCCATTCAGAACGACACCAACGAAGCGGTGATCTCGATGGAGCAGACCACCGCGGAAGTGGTGCGGGGTGCGCGGCTGGCGCAGGATGCCGGTGTCGCGCTTGAAGAAATCGAAGGCGTCTCGAAAATCCTCGCCGCGCTGGTTGAAAGCATCACTAACGCAGCGCAGCAGCAGGCGGCATTGGGTCAGCAGATTTCCTCGACCATGCTGGTTATTCAGCAGACCACCACGCAGACCACCTCAGGCACTGCGGCCACCGCCCGGAGCATGGGCAACCTGGCGAAGATGGCCAGCGAGATGCGCCGCTCTGTGTCCGGCTTCAAACTGCCGACATCGCGGCATTGATGGCCGGTTTGATGACTGTGTTGAAAGCCCGTTTGATAGCCCCGTTAACGCAACCTTTAATGCACATGAAGCAGCGTCAAGGCACAGGCAACCGGAGTCACCATGGCTGACCGTCACGATTACGTGGCCCTGGAGTGGGTCAAAGGCGAAATAGCCGAAACCCTCACACACGCCCGACAAGCACTGGACACCTTCGTCGCCCGGCCCCACGACGCCGCGGCAATGGACGAGTGCCTTGAGCTCATCCATCAGGTTCACGGCAGCCTGCAGATGATCGAGTTCTACGGCGCCGCGCTGTTCGCCGAAGAAATCGAACAGCTGGCCCTGGCGCTCAAACAGGGCCACGTTGCCCAGGAAAGCGAAGCGATTCAGCTGCTGAATCTGGCGATGACGCAATTGCCGGTCTACCTGGAACGTGTTCATTCCGCCCGCCGTGATCTGCCGCTGGTGGTGCTGCCGCTGCTCAACGATTTGCGCAGCGCCCGGGGCGAAAGTCTGCTGTCCGAGACCAGCCTGTTTTCACCGCAATTACTCTCTATCCCCGCCCTCGATGCCGAGGCCCTGGCCGAGCGCGACAGCCTGGAGCTGCCCGCGAAACTGCGCAAGCTGCGGCAGACGCTGCAAACCGCGCTGGTCGGGCTGCTTCGCGATCAGGACGTACAGACCCAACTCGGTTACATGGGCAAAGTGTTCGCCCGGCTTGAGGTGTTGTGCGAAGACGCGCCGCTTGAACCGCTGTGGCGCATCGCGTCCGCACTGGTCGAAACCATGCTCAGCGGCAACTTCACCAACAGCCCGGCGCTGCGCAGCCTGTTCAAGGACGCCGACAAAGAACTCAAACGTCTGCTGGATCAAGGCATCGAAGGCATCAATCAGCCTGCGCCCGACGAACTGCTGAAAAGCCTGTTGTTTTACATCGCCAAGTCCGACAGCGAGGCGCAGAAGATGACGGACTTGAAGGACCAGTACGCGCTCGCCGATGCGCTGCCCCACAGCGCCCTGGTCGCTGAGGAACGTGCGCGCATGGCCGGGCCGGATCGCGACGCCATGCGCTCGGTGATCATCGCCCTGTGCGATGAGTTGGTGCGGACCAAGGAGCGGCTCGACGTTTTTGTTCGCGGAGATCGTCAGCACGTCAGCGAGCTAAGTGCGTTGCTGCCGCCGCTGCGGCAGATCGCCGACACTCTGGCGGTGCTGGGCTTTGGTCAGCCGCGCAAAGTCATCATCGATCAGATGACCGTGGTGCAGGGCATGGCTCAAGGGCAGCGCGCACCCGATGACGCCACCTTGATGGACGTCGCCGGGGCACTGCTGTACGTCGAATCCACCCTTGCGGGCATGGCCGGAACGGTCAACCAGAGCAGCCCCGAAGAGAGCCGTCTGCCGACGACCGACCTCAGCCAGATCCACCAATTGGTCATCAAGGAAGCGCGCATCGTCCTGCAGCAGGCCAAGGACGTGATCGACGCCTACGTCGACGGCGAGCTGGACCGCGCGCGTCTGCAGCCGCTGTCGGAGCAATTGATTCAGGTGCGCGGCGCGCTGGCGATGATCCCGCTGGCGCGGGCATCCGGCTTGCTGGCCGCCTGCAACGACTACATCACCGAGCACTTGCTGGTCGACACCGAAAGCCCGGCCGGGTCGCAGCTCGATCACCTGGCTGACGTGATCATCGGCGTCGAGTATTACCTCGAACGCATGGCCGAAGACCCGGAAGCGCCGGGTGAACATGTGCTGGATCTGGCCCAGGAAAGTCTCGCCCGGCTTGGTTACTCGCCGGTCCCCGACGCGCTGGATGTGCCGGTGCTCGAAGAAGTCATCAGCGAAGAAGAACTGCAAGATCTGCATGAGCGGCAGGCATTGGTCAGCCCGACTCGGACCCTCGCCGAAGTGCTGGCCAGCCCGCTGTCGGCGGTCAACCCGCCGGCGCGCAACATGCCGGCCAGCCTGTTGCCGCCGCCGAAGGGCGAGCAGGGCATCGATGACGAGCTGCGCGAAGTCTTCCTCGAAGAAACCGACGAGATGCTCGAAGCACTGCGCGAGTACGTGCCGCGCTGGCGTGCCGATCCCGGCAATCTTTCGGCGCTGGGCGAGATCCGTCGTGCGTTTCACACGCTCAAGGGCAGCGGCCGTATGGTGCGTGCGCTGATTCTGGGCGAACTGGCGTGGTCGGTGGAGAACCTGCTGAACCGCGTGCTGGAGCACAGCGTCGAGCCGGACGTGCGAGTGCAGCAGTTACTCACAGACGTACAGGCCTTGCTGCCGGACGTGATCCGTGATTTCGCCGAGGACGTTCAGCGTCAGCGTGACGATGTTGACCAACTGGCCGCCCAGGCCCACGCGTTGGCCCAGGGCGAAGCGGGTGACGTCGAGCCTGCGCAGCGGCTGGATGACGAAGAGGGTTTCGATCCGCAGTTGCTGGAGATTTTCCGTCAGGAAGCCCACACCCACCTGAACACGGTGAGCCGTTATCTCGACGCTGCTCAGGGTGCCGATGCGCCGGTGTTCAGCAACGATTTGCTGCGCGCGCTGCACACCCTCAAAGGCAGCGCGTACATGGCCGGCGTCTTGCCGATCGCCGAGCTGGCGAGCCCGCTGGATCAACTGGTCCGCGAATTCAAGACCAACCTGATCGCGGTCGGCCAGGACGAAATCGACCTGCTGCGTGCTGCCGAACCCTTGTTTCATCAGGGCCTGGCCCAGCTGAATGCCGACCCGCTGATGCCCATCGAAGGCGCTGCGGCATTGATTCAACAGGCGCAGGAGCTGCTCGATGCGCGGCTGGCCGATGCCTTGAGCGACGACAGTAATGGCCTGCGCACGCGGCGCAATCCGCAGTTGATCGCGAGCTTCCTCGCTGAAGGCATGGACATCCTGCTGGACGCCGACAACCTGCTCAAAGACTGGCGCCAGCACCCTGGCCACCGCCAGGAACTGAACGCGCTGCTCGACGAACTGACCATGCTCGGCCACGGCGCGCACATGGCCGATCTGCCTCAGGTCGACGAACTGTGCGAAGCGCTGCTCGACCTGTATGGCGCGGTGGAGGAGAGCAGCCTTGCCGTCAGCGAACGGTTCTTCGATGAAGCCGAAAAGGCCCACGAAGCGCTGATCAACATGCTCGATCAGGTCGCCGCCGGACAGGAAGTTCAGCCTTGTCCCGAACGGGTGAGCGCCTTGCGCGGTCTGCTCGCCGAAGCGCTGGACCCCGGCGCAATGGGCGTTATCAAACGTGATGGCGATGGGGCAACCCGCATCACGGAGATGGAAGAGGTCAGCGAACGCCTCGCCAAGCCTGTCCAGCCTGCGAGTGATGATTTCGATCAGGAAATCGTCGAGATCTTCCTCGAAGAGGCGATGGACATTCTCGATATCGCCGGTCCTGCGCTGCAACGCTGGCTCGACGACCCGCAAAACCCGTCGCCGTTGTCATCGTTGCAACGTGACCTGCACACCCTCAAAGGGGGCGCGCGCATGGCCGAAATCGGGCCCGTGGGCGACCTCGGTCACGAGCTGGAGTCGCTCTACGAAGGCCTGCTTGACCGACGTTGCGGTTATTCGCCGCAACTGGCCGAGCTGCTGGTGCACAGCCACGATCACCTGTCGCTGATGCTTGAGCAGTTGCAGCACCGTTCGGCGCTGGCCAGTCCCGCGCCGCTGATCGAGAAGATTCGCGAGTTTCGGCAGCGCAACTGCTACCTGCTGCCCAACGACGGTGCGACTCGCAACGTCAGGACGATGATTCACTCGCTGGACGAGCGCGATCCGGAACTGCTGGAAATCTTCCTCGAAGAAGCCGACGACATCATCGAGAGCAGCAGCGCAGCATTGGTGCGCTGGCAGGCCGATCCGCACAACACGCTGGAAGTCGAAAACCTGCTGCGTGACCTGCACACGCTCAAGGGCGGCGCGCGCATGGTGGAAATCGTGCCGATCGGCGATCTGGCTCACGAGCTGGAATCGCTGTACGAAGGGTTGTCCACAGGCGCGCTGAAAAACAGCGCACTGCTCAACGGCCTGCTGCAGAGCGGCCACGACATGCTCGCCGACATGGTCGATGCCGTTCGCGGTTACGAGCCGTTGCCCAACCCGGCGCTGCTGATCGAGAGCATCGCTCACTACACCGCGTCCGGGGCCGCCCGCGAACCTGTCGAAAAACCTGAGGAAGTGCCAGCGCTGCTGCCAGCGCCCGCTGTTGATCCGGCGGCTGCACAGGCCGAGGCCGATGGCGAGCGCACCGGCCCGGAGATGATTAAGGTCCCGGCCGAGCAGCTGGAAGACCTGGCGAATCTGGCGGGCGAAACCTCGATATTCCGGGGACGTGTCGAGCAGCAAGTCAGCGACGCGCAGGTCACGCTGGTGGAAATGGAAACCACCATCGAGCGGATGCGCGATCAACTGCGCCGACTCGATATCGAAACCCAGGGCCGCATTCTCAGTCGCGACCATCATGTTGATCAGCGCGGTTATGAAGCATTCGACCCGCTGGAAATGGACCGTCATTCGCAGCTGCAGCAGTTGTCCCGGGCGCTGTTCGAGTCCGCGTCCGACCTCATGGACCTCAAGGAAACCCTCGACACCCGCGCCCACGAGGCAGAAACCCTGCTGCTGCAACAGGCGCGGGTGAACACCGAGCTTCAGGAAAGCCTGATGCGCACGCGCATGGTGCCGTTCGAACGCATGGTGCCGCGTCTGCGCCGGATCGTTCGTCAGGTGTCGGGCGAGCTGAACAAGAAGGTCAAGTTCGACGTGATCAACGCCGAGGGCGAGATGGACCGCAACGTGCTTGAACGCATGGTCGCGCCGCTGGAGCACATGCTGCGCAACGCCGTCGATCATGGCCTGGAGAGCATCGAGGAACGCCTGGCCGCCGGCAAGTCCGAGTGGGGGCATATCACGCTGAGTCTGGCCCACGAAGGTGGTGACATCGTTATCGAGATGCGCGACGACGGCGCCGGTGTCGACTTCGAGGCGGTGCGGCGCAAGGCGATCAAGCGCGGCATCATCAGCCCCGACGCCGAGCTGAGCGAACACGACATTCTGCAGTTCATCCTGCGCGCAGGCTTTTCCACCGCCGAGACCATCACCCAGATTTCCGGGCGCGGCGTCGGCATGGACGTGGTGCACGCCGAGGTCAAGGACCTGGGCGGTTCGATGGTCATTGATTCCAAGGCGGGTGAGGGCGCGCGTTTCCGTGTCCGCTTGCCGTTCTCGGTGTCGGTCAACCGCGCGCTGATGGTGCAGTGCGGCGAAGAACAGTATGCCGTGCCGCTGAACAGCATCGAGGGCATCGTGCGCGTGATGCCAAGCGAGCTGGAGACGTGTTATCAATCCGTGCCGCCGCGCTATGAGTACAGCGGGCGGACCTACGAATTGCGTTATCTGGGCGAACTGCTCAATAACGGTCATCCGCCGAAATTGAGCGGCCAGACACAAACCCAGCCGCTGCCGGTGCTTTTGGTCCACGTACACGATCAGTGGGTCGCGGTGCAGGTGGATGCGCTGGCCGGCTCGCGGGAAATCGTGGTGAAAAACCTGGGCCCGCAGTTTTCCGCGATACCCGGCATTGCCGGCGCGACCATCCTGGGCGACGGCCGCGTGGTGCTGATCCTCGACCTGTTTGCGCACATCCGGCGCTTTCACGCCAAGCTGCTCGCGCTGCAAGTCGCCGGTCACGCGCCGGTGCGTTACGTCGAACCGGAACAGGCGCGGCCGTTGCTGGTGATGGTGGTGGATGACTCGGTGACCGTGCGCAAGGTCACTGGCCGCCTGCTGGAACGCAACGGCATGAACGTGCTGACGGCCAAGGATGGGGTCGATGCCATGGCGCTGCTGCAGGAGCACACCCCGGACATCATGCTGCTGGACATCGAGATGCCGCGCATGGACGGCTTTGAGGTGGTCAGCAAGCTTCGTGGGGATGACGCCTGGAAACACCTTCCAATCATCATGATCACGTCGCGATCGGGGCAGAAGCACCGCGACCACGCCATGGCGCTGGGGGTGAACGAATACATGAGCAAGCCGTATCAGGAAGCCGCACTGCTGGAAAGCATCGCCCACTGGAGCCACGCCCATGTCTGACACCACCACGCAAACGGCGCGTCTGACCAGCTTGACCGGATTGCTCATCCCCTTGAGTGACCGGCATCTGTTGCTGCCCAACGTCGCTGTCGCGGAATTGATCGACTATCAGGACAGCGTCGCCGACCCCGCCGCACCGCAGTGGTACCTGGGCCCGATCAACTGGCGCAACCGCAGCCTGCCGCTGCTCAGCTTCGAAGCCGCCTGCGGCAGCCGCGCCCGTGTCGGAGGCCGCGCCCGCATCGTCGTGCTCAACGCCCTCGGCGGCCGGCCCGACCTCAAATTTATCGCCCTGCTGACCCAAGGCATTCCGCGCTCTTGCAAGCTGGATAGCCAGCTTAGCTACGTCGACGTGCCGCTGGCCGAGCTGGAACTGGCCGCGGTGCAAGTGGGCGAGACCGTGGCGAAGATCCCGGACCTTGTGGCGCTGGAAGAGTGGTTGGTGGATGCGGGGTTGGTGCAGGTAAGTGGCGCGGGGATTTGACGCTTCACTTGAACCATATTCGCCATTATTGAGGTTCACCGCAGACTTAACGCCTACCCCTACATCTGAGCCGGCTTGCTGGCGAACTAGGTGGGTCAGTGCTACCAATATCGACTGACCCACCGCCTTCGCCAGCAAGCCGGCTCCCACAATTTGATCTACGGCACAGGCTCAACTGTGGCAGGCCAAAGAGATGATGGAGCTGCCGGCAATCGACTTCTTCCCAAATCCCGCCTAGACGATGAGCCGAATAAACCGCATATTCGGCTCACCCTGTGAGCCGAATAGAATAGCTAATCGGCTCACACTCCTCCGAGGCGTCAGGTGAAACAGTCAGCAAAATGGATTTGGCAACACCCCAAATGGCCTTCCTTCTCCTGGGACGTTGAGCCGTTGGCGCCGCTGTTGCGGGCGTGCACCCAGGCGCAGGGGCAGTTGTTGGGGATGATTGGCGCGTCAGGCACCCACGCGAATGTCGAGCGCGAACTGGACGCCCTGCTGCAAAACGTCCTCACCTCATCGGCCATTGAAGGTGAGCAGCTGAATGTGGAGTCGGTGCGTTCGTCTCTGGCAAAGCGGCTCGGGCTCGCCAGCGATGAACGTGTGACGGCGCGCAGTGAAGGTCTGGCGGAACTGATGCTGGATGCCACCCAACAATACGACGCGCCGCTGACGTCTGAACGGCTGATGCATTGGCATCAGTTGTTGTTCCCCGAGCCGAGCGCGCTGCTGGCAAACCCTATCCAGGTCGGGACGCTCAGAGGGCCTGAGCCCATGCAGGTCGTGTCCGGTCGCATCGACCAGCCCGTGGTGCATTTCGAGGCACCTGCGCACGAAGGTCTGGAGAAAAAGCTCGATGACTTTTTCTACTGGTTCAACAGCAGCCGCGCCGATCCTACCCTTGACCCACTGATCCGCGCGGGCATCGCGCATTTCTGGTTCGTGACGCTGCACCCGTTCGACGATGGCAACGGACGTTTGACCCGCGCGATCACTGACCTTGCCATGGCCCAGGGCGAACACCAGGCCATACGCTTTTACGCCATGTCCGCCAGCATCCTTGCCCACCGTCAGCACTATTACCGGATTCTGGAGGCGACCCAGCGCGGCGGCCTGAACATCACTGAATGGCTCGTGTGGTTTTTACAGACCTTGCTCCACACCCTGGAGCAGGCCATGCAGCGTATCCACCGGGTCTTGGCGAAGGCCAGGTTCTGGCAAGCCCACCGGGATGACGGCCTGTCTGCGGAGCAGATCAAGGTGCTCAACCGGTTGCTGAATGGCGACCTGCTGTCGGGGAAACCTGACGCGGGTTTTACCAATGGCGTCAGCGCCGCCCAATACCAGGCAGTCGCCAAAGTCAGTAAAGCCACCGCCACCCGGCATCTTCAGGACCTGTTGGAAAAGGACTGCCTGGTAAAGCTGCCTGGCGGCGGGCGCAGCACCCGCTATCAGATCAACTGGGCGGACTAATCATTACTCTCACGGTAATGATTCATGCATTTGCTTGATTGATGCCGCACCTGAACCCCTCCTAATCTGCCCCACGACAGCGAACTCGTGGAGTCAGCATGACCACAACAACTAAACTTGACCCGCGCTGGTCGCGTCGTCGCACTGAAAAGCTGCGGCGGCTCGACCTGGTGCGTTCCTTCGCCGATGGCGTTGTACTGCCGACTGACAAGATTGTTGCGGCGCTTGAGGCGTTGATTGCGCCGGGCGATCGCGTGGTGCTTGAAGGCAATAACCAGAAGCAGGCGGATTTCCTTTCCCGCTCACTGGTGAAGGCCGATCCCGCCAAGTTGCATGACCTGCACATGATCATGCCCAGCGTCGGCCGGGCCGAGCATCTGGACCTATTCGAACGCGGCATTGCCCGCAAGCTGGACTTCTCTTTCGCCGGTACGCAAAGCCTGCGCATCAGCCAGTTGCTGGAAGACGGTCTGCTGGAAATCGGCGCGATTCATACCTATATCGAGCTGTATTCCCGCCTGTTGGTCGACCTGATTCCCAACGTCGTGCTCTCGGCCGGTTTCATGGCTGACCGGGCCGGCAACATCTACACCGGCGCCAGCACCGAAGACACCCCCGCCCTGATCGAACCGGCCGCCTTCAGCGATGGCATCGTCATCGTGCAGGTCAACCAGTTGGTGGATGACGTCAGCGACCTGCCGCGCGTGGACATCCCGGCGTCATGGGTCGACTTCGTGGTCGTCGCCGACAAGCCGTTCTACATCGAGCCGCTGTTCACTCGCGACCCGCGCCACATCAAGCCGGTGCACGTGCTGATGGCGATGATGGCGATTCGCGGGATCTACGAGAAACACAACGTTCAGTCCCTCAACCACGGCATCGGTTTCAACACCGCCGCGATAGAACTAATCCTGCCGACCTACGGCGAATCCCTGGGCCTGAAGGGCAAGATCTGCCGCAACTGGACGCTCAATCCGCACCCAACGCTGATCCCCGCCATCGAAAGCGGCTGGGTCGAAAGCGTGCATTGCTTCGGCACCGAACTGGGCATGGAAAACTACATTGCGGCGCGGCCCGACGTGTTCTTCACCGGCCACGATGGTTCCATGCGCTCCAACCGAATGATGTGCCAGCTGGCCGGGCAGTACGCCGTGGACCTGTTCATCGGCGCCACGCTGCAAGTGGACGGCGACGGTCATTCCTCCACCGTCACGCGCGGACGCCTTGCCGGTTTTGGCGGCGCGCCAAATATGGGCCATGACCCGCGCGGCCGGCGTCACGCTACACCCGCCTGGCTGGACATGCGCCAGCACAGTGGCGACGGCCCCGATGCCTATCTTGAACGCGGCAAAAAGCTCGTCGTGCAAATGGTCGAGACCTTCCAGGAAGGCGGCAAACCCACTTTCGTCGAGACGCTGGACGCCGTGGAAGTCGCGAAGAAAAGCGGCATGCCCTTGGCGCCGATCATGATCTACGGCGACGACGTCACTCATCTGCTGACCGAAGAAGGCATCGCCTATCTGTACAAGGCGCGAACGCTGGAAGAGCGTCAGGCGCTGATCGCCGCCGTGGCGGGCGTGACCTCGATTGGCATGCGCCACAACCCGAAAGACACCGCCCGTATGCGCCGTGAAGGGCTGATTGCGCTGCCTGAGGATTTGGGCATTCGTCGCACCGATGCCAGCCGCGAACTGCTTGCCGCCAAGAGCGTCGCCGAGCTGGTGGAATGGTCTGGCGGTTTGTACAACCCGCCTGCGAAATTCAGGAGCTGGTGATGCGCGCATTCAACGTAGCTTTCGAGGCTTTCGATGCAACGCCGAGTTCGGCCTCAGTGGCTGAGCGCCTGGCCGATCTGGCCGTGGATGCGCTGATCGACGAAGCCGACCTGTCGCCAAAACCGGCGCTGGTCGATCGTCGCAGCAGTGGCGCTCACACCGATCTGCATCTGGGTCTGATGCACGCATCAGCGATCTCGCTGTGGCCCGCGTTCAAGCAGATGGCCGACGCCGCCATTACCATCGGCGAGATCAACCCGCTGTTGCGGGAAACCATTGGCCGACTCGGTCGCGAGGGCGAAGTCGCGATGATGCGCACCACCAACGGAGTGAACACTCACCGTGGTGCGATCTGGGCTTTGGGTTTGCTGGTCACTGCTGCAGCGCTGAATCCCGATGATTTTTCTCCAGAAGGACTCTGCCAGCGCGCAGGGCGCCTGGCATTGATCGAGGATCGTCATCAGGCCGCCAACCAGCGAAACAGCCAGAGCCATGGCCAGACCGTCGCTCAGAAATACGGCGTAACGGGTGCCCGGGAACAAGCGCAAGCGGGTTTCCCTGCCGTGACTCAAACCGGCTTGCCGCAACTCATTCGCAGCCGCGCCGCCGGCCATGGCGAGCAGAACGCGCGACTTGATGCGCTGCTGGCGATCATGACCACGCTGTCCGACACCTGCGTGCTGTATCGCGCGGGCGAAGCAGGCCTGCACGCCATGCAACACGGCGCGCAGCGGGTGCTGGATGCTGGCGGCAGCGCGACCCTCAGCGGCCGTCGCGCGCTGAATCAGCTGGATCAGCAACTGTTGAGCCTGAACGCCTCCCCCGGCGGCGCTGCCGATCTGCTCGCCGCTTGCCTGTTTATTGATCGCCTGGAGCCTGCGCTCGGCGATGCAACGAGGAACGTCTGATCATGGAAACCCTGTCTTTTGAATTCCCTGCCGGTCAGCCGCCATTGGGTCGCGCGCTGGTAGGTTGCGTCGGTTCGGGTGATCTGGAAGTACTGCTCGAGCCGGGTCAGCCGGGCAAGCTGACGATCCAGGTGCTGACGTCGGTCAACGGCAGTTCGGCGCGCTGGGAAAACCTCTTCCAGCGCATGTTTGACGGCCAGACGCCACCGGCCATGAGCATCGACATCCACGACTTCGGCGCGACACCGGGCGTCGTTCGGCTGCGTCTGGAGCAAGGTTTCGAGGAGGTCGGTCATGACTGACAGCACGCGGCTTCTGCAGCAACACAGCTTCGTCGAACTCGGTGCCCGGCAGCGCGCGCGCGCACTGCTCGACGATGGCAGTTTTCGTGAGCTGATCGACCCCTTCGAACGCCTGGTTTCTCCTTGGTTGGTCAAGCAAGGCGTGGTGCCGCAGGCGGATGATGGCGTGGTGATCGCCAAAGGCACCGTCGATGGCAAACCGGTGGTGATCTGCGCCATCGAAGGCGGTTTTCAAGGCGGCAGCATGGGCGAAGTCGGCGGCGCCAAAATGGCCGGCGCGCTGGAACTGGCGGCAGAAGACAACCGCAAGGGCATCCCCACCGCCGCCATCCTGCTGCTGGAAACCGGGGGCGTGCGCTTGCAGGAAGCCAACCTCGGGCTGGCGGCTATCGCCGACATCCACGCGGCCATCGTTGATTTACGTCGTTATCAGCCGGTGATCGGCGTGGTGGCGGGCAGCGTTGGCTGCTTTGGCGGCATGTCCATTGCGGCGGCGTTGTGCAGTTATCTGGTCGTCACCCAGGAAGCGCGTCTCGGGCTGAATGGCCCGCAAGTCATCGAGCAGGAAGCCGGCATCGAAGAATACGATTCCCGCGACCGGCCCTTCATCTGGAGCCTGACCGGGGGCGAGCAACGGTTCGCCAGCGGCCTAGTGGACGCGTTTGTCGCCGATGACATCAACGCTATTCAGCAACAGGTGCACGCGTTGTTGCACAAGGGCAAGCCCGAGCAGGAGCGCAGCAGTCGATACGCCTGGTTCCTCGAGCGGTTGTCGCAAGTGGACACGGCCCGGCAGATAGAGCCCGCTGCCGTGCGCAGCGCGTATCAAGGAGATCGGACATGAGTGCTTACTCTCTGCGTGGATTGAACTGGTTCAATTCGCTCGCCGCGAACGCCACTGAAGTGGCGGGGCTGCCGGCGTCGGTGAAAGCAGCGGACGGCGCACTGGGTGATCGTCCGGCGCGATTCCTGGCGGTGGTCGCCGATCCAGATAACCGTTTTCCTCGTGCACAGAACGGTGAAGTCGGCCTGCTTGAAGGGTGGGGTCTGGCCCAAGCGGTGGACGGCGCCATCGAGCTGGATCGGCACAGCGATATCAAGCGCACGCTGATTGCGATCATCGACGTGCCGAGTCAGGCCTATGGCCGCCGGGAAGAAGCGCTGGGCATCCATCAAGCGCTTGCCGGTGCGGTTGACGCTTATGCCCGGGCGCGTCTGGCCGGGCACCCGGTGATCGGGCTGCTGGTGGGCAAGGCGATGTCCGGCGCGTTTCTCGCACACGGCTATCAGGCCAATCGGCTGATTGCCCTGCGCGATCCGGGCGTCATGGTTCACGCCATGGGCAAGGCCTCTGCGGCGCGGGTGACACTGCGCAGCGTCGAAGAACTGGAAAAGCTCGCCGCCAGCGTGCCGCCGATGGCCTATGACATCGACAGCTACGCCAGCCTCGGTTTGCTGTGGGAAACCCTGTCGGTCAGTCAGATCGAGCAGCCCACCGCGTCGGATCTCACCCTGGTGCAGGACTGTTTGATTGCCGCGATCAAAGACACCCTCGCCGGCGGCAATGACCTGAGCTCACGCCTCGGGGCGCCGAACCGCGCCGCGTCGTCGAAAGTCCGCGAGCTGTTGCGGGCGCAGTGGTAATGAGTACTTTCCAGCCGGTGCTGCCCCACGATTTGTTGTGGGGTTTTTCGGCGGCTGCGTTGCCGATCGACGCACCGGCTTGGGCGTTTGAAGCCGTTGGCCTGGGTCATCCGGTGGTGGTGCGCCGCGCCCGTGTCGCGGCTGGCCTGGTGGCGGTGGGTGTGCGGGGGCGCTCGCGGGATCAGCGCTACGCCACCCACATGAAGCTCGACGATGTGCAACGGCGCGTGCGGCCTGAAGAGTTGATCGCCATGACGCCTGACGCTGATTGGCCGGCGTTGCGCGCCTTGCAGCAGATCCGTCCCGTGATGAACGCGCTCGGCCTGCCGTGGGGCGTGGCGGGTGGCGCCGGTTTCGAGCTGGCCAGTGGCGTGCAGGTGCTGCACGCGGGTAGCGACCTCGATCTGATACTGCGCACCCCGGATTTCTTTGATCGTCAGCATGCCGCTCGTTTGGTCGAGCAGTTGGCCGGCGCGGTGTGCCGCATCGATCTTCAGCTGCAAACGCCGTTTGGCGCCGTGGCGCTGCGCGAATGGGCAGGACCGTCACGTCAGGTACTGCTCAAAGCCGAAGACGGCGCGCGGCTTGTGGATAACCCTTGGCTGGCGCAGGCGGTCGCGGCATGAGCAGTTTCTGGGCGTTTCCCGGCCAGGGCGCGCAGCAGCCGGGCATGCTCCACGGGCTGCCGGAGCATCCCTTGGTTGAACAGTGCCTGGCGGAAGCGAGCGCTGCGCTGAACGAGGACGTCCTGACGCTGGACACCGCCGCGGCCCTGCAATCGACGCGAGCCGTTCAGCTGTGTTTGTTGATCGCCGGCGTCGCCTGTGCGCGGGTGTTGATGGCGGATGAAAACACCCCTGACATGGTTGCGGGTTTGTCCATCGGTGCTTATCCCGCGGCGGTGATCGCGGAGGCTCTGGATTTTTCGGATGCCGTGCGTCTGGTGGCACTGCGGGGCGAGCTGATGCAAAGCGCTTATCCACAGGGCTACGGCATGACTGCGCTGATCGGGCTCGACCAACCCACGGTTGAAGGCCTGATCGCACGCATTCACAGCGTTGAGCTGCCGGTCTATCTGGCCAACATCAACGCCGATAACCAGTTCGTCATTGCCGGGCGAGACGAGGCCATGGCGGCTGTCGCTGCGCTTGCAAAAGAGCAGGGCGCTGCGGCGGCCAAGCGGCTGGCGGTCAGCGTGCCGTCCCATTGCGAGCTGCTGGCTGAGCCTGCGCGGGCGCTCGCTGATGCGTTTGCCCATGTGGGCGTGAAAGCGCCAACGCTCAAATACCTCAGCGGCAGCACCGCGCGGCCGATGCTCAGCGCGGACAAGGTGCGCGACGATCTGGCGTTCAACATGTGCCGTGTCATCGACTGGCGCAGCACGGTGCAAACCGCGTACGAGCGCGGCGCACGCCTGCACATCGAACTGCCGCCGGGCACCGTGCTTACGGGCCTGGCGCGCCGCGTTTTCGAACAAGGATCGGCCGTCGCCTTTCAGGGCGCCCGGCTGGATACGCTCAGCGCGCTGTCGCGAGAGGAGGAACGCCGCCACTCATAAACCGACTGCTGCTTTCGAAGGAACACAAAAACAACAACTTCGACGATGCAATTTGAGGATTAGAACAATGGTGATTTATGGCGTGGCGTTACTCGCAATCTGCACCCTCGCGGGGGTGATTCTAGGTGATCTGCTTGGCGTGCTGCTGGGCGTCAAATCCAACGTAGGCGGCGTCGGGATTGCGATGATCCTGTTGATCTGCGCACGGCTGTTCATGCAAAAGCGCGGCGGCATGAGCGAAGGCTGTGAAATGGGCGTCGGCTTCTGGGGCGCCATGTACATCCCGGTCGTCGTGGCCATGGCCGCTCAGCAAAACGTGGTGACGGCGCTCAAGGGCGGGCCGATCGCGGTCATCGCAGCGGTGGTGTCGGTGGTGGTCTGTGGCTGCACGATTGCGGTCATCAGCCGGATCAACAAGGGCGAGCCACTGCCCAAAGAGGACGAACTCGCGAACCCGCTTCCGGTGATCGCGCCGACTGTTTCCCCAGCAGGAGGCCGCTGATATGTGGGAGCTCATTCAGAAAGACCTGATCAGCCAGGGCCTGGTCACCGCGTTTGCGGTCGTGGGCGTGGTGATGTGGATTTCCGTGGTGCTGTCCAAGCGCCTGACGTTCGGGCGCATTCATGGTTCGGCCATTGCGATCGTAATTGGCCTGGTGCTGGCGTGGGTAGGCGGCACGATGACCGGCGGCCAGAAAGGGCTGGCGGACCTGGCGTTGTTCTCCGGGATCGGCCTGATGGGCGGGTCGATGCTGCGTGATTTCGCCATCGTCGCCACGGCCTTCGAAGTGCAGGCCACCGAAGCGAAAAAGGCTGGCTGGGTCGGCGCGTTCTCGCTGCTGCTCGGCACATTGCTGCCGTTCATCGTCGGTTGCTGCGTGGCGTATGCCTTCGGCTATCGCGACGCCGTGAGCATCACCACCATTGGCGCGGGCGCGGTGACGTACATCGTCGGGCCGGTGACCGGTGCAGCGCTGGGCGCGAGCTCGGATGTGATGGCGCTGTCGATTGCGACTGGTTTGATCAAGGCCATTCTGGTCATGGTTGGCACCCCGATGGCCGCGCGCTGGATGGGGCTGGATAACCCGCGTTCGGCAATGGTGTTCGGCGGTCTGGCCGGCACCGTGAGCGGCGTGACGGCCGGGTTGGCGGCGACGGATCGACGGCTGGTGCCTTACGGCGCACTGACGGCGACGTTCCACACCGGACTGGGCTGCCTGCTGGGGCCGTCGCTGCTGTACTTCATCGTGCGCGGAATTTTGGGCTGAGGCTTCTGAGTGCGCGGCGTGTTTTCGCCGCAATTCCTAAGGTCAAACCCGGACGATTGTCCGCCGCAAAACCTGTAGGAGCGCGCTTGCCCGCGAAGACTTGAGTTCGGACGACGGAGATACGTCGGCTGTACCGGCCCGTTCGCGGGCAAGCGCGCTCCTACGCCTTCGGCAGAAGCGGGTTTAGCGCAGCCTTGGCAGTGCACATCAACGAGCAAATCTGGATACGACGTTATTCACGCGGGCAGTCGTGAATTTGGCGTCCGCCGCAAAACCTGTAGGAGCGCGCTTGCCCGCGAAGACTTTGGTTCAGACGATAGAGATGCTTGGGCTCCACTGGCCCGTTCGCGGGCAAGCGCGCTCCTACGCCTTCGGCAGAAGCCGGTTCGGCGCAGCATTGGCAGTGCACCTCAATGAGCAAATCTGGATGCGGCGTTATTCGCGCGGGCAGTCGTGAATTTGGCGTTTGCCGCAAACCTGTAGGAGCACGCTTGCCCGCGAAGACTTTGGTTCAGACGATAGAGATGCTTGGGCTGCACTGGCCTGTTCGCGGGCAAGCGCGCTCCTACGCCTTCGGCAGAAGCGGGTTTAGCGCAGCCTTGGCAGTGCGCCTCAACGAGCAAATCTGGATGCGACGTTATTCACGCGGGCAGACGTGGATTTGGCGTTCGCCGCAAAACCTGTAGGAGCGCGCTTGCCCGCGAAGGCTTCGGTTCGGACGATAGAGATGCGTCGGCTGTACCGGCCTGTTCGCGGGCAAGCGCGCTCCTACGCCTTCGGCAGAAGCCGGTTCGGCGCAGCATTGGCAGTGCACCTCAACGAGCAAATCTGGAAGCGGCGTTATTCACGCGGGCAGTCGTGAATTTGGCGTCCGCCGCAAAACCTGTAGGAGCGCGCTTGCCCGCGAAAAAATCTCACAGCCACACAGCATCCCAGAGCGGATAATCGCCCACGCGTTTCACCAGACCGGCCCGCAACGGATTGGCTACGATGTAACGCGCAACGGCCTGCAAATCTTCCTCCCGCCGGACCGCCCGGTCGTGATAACCCTTCTGCCATACCCGAAACGGTGTGTGGCCCGCCCGCATGATCGCCAGCGCGCTGCCGGATTTAACCCGGCGCACCAGCATTCCCAAGGTTCCCTCTCTCAACACCACGAGCCAGTGAAAATGGTCCGGCATGACAACCCACGCCAGAGACTCTGCAATCCCGGCCTGCTGGGCTCGTCGAAACTCCTCGACTACCAACCGACCTGTGCGCCAGTTGAAGAAAAGAGGTTGTCGGCCATGCACCACGGAGGTCAGAAGATAAATCTGCCCTACTCCCGAGTAACGGCCTAGCCGCAGATCAGCGCTTCTTTGTGACATTGGCATTCCTTCGCGCAGTGAAGTGTGCGGAATCAGGCTAGTGCACGGACGATCATCCCTGCGGCAAACAAATATTCCGGATGTGTCCGTGATGACGCGTTCGCGGGCAAGCGCGCTCCTACGCCTTCGGCAGAAGCGGGTTCGGCGCAGCATTGGCAGTGCACCTCAACGAGGAAATCTGGATGCGGCGTTATTCTCGGGGGCAGACGTGAATTTGGCGTCTGCCGCAAAACCTGTAGGAGCGCGCTTGCCCGCGAAGGCTTTGGTTCGGACGATAGAGATATTTGGGCTGCACCGGCCTCTTCGCGGGCAAGCGCGCTCCCAGAGAGGGGCGGCTCAGGCCTGGGCCAGCCGGTTCGAGTACATCCGGCACTCCGCAAGCAGCGCGAGCAAATTGGGGTCCCGTTCGCGGGATTTGAGGAAGACCAGACCGATGTGCTGCTGCATGCGATAACGCTGTTGCAATGGAATCAGCCGCACACGGTTTTCATACACCGCCGCAATCCTCCCCGGCAGCAGCGCGTAACCCACACCCGAGCTGACCATGCTCAGCAGCGTGAAGATGTCGTTGACCTGCATCGCCACTTTCGGCTCGAAGCCTGCCTGTTGAAACACCATCGCCCCATCACGATGGGTCGCGAAACCTTGCGTCAGGGTAATGAACGTCGCTTCGCGCAGATCGCCCAGGTTCACTTCGCTTTGCTGGGCGAAGGGGGAATCCACCGGGGCCGCGAGGAAGATGTCGTCTGAGAACAGTGGCAAATGCTCGCAATCCGGATCACTCACGGATTCGTTCAGCGACACCAGAATCGCATCCACTTCCATGTTCTTCAGCTTGTAGAAGAGGTCGATGTTCGAGCCCAGAATCAGGTCGATGTTGAGTTCGCTGCGGCGGATCTTCAGGCCCATGATCAGCTGCGGCACGGTTTTGACCGTCAGGGAGTACAGCGCCCCCAGCTTGAACCGCGCCGCTGAAAACCCGGCCGCCTGCCGCGTTTGCTCAATGGTACTGAGCACGTCCTGCACCAGCTTCTGCGCGCGCTCCTCCAGCACGTAAGCGCCTTCGAGCGGCGTAAGGTTGCGGCCCTCATGCTTGAACAGCGGGCAACGCAAGGCGCTCTCCAGCGAATGAATCGCCCGATGCACACTGACCGTACTCGTCTGCAGCTCCGCCGCCGCCCTGGCCAGATTGCCGGTGCGCATGAACGCCAGAAAAATTTCCAGCTTCTTGAGGGTCAGCTCTTCGTCGATCTGCATCGTGGGGGCCCGCGCCGGGTTCTTGTTTTGAGAGCGCCCGATTGTGCCGAAGAGATCGGCGGCTGGCTGCATTAAATTCTCGATAACACGACACAATGCGTTGTCATTGCGGTTCAGAAGCAGGACCCTTGACGCGTGTCATGCCATTCAGAGAGGTCGTTTGCGGATGTACTACGGAGAAAAATTCAACGCCTGGACCCATTTGGTCGGCGCGATTCTGGCGACGATCGGTGCGGTGTGGATGCTGGTTGTCGCGACGATGACCGGGGATATCTGGAAGATCGTCAGCGTCGCGGTCTACGGTGTGGCGCTGGTGATGCTGTACAGCGCGTCCACGGTCTATCACAGCGTTCGCGGCCGGGCGAAAGTGATCATGCAAAAGGTTGATCACTTTTCGATCTATTTGCTCATCGCCGGCAGCTACACGCCGTTTTGCCTGGTGACGCTGCACGGGACGTGGGGCTGGACATTGTTCGGCATCGTCTGGGCGCTGGCGATCATCGGCATTTTGCAGGAGATCAAGCCTCGTTCCGAAGCGCGGGTGATGTCCATTGTCATTTACGCCGTGATGGGCTGGATCGTACTGGTTGCGGTCAAGCCGCTGATCGCTGCGCTGGGTATGGCCGGATTCATCTGGCTGGCGCTGGGCGGGTTGTTCTACACCGTAGGGATCATCTTCTTCGCGTTCGACACCAAGGTCCGACACTTTCATGGGGTCTGGCACCTGTTCGTCATCGCTGGCAGCTTGCTGCACTTTGTCGCGATCACGCGTTATGTGTTGTGAGGCTATAGCGGTAGACCGCTGAAACCCCGGTTCCTACGGATTCTGCGCCAGCCATTGCCTCTGGATTCGACGACGAACGTGTAGGAGCGCGCTTGCCCGCGAAGGCATTGGTTAGGACGACAGAGATGTGTCGCCTGTACCGACCTCTTCGCGGGCAAGCGCGCTCCTACACTGGGTTACGGCAGACACACAATCTGCGGCGTACACATCCGGCGCCGGCTCGCCAGCAAGCCGGCCGCAAATGATGTATGCGAGCAATCCATGCGCCGCTTCGGTGCATGGGTCCTTTCAAATCACTGATCATTTTCTGTACACCCACAGCCTTGCGCGCTTTCACTTCTGCACCAATGCGGATAACTTCCGCACCCGATTGAAGCATTTAATTCATTTATTTTATTTGTTGAATTATTTGATTCGTCATCCTAGTCTGATCCTCGAAACGCCCCCTCTCGTGGTAAGGCGGCCTTCTTGAACTGACTGATCAATCGGGGAGCAAGACATGAATGTGAAAGTACTCTTGAGCATGGCCGTGGCAACCGCCTTTTCCGCATCCACCTGGGCCGCTGACTGGACCGTCGGCGCGAACGTGGGCAACGTGCCGTGGGAGTTTCAGGACGCCAAAGGCGAGATTGTCGGCTTTGAAGTCGACGTGGTGAAAGAAGTCGCCAAACGCGCCGGCAAGACCGTGGAATTCGTCAACATCCCGTTTAACGGCCTGTTCAGCGCCGTGCAGTCCAAGCGCGCTGACATCGCCATCTCCTCGATCACCATCACGCCCAAACGCCTTGAATCGGTCGGCTTCGCCCAGCCGTATTACGACAGCGACCAATCCCTGTCCGTGCTCGCCAAATCCGGCATCAACGGCCTGAAAGACATGGACGGCAAAGTGGTCGGCGTCGACACCGGCTCCACCGGCGACATGTGGGTAAACGCCCATCAGGCCGAATACAAATTTAAGGAAGTCTCACGCTACGAAGGGCTGTCGCCTGCGATGCTCGACCTCGCGTCCGGCCGCATGGACGGCTACGTCAGCGATATCCCGGCGGTCCTGTACTACATCAAGGACAAGCCGCAATACAAAGTCGTCGCGAAAATTCCTACCGGTGAGAAGTACTCGTTGATGCACGCCAAGGGCTGGGCATCGGCAGGCCAGGTCAACGACATCATCAGCACGATGAAGAAAGAAGGCGTGATCGCCGACCTGCACAGGAAGTGGTTCGGTGCCGACGCTGATCCGGAGTCCAGCACCGTCAAAGTGGTCGATGTGCTCAAGTAATCCCTGACCGCTCACGCCCGCGCCCGTCACTGCTCGCCACCAAGGAATCGCAATGGAGTTGTTAGAAACGTTCTTCAACTGGAGCGTGTTCGTCGATGCGCTGCCACTGATGCTCCGCGGCCTGGGCGTGACAGTGATGCTTGGCGTGGTCAGCATCATTCTCGGCCTGGTGGGCGGGCTGGTGCTGGCGATGCTGCGGTTGTACGGGTACGCGCCGGTGCGGTTTCTGGCGCGGGTGTACATCGACGTGCTGCGCTCGATTCCATTGCTGGTGCTGTTGGTGTTGATCTATTACGCGCTGCCGTTTGTGGGCATTCGCCTGTCGTCGTTCGCGGCGGCCACGGCGGCGCTGTCACTGGTGTCGTGCGCATATTCAGCGGAGATTTTCCGCTCCGGCATCGAAGCCATTCCACGCGGGCAATTCGAAGCCTCGGCGTCCCAGGGCATGAGCTTTTTCAACACCATGCGCGACATCATCCTGCCCCAGGCCATGCGCATCGTCATGCCGCCGATGACCAGCAACTGCATCAACGTCATGAAAGACACCGCGCTGGCGTCCGTCGTGGCGATGCCCGATCTGCTCAAACAAGCCACTCAGGCGCAAGCGCTGTCAGCCAACCCGACACCGCTGGTGGGCGCGGCGGTCATGTACCTGTTGCTGCTCTTACCGCTCGTGCAACTGGTGAGCTGGATCGAGCGGCGTAACGGCGCCGGGAGGAAGAGTTCATGAGCACCGTCATCGAAATGGAAGGCGTGGCCAAATTCTACGGGCCATTTCAGGCCCTGACCGACATCAACCTCACCGTCGATCAAGGCGAAGTGGTGGTCATTCTCGGGCCGTCGGGCTCGGGCAAATCGACACTGATCCGCTGCATCAACCTGCTGGAGGAATATCAGCAGGGCGACATCCGCGTCGGCAGCCAACGCGTTGAAACGGGCCCGAAGCTGGCCGGCATCCGTTGCGAAGTCGGCATGGTCTTCCAGAATTTCAATCTGTACCCGCACCTCACCGTGCTCGCCAATGTGGCGCTGGCACCGGTGCGTGTGCGCGGCATGTCGCGCCGTGACGCCAACGAACGCGCGCGCTTGCTGCTGGAGAAAGTCGGCATGGGCGCCCACGCGGCGAAATACCCCAGCCAGTTGTCCGGCGGTCAGCAGCAGCGTGTGGCCATCGCACGGACCATGGCTATGGAGCCGCGAGTGATTCTGTTCGACGAACCCACATCGGCACTCGACCCGGAGATGGTCGGCGAAGTGCTGGACGTCATGCAGAACCTCGCCCGCTCCGGCGTGACCATGGTCGTCGTGACCCACGAAATGGGCTTTGCGCGCAAGGTCGCCGACCGGGTGATCTTCATGGAAAACGGCCGAATCATCGAACAGAACAACCCGCACGATTTCTTCACGGCCCCGCAAGAGCCGAGAACCCGCGCGTTTTTGCAGGCCATCCTGCATCACTGATCAGACTCTGGAGCTCATCCCTTGAATGCCTTGGACATCGATTACGTACGCAGCCAGTTTCCCGCGCTCGGCAGCGGCTATGCCTACCTGGACAACGCTGGCGGCTCGGCCGTGCTCAAACCGGTCGCCGAGCGCATCACCGATTACTTGCTCAACAGCGCCGTGCAGTTGGGCGCGTCCTACAGCGAGTCGGTGGACGCTGGCGCGCGGGTGATGAAGGCGCGGGAATCGGTCGCGCAACTGATCAACGCGCGCTTCCCGGAAGAGTGCGTGATGGGCGGCTCGACCACTCATTTGCTGCAAATCCTCTGCCGCGCCATCGCCCCTTCGATCAAGGCCGGCGACGAAATCATCGTCACCAACTGCGACCACGAAGCCAACATCGGGCCGTGGGTGCGGCTGTGTGAGGAACGCGGCGCGACGTTGCGCGTCTGGGCCGTCAACGCGCAGAGCATGGACCTGGAATTGGCTGATCTGGATGCGCTGCTCAGCGACAAGACCCGCTACGTGGCCATGACCCATGCGTCGAACATCCTCGGCAGCGTCAACCCGGTCGCCGAAGTGGCGCGTCGGGTGCACGCGGTGGGCGGCAAGCTGTGCGTCGATGCCGTGGCCTACGCGCCCCATCGGCTGGTCGATGTGCAGGCCAGCGGCGCCGATTATTACGTGTTCAGTTTCTACAAGACCTTCGGCCCGCACTTCGCTGTGATGTGGGGCAAGCGCGAGGCCTTGCTGGAACTGCCGAGCCTGAACCACTTTTTCATCGGCCAGGAGGTCATTCCCTACAAGCTGCAGCCCGGCAACTTGAACTACGAGCTGTCCTACGGCTGCATCGGCATCAGCGATTACCTGATCGACATCGGCCAACGCCTCGGTGCCAACGGCAGCGAACGCCAGTTGATGCAGGCCGCGTTCGATGCCTTCGAAGTGCAGGAAGACCTGCTGGCCGAGACGCTGCTGGCGTTTCTGCGGGAGACGCCGGGCGTACGAATCATCGGAAAGTCGCGTGTGACCGACGGCGATCGCGTGCCGACCATTAGCTTTGTGGTGGAAGGCATTCAGTCCGAAGCCATCGTGCGCCGCGTGGACAATCACCGCATGGGCATCCGTTTTGGTGACTTCTATGCGCGCCGCCTGATCGAACAGTTGGGTCTGACCCCTTACGGCGGCGTGGTCCGTGTGTCGATCGCGCACTACAACAGCGTCGATGAGTTGAATCGTCTGGTGGAGCATCTGGCTCAGGCGATCACAGAACTGCGTCCATCCTGACTTCTATCGAGCCTTTTTATGCCTGTACCCCAAACCCTGGCCGAGCTGCGTGCCGCCATCGTCGAACATCAGGAACGCCTGACCGCGCGGCAGCGTGACGCCGCGCATTACCTGAACGAGCACCCCCACGACGTGGCGCTGAACACGGTCGCGGCGCTGGCGAAAATCTCCGGCATCCCGTCGTCAGCGTTCATTCGGCTGGCCCAGGCGTTGGGCTTCGGCGGATTCAGCGATCTGCAACGCTTGTTCAAACAACCGTTGCAGCAGGCCGGGCAGGGCAGTTTCAAAGAGCGCATTCGGCACTATCGCGGCGAGCAATTGCTCGATGATCCCACCGATGTGGGCGCCATGCTCTCGGCGTTCAGCCGCGCGAATATTGTCTCGCTGGAACACTTGGCCGAAGGCGAGCAAGTCGAGGCCATCGAGCGCGCCATCGAGCTGTTGGAGCAGGCGAGAACTACCTTCGTGGTCGGCATGCGCCGTTCGTTTCCCATGGCGTCCTACCTGAGTTACGCGCTCAGCCGCGTAGGGCGTCGTGCCGTACACATCAGCGGTCTGGGCGGCAGCCTGCGTGAACAGGTCGGCGCCCTGCACGGCGATGACGTGCTGGTGGCGGTGAGTTTTCCGCCGTACGCGCAAGAAACCATTGATGCCTGCGAGCAAGCCGTCGCAGCGGGGACGCCTATCGTGGCGATCACTGACAGCATTCTCAGCCCCATCGGACAAACCGCGTCGGTGATGATCGAGGTCAACGACGCCGAGCTGCTGGGCTTCCGTTCCCTGACCGCCGCGTTCTGCATTGCGCAGACCCTGGCCATGGGCCTGGCCTTTCGCACCGGTCAGAACCTTGATGGTCCCGACCACGATGCACTGAAAACCATTGACTGCTAAGCCCCGGCTTGGCGGTCTGCCGACTGTTCGAACGTTGCAGGAGTAGGCTTTTATGGCGTCACCCATTCGAGATCTGGTCGGCTATGGCCGGCAGCGCCCCCAAGGCACCTGGCCCAATGGCGCGCGCCTGGCCGTCAACTTTGTCATCAATTACGAAGAAGGCTCGGAGCGGTCCCTGGCCATGGGCGACCCTGACCAGGAGAGCATGACCGAGTGGGGCAGCTATCAGTTTCCCGACGGTGTGCGCAATCTGGCGATGGAGTCGATGTACGAATACGGCGCTCGCGTCGGCATCTGGCGGATTCTCGACATCCTGCAACAGGCCAACGTCTCGGCGACGTTTCATGCCTGCGCAGTGGCCTTCGAGCAGAACCCGGAGGTCGCCAAAGCGGCGGTCGAGCTGGGCCATGAAATCTGCAGCCACGGTTATCGCTGGGAAGAGGTGTTCCGCCTGACCGAAGCCGAGGAGCGCGAGCACATTCGCCTGGCGATCGAGTCATTCGAGCGCACCTGCGGCAAGCGTCCGGTGGGTTGGTATTGCCGCTACGGCGCCAGCGTTCATACGCGGCGGCTGGTGGCGGAAGAGGGCGGGTTTCTCTATGACTCCGACGCCTACAACGACGACGTGCCGTATTTCGTCGACGTCGAGGGCAAGCAGCATCTGGTGGTGCCGTACACCAGCGACGTCAACGACTTCCGTTACTGGAACTCGCCGGGCCTGTCCCAAGCGTCCGATTTCCTCGAGTACATGAAGGAAAGCTTCGACGTGCTGTACGAAGAGTCCGCCGACGGCTTGCGAATGATGTCCATCGGGCTGCACCCGCGTATGGTCGGGCGCCCTGGCCGTGTCCGCGCGATCAAGCACTTCATCGAGTACGCCCAGGCCCGCGAAGGTGTCTGGTTCACCACCCGCGAAGAGATCGCCAAGGCCTGGCTGACCCGCGCCTGACGGAGTGAACGACATGCAGGCTTTTGATCTGATCATCCGCAACGCCAATGTGGTGACGGCGGCGGACGGTTTCCTGTGCGACATCGGCGTGCGCGACGGCCAAATTGTCGCGCTGGGCCTTGGCCTGCAAGGTGCGGCGCAGGAGGTTGATGCACGAGGGCGAACCGTGACGCCCGGCGGGATCGACAGCCATGTGCATCTGGATCAGCCGACCGGCGACGGCTCGGTCATGGCCGATGACTTCGAGAGCGGCACCCGCTCGGCGGCGTGTGGCGGGACGACAACCGTGATTCCTTTTGCCTGCCAGCAGAAGGGCCAGACCTTGCGCGCGGCGGTGGAGGATTACCATCGGCGCGCGGACGGTCGCGCGCTGATCGATTACGCGTTTCACCTCATCGTCACCGACCCCACCGAAGACGTGCTGCGCCGCGAGCTGCCCGAGCTGATTGCCGAGGGCTACACCTCGTTCAAGATCTACATGACCTACGACGCCCTGAAGCTCAACGACCGCGAGATTCTGGAAACCCTGTCGGTGGCGCGGGCCGAAGGCGCGATGGTGATGCTCCATGCCGAAAACAGCGACTGCATCGCCTGGCTGACCGAGCGCTTGCTCGCCGCCGGCCATAGCGCGCCGCGTTATCACGCGACGTCCCGGCCGATGCTGGTTGAGCGCGAAGCCACTCACCGAGCCATCGCGCTGGCCGAGCTGGTCGATGTGCCGATTCTCATCGTCCATGTGTCCGGACGCGAGGCCATCGAGCAGATTCGCTGGGCGCAGAGCCACGGCCTGAAGGTCTACGGCGAAACCTGCCCGCAGTATCTGTTTCTGACCGCGGACTCGCTGGGTTGCGATGACAGTTTTGAAGGCGCGAAATGCATCTGCAGCCCGCCGCCGAGAGACGCCGGCAATCAGCAAGTGGTCTGGGACGGCCTGCAGAATGGCTCGTTCGAAGTGTTCTCATCGGATCACGCGCCGTTTCGCTATGGCGGTCCGGACGGCAAGCGTGCCCACGGCGAGACGGCGCCGTTTTCCGAAGTCGCCAATGGCATACCGGGCGTGGAGACGCGCATGGCGCTGCTCTGGTCGGAAGGCGTGCGCAAGGGGCGAATCACGCCGCAGGCGTTTGTCGCGCTGACGGCCACCAATGCGGCGCGGTTGTACGGTTTGTATCCGCGCAAAGGCAGCATCGCCATTGGGTCGGATGCGGATCTGGTGATCTGGGATGAGGACCTGGACATCGAGCTGACCAACGAAATGCTGCACCACAACGTCGATTACACCCCGTATGAGGGGATGCGCTTGAGTGCCTGGCCGGCGATGACGTTTGCCAGAGGGGCGCTAGTATGGGACGGCAGTCCGTTGGGTGAACCTGGGCGCGGAGAGTTTCTGCCCTGCGCCCGGCCAGAACCCGCAAAGGCACGGCGACGGGCGTCGGAATTGCCGGAGTAAATTCTCACCGCGCATTGGGATCAATCATCCGTAACGCGACCCACTCATGATTGTAGGAGCGCGCTTGCCCGCGAACGCGTCGGTGCGGGCGACGGAAATGTGGTGGTTACACCGGCCTCTTCGCTGTAGGACCGGCTTCAGCCGGGAAGAGGCCGGTGTGTGCGCCATCAATCTCGCAGCGTAACGCCTGACGCCTTCCCGGCTGAAGCCGGTCCTACAAATCCCCCCACAACTGTTGCGCGATGCTCAGCGCCACCACTGGCGCGGTTTCGGTGCGCAGCACGCGGGGGCCGAGGCGGGCGGCGTGGAAACCGGCGTCCTGCGCCTGAGCCACTTCCGCATCATTCAGCCCGCCTTCCGGACCAATCAAAAACGCCAGGCTGCCGGGTTTTTCATGACTGGTCAGCGGCGCCGCCACCGGGTGCAGCACCAGCTTCAGGTCCGCTTCCGTTTGCTTGAGCCAGTCGACCAATGTCACCGGCGCATGGATCACCGGCACCACCGAGCGACCGCACTGTTCACAGGCGCTGACCGCGATCTGCTGCCAGTGCGCCTGACGCTTCTCCGCACGCTCATCTTTCAGCCGCACTTCGCAGCGCTCGCTGATGATCGGGGTAATCTGCGTCACGCCCAGCTCGGTGGCTTTCTGAATCGCCCAGTCCATGCGTTCGCCCCGGGAGAGGCCCTGGCCGAGATGGATCTGCAGCGGCGATTCCGGCTGACCGGTGAAGCGTTCGGTCACCTGCACCCGCACCTGCTTTTTGCCGACCTCCGCCAGCGTGGCGCGGAACTCATGGCCCGAACCATCGAACAGCTGCACCGCGTCGCCTTCGGACATGCGCAACACGCGGCTGATGTAATGGGCTTGGGCCTCTGGCAGTTCGTGCTCACCGATGCTAAGGGCGGCATCGACGAAAAAACGGGACAGTCTCATGGTTGCTTCTCTAAATATTGTGTTGAATCCGCGCGGTCTCGTGTAGGAGCGCGCTTGCCCGCGATGGCGTTTTGTCAGACAGCATCAGGTTGTCTGACGGTACGCATTCGCGGGCAAGCGCGCTCCTACAGTTTAGAAAGTCGTCGCTTCTACCCCGGATCACGGAAATCCGGATGGAAGTTCTCTCTCACCGCCACGCTCACGCTGCTGCGCGTCGCGATATCGATCCCCTCGGTCGCCACTTCTGCCAGAAAGTCGATCTGCTCCGGCGTGATCACATACGGCGGCAGGAAGTACACCACGCTGCCCAGCGGACGCAGCAAAGCGCCTCGGGTCAGCGCGTGCTCGAACACCTTCAGCCCGCGCCGTTCCTGCCACGGATACGGCGTTTTGCTGGCCTTGTCCTGCACCATCTCGATGGCGATCGCCATCCCGGTCTGCCGCACTTCAGCGACGTTCGGGTGATCGACCAGATGGGCCGTCGCGGTCTTCATGCGCTGAGCCAGCGCCTTGTTGTTTTCGATGACGTTGTCCTGCTCGAAAATATCCAGCGTGGCCAACGCCGCCGCGCACGCCAGTGGGTTGCCGGTGTAACTGTGGGAGTGCAGAAACGCGCGCAGGGTCGGGTAATCGTCGTAAAAGGCGTCGTACACATCATCGGTGGTGATGCACGCCGCCAACGGCAAATAACCGCCGGTCAGCGCCTTCGACAGGCACAGGAAATCTGGACGGATGCCAGCTTGCTCGCAGGCGAACATGGTCCCGGTGCGGCCGAAGCCCACGGCGATCTCGTCATGAATCAGGTGCACGCCATACCGGTCGCAGGCCTCGCGCAGCAGCTTGAGGTAAATAGGGTCGTACATGCGCATGCCGCCCGCGCCTTGAATCAGCGGCTCGATGATCACCGCCGCGACGCTGTCGTGATGCTCGGCCAGGGTTTGCTCCATCACCGCGAACATCGTGCGGGTGTGGTCTTCCCAGCTCACGCCTTCGGGGCGGTGGTAGCAGTCCGGGCTCGGCACCTTGATGGTTTCCATCAGCAGCGCTTTGTAGGTTTCGGTGAACAGCGGCACGTCACCGACCGCCATCGCCGCCATGGTCTCGCCGTGGTAGCTGTTGGTCAGGGTGACGAAGCGTTTCTTGTCCGGCTTGCCGCGATTGAGCCAGTAATGAAAGCTCATCTTCAGCGCGACTTCGATGCAGGACGAACCGTTATCGGCGTAGAAGCAGCGCGTCAGGCCTTCAGGCGTCATCGCCACCAGACGCTCGGACAGTTCGATGACCGGCTGATGGCTGAAGCCCGCCAGAATCACGTGCTCAAGCTGATCGACCTGATCCTTGATGCGCTGATTGATGCGCGGGTTGGCGTGGCCGAATACGTTGACCCACCACGAGCTGACCGCGTCGAGGTAGCGCTTGCCTTCGAAGTCTTCCAGCCAGACGCCTTCGCCGCGCTTGATCGGAATCAGCGGCAGTTTTTCGTGGTCTTTCATCTGGGTGCAGGGGTGCCAAAGGACCTTCAGGTCGCGCTGCATCCACTGGTCGTTAAGGCCCATTACTCTTCTCCACATAGCGGCTCGCATGACGCGAGGGCAAACAATCGCGCAAGCCTATGCAATGCATGCCAGCGGGACAACCTTTAGCGCGTAGTTTCAGTCGCCGCGCGCGCGAAAACCAGGCTCGCCGACATTGCTGGCGGGCGTTTGGCGGCTCGCGTATCCTTCGCGCTCTTCGAAAAATCGGACAATAAAATCCGACAATTCACCCCGTTTTTCTCCGGAGTTCGCTGAATGCTTTCTGGTTGGCTGCGCGCCTGTGCGCTGGTGATGGTTGGGCTGGTCAGCGCTTCAGCGCTTGCCGTGGATAAACCGCATACGGTGATCGTCGTCGGCGGCGGTCTGGCGGGACTCACGACGGCTTACGAGCTGCAGAGCAAAGGCTGGCAAGTCACCTTGCTGGAAGCCAAACCCACCGTCGGTGGCCGCTCCGGGCTGGCCGGCAGCGAGTGGATCGGCAACGCCAAGGCCCAGCCGGTCCTGAATCAATACCTCGATCGCTTCAAGATCAAAGCGGTGCCCGCGCCGGAGTTCGTGCGGACCCCGAGCTACCTGATCGAAGGCGAGTACTTCACCGGCGCCGACCTGGCGACCAAACAGCCGGCAACCGCTGAAGCCATCAAGCGCTACGAAGCGGCGGTGGATGACCTGGCCCGCTCGATCACTGACCCGGACAACCCGGCTGCCAACAGCACGCTGTTTGCGCTGGACCAGATCACCGTCGCCAACTGGCTGGACCGTCTGAGCCTGCCACCGACCGCGCGCCAGCTGATCAATCAGCAGATTCGTACGCGCTATGACGAGCCTTCGCGTTTGTCGCTGCTGTACCTCGCACAGCAGACACGGGTCAATCGCAACGTCGATGACCGCGACCGTCGTGCCGCTCGCCTGCCGGGTGGCAGCGCGGTGCTGGCCGAGGAGTTCGTCAAACAGTTGAAAGTCATCAAGACCAATTCGCCGGTGTCGGCCATCAACCAGGACAAGGACGGCGTGACCGTCAAGGTCGGTTCGCTGGGCTACCAAGCTGAATATGTCGTGTTGGCCGTGCCCCTGCGCGCGCTCAGCAAGATCCAGATGACGCCGGCGCTGGACGCCCAGCGTCTGGGCGCGATCAAGAGCACCAACTACGGCTGGCACGACCAGATCATGCTCAAGTTCAAGACCCCGGTCTGGGACAGCAAGGCGCGCATGTCCGGCGAGATTTACAGCAACACTGGCCTCGGCATGTTGTGGGTCGAGCCTGCGTTGAAGGGCGGCGCCAACGTCGTCATCAACTTGTCCGGCGACAACGCTCGCATCATGCAGGCGTTCGGCGACAAGCAGTTGGTGGATCAGGTGCTGATCCGCATGCAGGCGTTCTATCCACAGGCGCGCGGTGCGTTCACCGGCTATGAACTGCGTCGTTCCAGCATCGACCCGTCCAGCGGTGGCGCGTACCTGGCGTTCGGCCCGGGCCAGATCAGCAAGTACTGGCGCCTGTGGGAACGACCGCTGCAGCGCGTAGCCTTTGCCGGCGAACATACCGACACTTTGTACCCGGGCACCTTGGAAGGCGCATTGCGTTCGGGGCAGCGCGCGGCCATTCAGGTGCAGGGACTGTCTGAAGGCAAGTCGTACGAACCGGTCAAAGCGCCGCCACCGAAGGCCCCTGAACCGGCCAAAGAAAGCAGCGGCGGCATTGGCGGCTTCTTCTCGAACATGTTCGGCGGTTCCAAGCCTGAGCCGAAACCGGCCGAGAAAGCGCCAGTGCCTGCTCCGGCCCCTGCTCCAGCGCCTGCTCCAGTAACCCCGCCAGCACCGGCGGTTGAACCCGCCAAGCCTGAGGTCGTGGAACCTGCGAAAAAGGCACCGGCCAAGAAAGAACCTGCCAAAAAAGAGCCGGCGAAGAAGGAGCCCGTCAAAAAGGCCCCGGCCAAACCAGCCGCCACCCACAAAGCCCCTGCAAAAACCGACGCTGCGAAAAAAGCGCCGACCAAGGCCATGGAAGACAAGGCCGCTCCGGCAGCCACTCCGGTAGCACCCGCGACCGACAGTAAAAACTGATCGATAGCGGCTGAAAACAAAGGCGCGGCTTGATACCGCGCCTTTTTTTCGTTTGGAAGAGCCGTAACGCTGGCTTAATCTTTTTCGTACGAAAATATGTCTGGAGATTTCAATCGGATTTCCTGATTCCTCAGAGCAACATTTTGCGCTTTCTTTCGATAGATAAAGCGCTAGTCTCTCCCCCGGCACTCACAGGATATTCAGCATGCAGCTACGCAACTCTTCTTCTCGCTATGGCTGGGTCAGCATCGTTTTGCATTGGGGGGTCGCGCTGACGGTGTTTGGCATGTTTGCGCTAGGGTTGTGGATGGTAGGGCTGGGCTATTACGACACGTGGCGCAAGGCTGGCCCGGACCTGCACAAGAGCATCGGCATCACGCTGTTCCTGTTCATGCTGATCCGGGTGATCTGGCGCTTTGTCAGCCCGCCGCCACCAGCGCCTGCCACGCACAGCCGGTTTGTGAAAACGGCTGCAAAGCTGGGGCACGCGTTTCTGTACCTGGACCTGTTTTTGGTGATGTTCGCCGGTTACCTGATTTCCACCGCAGACGGTGTCGGGATTCCGGTGTTTGGATTGTTCGAAGTGCCTGCACTGATCAGCGGACTGCCAGACCAGGCAGACGTGGCGGGCACCGTGCACTTGTACCTGGCCTGGACCCTGGTGATATTCGCAGGACTCCACGGGCTGGCCGCTTTGAAGCATCACTTCGTTGATCGTGATGCCACGCTTGTGCGTATGCTTGGCCGCAAGGCCTGATACTCAATTCAACTAGAAAGGAAGATGACGTATGTTGAAAAAGACACTTGCTGCACTGGCTCTCGGTACCGCTTTGCTGACAGCCGGTCAGGCGATGGCTGCTGATTACACAATCGACAAGGAAGGCCAGCACGCCTTCATCAACTTCAAGATCAGCCACCTGGGCTACAGCTTCATCTACGGCACGTTCAAGGACTGGACCGGCACGTTCAGCTTCGACGCCGCCAAGCCTGAAGACAGCAAGATCAGCATCGACCTCAAGACCGCCAGCGTCTTCACCAACCACGCTGAACGTGACAAGCACATCAGCAGCAAGGACTTCCTCGACGTCGCGACCTATCCTGACGCCAAGTTCGTGTCCACCAAGGTCACCAACGTCGGCAAGAATGCTGACGGCAAGACCACTGCTGACGTGATCGGCGACCTGACCCTGCACGGCGTGACCAAGCCGGTCACCGTCAAGACGACTTTCCTGGGTGAAGGCAAGGATCCATGGGGCGGCTACCGTGCCGGCTTCGAGGGCACTACCTCGATCAAGCGTTCTGATTTCGGCAAGATGATGGACCTGGGTCCACAGTCTGACACCATGGACCTGATCATCTCGTTCGAAGGCGTCAAAGCCAAGTAAGACGCGTTGTTGTGGTGATAAAGCGCCGACCTTTGGGTCGGCGTTTTTGTGTCAGTGGGACCGGCTTCAGCCGGGAAGAGGCCGGTGCATCCGCCATCACTTTTACAGTGAGACGATTGACGTCTTCCCGGCTAAAGCCAGTCCTACTGGTGCAGGCGATCCAGGCAGAAACTAAAACGCCCCGAACCAGTCGGGGCGTTTTAGTTGCTGCAGAACAACCGGCGCTGCTTAACCTTCGCGGTTGCGGGTCAGCAGGGCTGGTTTTTCACCGCGTGGGCGGCTAGGCAGCTGATCAAGTTGTTCAGCTGAAGGGAAACGATCGCCCTTGGACTCTTTGTGCATGATCTTCGGTGCTGGCTGACCGTCGCGAGGCCCGCGAACTGCTGGCTCCTGACGCGCTGGCTGCTGCTCTTCGCGAGCCGGACGACGGGCACGTGGCGACTCTTCGCGGCGAGCCTGACCGTCACGGCCGGAGCCGTTGCGAGGACCGCTGCGTTTGGCCGGCGCGGCGGCGGTGTCGGTGCTGGCGGGGGCGCCAGTGGCCGAACCGCTGCCTGAACCGCCGCGCGGACCGCTACGGCCTGGCGCCTGACCACGCGGTGCCGGTGCGGCGCCAGTGGCAGGAGCGCCCGGACGACGGCCGCGGCTCTGGGTCTTGTTCGGATAAGGGCTGACGTAGTCGGCGCGGTTGCCGAAGTTGTCCACTTCATCATCCAGGAACTCGTCGGGTGCGCGATTCGCGCCCGCAGCCGCTGGCTGAGACTGGCGTGACTCGCTCGACGGGGTGCCCTGACGCGGCTTTTGCGGGCGTGCCGGACGTGCCGGGCGCTCGCCCGAGGGTGCTGCCGCTGCCGCTGCCGGCTTTTCCTTGCCCTTGTCTTTGCCTTTGTCCTTGCGACCGCCACCACCACCGCCACCGTTCGGACCGTCGCCACGCGGGCCACGGGCATTGCGCGGGTTACGCACGTCCGGACGCTCGCGGACTTCCGGCTTCTCGGCTTCAACGGCCGTGATGTCGAAGCCCATCAGATCGCCGTCGGCAATCTTCTGCTTGGTCATGCGCTCGATGCTTTTCAGCAGTTTCTCTTCGTCTGGTGCAACCAGCGAGATCGCCTCGCCGCTACGGCCTGCGCGACCGGTACGACCGATGCGGTGCACGTAGTCTTCGTCGACGTTAGGCAGCTCGAAGTTGACCACGTGGGGCAGCTGGTCGATGTCCAGGCCACGGGCAGCGATGTCGGTCGCGACCATGATGCGGACGGAGCCGGCCTTGAAATCGGCCAGCGCTTTGGTGCGCGCGTTCTGGCTCTTGTTGCCGTGGATCGCCACAGCGCTGAGGCCGTGTTTATCCAGGTATTCGGCCAGGCGGTTGGCACCGTGCTTGGTGCGGGTAAACACCAGCACCTGTTCCCACGCACCTTGGGTGATCAAGTGCGCCAGGAGCGAGCGTTTGTGGTTGGCCGGCAGACGGAAAACGCGTTGTTCGATGCGCTCGACCGTGGTGTTCGGCGGCGTGACTTCGATGCGTTCCGGGTTGTGCAGCAGTTTGCCAGCCAGCGCGGTGATGTCCTGCGAGAACGTTGCCGAGAACAGCAGGTTCTGACGCTTGGACGGCAGGCGAGCGAGGACTTTCTTCACGTCGTGAACAAAGCCCATGTCGAGCATGCGGTCGGCTTCGTCCAGCACGAGGATTTCAACGTGGGACAGATCGACGCTGCCCTGACCGGCCAGGTCGAGCAAACGACCCGGGCAGGCAACCAGCACGTCAACGCCGCGCGCCATGGCCTGAACCTGCGGGTTCATGCCGACACCGCCAAAGATGCAGGTACTGACGAACTTGAGGTTCTTGGCGTAGATCTTGAAGCTGTCGTGGACTTGAGCGGCCAGTTCACGAGTCGGGGTCAGGACCAGAACGCGCGGTTGGCGCGGGCCGTGACGCTGGGATTTGTCCGGATGACCGTTGGGAAACAACCGCTCCAGGATAGGGAGGGCGAAACCACCGGTTTTACCAGTACCTGTCTGGGCGGCGACCATCAGATCGCGGCCTTGCAACACGGCGGGAATGGCCCGCTGTTGCACTGGGGTAGGCTGGGTGTAGCCAGCAGCCTCGATGGCGCTGACTAAAGCCTCGGAGAGACCGAGGGAAGCAAAGGACATGAGTAATCCTGTCTTGAGTTGGGGCCATAGAGGCCCAAATAGGGATGATCTTCCAGGCGCAGACTAAGGTTCTGCACGTAACGCGAATGCGCTCGACCCTGCTGCGGTCATCGCACAATCCTTGGAAGGCGCGATGGCGTCCGGTCCTGTGCAGGTCTGTAAGTTCAACTCGGGGCAGGGGCGCAAAAAGTGCGCAGCTGACGTGTTCGAGAAGTCTTCTGTGAGACCGTGCACCCGGGCGCAAGCCTGGCGGAGACGCCGGAGTATAACAGAGCAATCACAACGCGCTGCTTTCCTGCTGCTCAACGGTTTTATCGACCCCAGTCCCCGATTCTGCAGGAATAGTCGTCGGCGTTTCGCCGGTGTACCGCTCCACCAGTTTGGCGTAGGCGGCTTCTTCCTTGAAACGCTTCAGTTCTGCGCTGAACCGTTGGGCCAGCAGGTCCATGCCGGCGTTGCGGCGTAGCGCCAGGTACTGCCCCCGATGATTGAGCACGACCGGCAATTGACTGACCTGGTCTTCCAGCTTGAGCCGCTTGATCATCTGCCGCCCCAGCAGGCGATCGGTCACCATCAAATCGATGCGGCCGCGAATCAGTTTGCCGAAGTTCGCTTCATGGCTCGGTGCAGGCTCCCGGATGAACGCTGTCGAGTTGTCGAACGCCGGGCTGTATCGATAACCCGGAGAGACGCCGACGGTCAGACCGTGCAAGTCTTCCATGCTATTGAAGGCATGCGGCCTGGCATTGGCCTGAAACAGCACCCAGTCGATGCTCGACAACGGTTCGTTCGGATACAACAGGTCAGCGCGCCCCTCGTCCCTGTTTATATCGAGAATGCCGTCAGCCTCGCCTTCACTGAGCATCATCAGGCAGCGCTTCCAGGGGAGAAACTGCCACTCGACGTCGATGCCCAGGCGCTCGAAGACGATCGCCGTGGTGTCGTAATCCAGCCCGGAGGCATGGTTGTCGTCCACGATGACGTAGGGGGACCAGGGTTCGGTGACGATCCGCAGTTTTTCGCCCAGCGCGCTGAAGCTCAGGCAGGCGAGGAGGGCTGCAGCGGATATTGGGAGGATGGACGGCATGCGCGCGAGATTACGACGCTAGCTAACTAAATAGAAGCAGTGATTCTCAACAAAAACAGAAGGCAGGGCTCAACGACGGGGCTGGCAGGCCTCGTGGTGACGAAGCCTGCCGTTGCAACCGTTGTGAGGTTCAATCCGTTTGAATTGAAACCGTTATCACGCGGAGAGCTTCAGATTATTCCAGACCGCCAGGCTCGGTTCGGCCTGATTCAGCGTGTAGAAATGCAGACCGGGGGCGCCGCCGTGCAGCAGTCGCTCGCACATTTCAGTGATGACCTGCTCGCCAAACGCCTGAATGCTTGCCGTGTCGTCGCCATACGCTTCCAGCTGCTTGCGCACCCAGCGCGGGATCTCCGCACCGCACGCGTCGGAAAAGCGCGCCAGTTTGCTGTAGTTGGTGATCGGCATGATGCCCGGTACGATCGGAATATCCACGCCCAGCTTCTGCACGCGCTCGACGAAGTGGAAGTAGCTGTCGGCGTTGAAGAAGTACTGAGTGATCGCACTGTTGGCGCCGGCGTTGGCCTTGCGCACGAAGTTTTTCAGATCGTCTTCGAAGTTGCGTGCCTGCGGGTGCATCTCCGGGTAGGCGGCGACTTCAATGTGGAAATGGTCGCCGGTTTCTTCACGGATGAAGCTCACCAGGTCGTTGGCATAACGCAGCTCACCGCTGGCCATGCCCATGCCGGAGGGCAGGTCACCGCGCAGGGCAACGATACGTTTGATACCGGCTTGCTGGTACTGCGCCAGCAAGCTGCGCAGGTCGGCCTTGCTGTCACCGACACACGACAGGTGCGGTGCCGCCGGAACGTGTACTTCTTTTTCCAGCTGCAGCACGGTGTTGATCGTGCGGTCGCGCGTGGAACCCCCGGCACCGTATGTGCAGGAGAAAAAACTGGGGTTGTAGCTGGCCAGCGTACGCGCCGTGGCAAGCAGTTTTTCATGACCAGCGTCGGTCTTCGTCGGGAAGAATTCGAAACTGTAGCTACGGTCTTGGGACATGGTCATAACCTTGGAAGCTCAAAAGCCTGACGCGAACCCTGTAGGAGCCGGCTTGCTGGCGAAAACGACAGTTTGGTCGACATCGAGGTGTCTGACCTGACGCTTTCGCCAGCAAGCCGGCTCCTACAAGTTGCGGCCGTTCATGCGGGGTCAGCGTGCCCTAAATGACGAGCACGCCCCACAGACGTATCAGTAACGGTAAGCGTGCGGCTTGAACGGACCTTCGACGGTCACGCCGATGTAGTCGGCCTGGGTCTTGGTCAGCTTGGTCACGACGCCGCCGAAGCCACGTACCATTTCCAGCGCCACTTCTTCGTCCAGCTTCTTAGGCAACACTTCGACGGTCAGACGCTCGGCTTTCTGGGCAGGGCTCAGGTCCGCGTACTTCTGGCCGAACAGGAAGATCTGCGCCAGCACCTGGTTGGCGAACGAGCCGTCCATGATGCGGCTCGGGTGACCGGTCGCGTTGCCCAGGTTCACCAGACGGCCTTCGGCCAACAGGATCAGGTAGTCGTCGTTCTGAGGATCGAACGCGCCAGCGCCGGTGCGGTGGATCTTGTGCACTTGCGGCTTCACTTCTTCCCATGCCCAGTTCTTGCGCATGAAAGCCGTGTCGATTTCGTTGTCGAAGTGACCGATGTTGCAGACCACTGCGCGTTTTTTCAGCGCTTTGAGCATGTTGGCGTCGCAGACGTTGACGTTACCGGTGGTGGTGACGATCAGGTCGATCTTGCCCAGCAGTGCTTTGTCGATGCTCGCTTCGGTGCCGTCGTTTTCGCCGTCGATGAAGGGCGAAACCAGTTCGAAACCGTCCATGCACGCTTGCATGGCGCAGATCGGATCGACTTCGGTGACCTTGACGATCATGCCTTCCTGACGCAGCGACTGAGCCGAACCCTTGCCCACGTCACCGTAGCCGATGACCAGCGCTTGCTTGCCGGACAACAGGTGGTCGGTGCCGCGCTTGATGGCGTCGTTCAGGCTGTGACGGCAGCCGTACTTGTTGTCGTTCTTGCTCTTGGTGACCGAGTCGTTGACGTTGATCGCAGGGATCTTCAGTTCGCCCTTGGCCAGCATGTCCAGCAGGCGGTGAACGCCGGTGGTGGTCTCTTCGGTCACGCCGTGGACGCGGTCCAGGATGGCCGGGTATTTCTTGTGCAGCAGCTCGGTCAGGTCGCCGCCGTCGTCGAGGATCATGTTGGCGTCCCATGGCTGACCGTCCTTGAGGATGGTCTGCTCCAGGCACCACTCGTACTCGGCTTCTGTTTCGCCTTTCCACGCGTACACGGCGATGCCGGCAGCAGCGATAGCTGCAGCGGCCTGATCCTGAGTCGAGAAGATATTGCAGGACGACCAGCGCACTTCGGCACCCAGGGCAACCAGGGTTTCGATCAGCACGGCAGTCTGAATGGTCATGTGGATGCAGCCGAGAATCTTCGCGCCCTTGAGCGGTTGTTCGCCAGCGTACTTGCGACGCAGGCCCATCAGGGCAGGCATTTCGGATTCGGCGATGATGGTTTCGCGACGGCCCCAGGCAGCCAGGGACATGTCGGCGACTTTGTAGTCGTTGAAATCGTTGGGCGTCAGTACAGCACTCATAAAGAGTCTCCATTCGTAGGGTGCGAATGGGCGCCGTTGTGCGTTTAAAGCTTGACCGGCGGGAAGCCTGATCAAACAACGCCCTCTCCGAGCCTGACAGGTCTGACCTGCTGCAGCGCCCCTCGGACAGGTGGCGGGAAAACGGTAACAAGGTGTGATGACCGTTTTTTGAAGCGGTGGCGATTATCTTTCTTTGAGCTGCAAGTGGCAAGCTGCAAGCGGCAAGCGGTAAACAACAGCGGACCTGCTTTTAACTTGCAGCTTCAGGCTTGAAGCTTGAAGCTGGCGCACATCCACCACCGCCTCCCAAACACCCTGGAGCCCCCATGAACTTCCACACCCGCAAATGGGTAAAACCCGAAGACCTCAACCCCAACGGCACGTTGTTCGGCGGCAGCCTGTTGCGCTGGATCGACGAAGAGGCGGCCATCTACGCCATTGTTCAGTTGGGCAATCAGCGCGTGGTGACCAAGTACATTTCCGAGATCAACTTCGTCAGCGCCTCGCGTCAGGGCGACATCATTGAGCTGGGCATTACGGCCACCGAGTTCGGGCGTACTTCCATCACGCTGACCTGCCAGGTGCGCAACAAGATCACCCGCAAGAGCATTCTTACGGTCGAGAAGATGGTCTTCGTCAATCTGGGCGAAGACGGCTTGCCGGCACCACACGGCAAGACCGAAATCACCTACGTGAAGGATCAGTTCAAAGAAGAGGCGATCGACGGCTGATACCGCAATGGCCCGCATCCTTGTATGGGGTTGCAGGCAAACATCTCAGCGCCATCAAGGCCGGGCGGTTGCCTTCATGAACTCACCCAGCGGCTCGGCATAGAAACGGGCCATATTGGTCGTACCGTGCCCGCGGGTTTCAGCACTGGCAGGAATCAATACAAGACGTGCGTTTTTCAGCTGGGCGAGGGACTTCTGCATGGTCCCGGTCTCAGGTGGATTACGCTCGTCGTCTGCACTGTTGATTGCCAGCACCGGCGCTTTGATTGCCGAGAGCTTCGGCGCGGTGTCGTAGTCCGCCGATGACTGCCATTGGTAGATGAAGTCGTTGGCGTCCCCCGGCAAAGGCGCTGCCAGCCGTTCATCAACCAGTTTGTCTGCCAGAGCTCGTGTAGGCGCCAAGGCCTGATAAGCCAGGGTGCCGCCGCTGGTGCCGAAGCCAAACATCACATTGGCCAGACGAAGGGAGGGCGGCGGGCTGGTGTAATTCCCCTCGTTCCACGCCGGGTCCTGCTTGATGGATTCGATCAACATGCGGCGCATGATCCAGTTGCGCGCCGACATCGCTGTGGGTTGCGAGGCCATCGGTACCAGAGCGTCCATCATGTCCGGCCATTTCTGGCCCCACATCCAGGTCTGCATGCCGCCCATGGAATTGCCCATGACCAGCCGCAAATGCTTGATGCCCATCCCTTCGGTCAGCAGGCGATACTGCGCCTCGACCATGTCGTCGTAGTTGTAGGCAGGAAACTTCATGCGCAAACCGTCAGACGGCTTGCTCGACTTGCCGACGCCGATGCCATCGGGGGCGATGATGTAGTACTTGCTGGCATCCAGAGGTCGGCCAGGGCCAAACAGCTCGCCCCCAAACTCCTTGCCTATCATGTCACTGGCGGGGCGATTGGTGCCGTGCAGATAGAGCACCGCCGGGTTCTTCGGATCGCCGACGGTCATGTAGCTCATCCGCAGGTTGTCCAGTTTTTCGCCGGTGTGGAAAGTGAAGTTGGGTGCTGTCCACACCCCTTCCACTGCTGCTGGAACGCTTGCCGCAAAGGCCATCCCCGTCTGCGCTACGATCAGCAGCGCAGTGCACAGGCCACGTTTGAATCCTCGCATGGTCAGTTCCTCTTTTTATTTTTATGAGGTTTAGGTGTTGCCGAGGCCAACTGGAATCAGCGCTTGAGGCCCTGCCAGTCACGCAGCCACTGCAGGCCTTCGCTGGTATCGCCTTTCGGGCGGTACTCGCAGCCGACCCATCCGGTGTAGCCCAGGCGGTCGATTTCTTCGAACAGCCACGGGTAATTCACTTCCCCCACGCTCGGCTCATGCCGGTCCGGCACACCCGCGATCTGGATGTGGCCGATGCCGGCGAAGTCGCGGCGCAGTTTGCTGGTGACGTCGCCCTCGACGATCTGGCAGTGATAGCAGTCGAACTGCACCAACAGATTGTCGGCGCCGACCTCTTTAAGCACAGCCTGGCCCTGATCCTGACGATTGAGGAAAAAGCCCGGAATGTCCCGGGTGTTAATCGGCTCGATCAACACCGTCACCCCGACCTTGGCCGCTTGTTGCGCGGCGAAGCTCAGGTTTTCCAGATACACCGCGTGATGCTGCTGGCGCAGGTCTTCACTGGGCAGCAAGCCTGCCATGACGTGAATGCGGTCGTTGCCCAGCACCGCTGCGTAATCCAGCGCCTTCTGGACGCCGTCGCGAAATTCACTCTCCCGGCCCGGCAGCGAAGCAATGCCGCGCTCGCCCTTGGTGAAGTCGCCGGGCGGGGCGTTGAACAGCGCCTGGGTCAGGCCGAAGTCGTCCAGACGCAGCTTGATTTCCTCGGCCTTGAAGTCGTAGGGAAACAGGTACTCCACGCCCTTGAAGCCGTCACTCGCCGCAGCCGAGAAACGCGCCAGGAAGTCGTGTTGCGGATACATCATGCTGAGGTTGGCAGCGAAGCGAGGCATGGTTATCTCCTAGTTGAAGCCGTTAGACGAAAGGCCAGAGCAGCAGCGTCATCAAGAAACCGAGGGTGCCCAGAATGGTCACCAAGAAGGTCCAGGTGCGCAGGCCGTCGGCAACGTTGAGGCCCGCCAGTTTGGTGAACATCCAGTAACCGGCATCGTTGATGTGCGACATCGCCAGACCGCCACCGCCCATGGCCAGGCAGAGCAGGGCCATGTGGTTGGCGCTCAGGTTCAGCGTGGCGATCAGCGGGCTGAGAATGCCGGCCGTGGTCACCAGCGCCACTGTGGTCGAGCCCTGTACGGCACGCAACAGCAGCGTCAGCAGAAAGCCCAGTGCGAGAACCGGCAGCCCGGTGTTGCGCAGCGCTTCGGAGACCACCGCGCCGATACCGGTATCCACCAGCACTTTGCCGAACACGCCGCCAGCACCTGCAATCAAAATCACCATCGCTACGCCGGGCAATGCCGAGCCCACGACATCGGACACCTGGCTGCGACTCCAGCCACGGCGTGAACCCAGCAGCCAGGCGCACAGCAACGTGTCGATCAGCAAGGCTACCAGCGGCGCGCCGAGAACGGTCAGCACGCTGCGCAGCATTGAGTCGGCGGGCAGCAGGGTGGTCGCCAGCGTGCCCAGCAGGATCAGAATGATCGGCAGCAGAATCAGCGCGATGATGATCCCTGCGCCCGGCGCCGGCGCTTTTGGCAGACGTGCCGCCAGGCTGCTGGCGTTTTCTTCCAGGCCCAGCACCTGGGCGTGTGCCGCTTCGGAGGTCGTTGAGTAATCATTGTTCGCCCACGCCACCAGATCCTGGTTGGTGATGTGCGGACCGTAGACTTCGCTCCGAATATCATCTGTCATCGGGTAGGTCTTGCGGGTGATGCGACCGGCAATCAGGTAGCCGATCAGGCACAACACAGCAACGATCGGCAGCCCGAACATCAACACGCGACCCAGGTCCGCGCCCAGCTGACCGGCCGCTGCGACTGCGCCCGGGTGTGGCGGGAGGAAGGCGTGTACCGACAGCAGCGCGGCGCACATGGGCAGCGCGAAAATCAGCAGCGGTTTACGCGCGGCACGGGCGACGCCATAGGCCAGCGGCATGAGGATGATCACGCCCACTTCGAAGAACACCGGAATGCCGACCATGAAACCCGCGACGGTCAGGGCCAGCGGCGTGCGCCGGTTGCCGAAGCGGTTGATCAGCGTCTTGGCCAGCGCCTCGGCGCCGCCGGACAGTTCGATGATGCGGCCGATCATGGCGCCAAGGGCAATGATGATCGCGATGTGGCCGAGGGTTTTGCCCATGCCGCCTTCGATGGTCGCTACCAGATCGGCCGGTTTAACCCCGGCCACCAGCGCCACGATAATGCTGACCAGCATCAGCGCCACGAACGGTTGGAACTTGTATTTCAGGACCAGAAGCAGCAACAGCGCAATGCCGGCTCCGGCGACGATCATGAGGAATAGAGGAGTCATGTTGTGTCCCGTTGTTATTGTTTTCCGGCGAAGCCGGTCCGCCGAAAACCGGAAGGCCGGTTTTCGATCTAAACGCCGTTGGGGTTACCAGTTCACGCCAAACGTCTGGCGCAGTTCTTCCAGCGCCGCTGCGTCCAGCGGTTCAGGTTTGGGGTTGCTCATCAGCCAGAGGCGAGCCGTCTCCTCCAGCTCTTCCAGCGCATAAGAAGCCTTGGCGACCGAGCTTTCCCAGATCACCGGGCCTAGCCGCTCAAGCATTACGCCGCGCACGCTGTTCGCCAGTTTCGCCACTTGATCGGCGACGTTCGGCGAGCCGGGGCGTTCGTAAGCAATCAACGGAATGTGCCCAACTTTCATCACTTGATACGGCGTGATGGGCGGGAGGATGTCGTCCGGTTTCCAGACGCCGGCCAGTGTCAGCGCGACCAGATGCGTCGAGTGGGTGTGCACCACGCCGCCGACGCCAGGATTGCGGTCGTAGACCTGACGATGCAGGGCCAGCGTCTTCGACGGCTTGTCGCCGGAGACCCATTCGCCGGCCAGATTGACCTTGGCGATGGCATCAGGATCGAGACGCCCCAGGCAGGCGTCGGTTGGCGTGATCAGCCAGCCGTCGTCGAGGCGCGCGCTGATGTTGCCAGCGCTGCCGACGGTATAGCCGCGCCCAAACAGCAGGCGGCCGATGGCGCAGATTTCTTCACGCTGTTTGTTTTCGGCGCTCACTGAACTGCTGGTTACGTTGCTCATCGGGCATCCCCCGCCAGTTGCTTGAGGGCTTTGTCGAAGAAGTCGCGGCCACCGAAATTTCCGGACTTCAGCGCCAGAGCCAGAGGCATCGCGCCGCTGCTGATGGTCGCCGGAACCCCCGGGTCGATCTGCGCGCCGATCTTCAGCAGGCTCACGCCCAAGGCCTGAACCACGGCGCCGGAGGTTTCGCCGCCGGCGACGACAAAGCGTTTCACGCCCGCCTCCAGCAGGCCGCGAGCGATCTGCCCCAGCGCGTCTTCGACCAGCGCGCCGGCACGTTCAACACCCAGTTTTTGCTGCACGGCTTTGACTTCTTCCGGGCTGCTGGTGGCGTAGATCAATACGGTTTGCCCGGCATCGCGGGCGAACGCCAATGCGTCTGCCACCACAGATTTGCCCTCAGCCAATGCCAATGGATCAATGCGCAAGGCCGGTCGGTTAGCCTCAAGCCAGGCGGCAACCTGACCGTTGGTGGCGACCGATGCGCTGCCCGCCAATACCACTTCGCCGCCGTCGACGTGCTCAAGCTTCGCCGCGTCGATGTCACGCAACTTGCCCGCTTTGCGGAAATTGCCCGGCAAGCCCAGCGCCAGACCCGAGCCGCCGGTGAGCAGCGGCAGGTCGGCGCAGGCTTCGCCCAGCGTGTACAAATCAGCGTCAGACAGCGCGTCGGCAACTGCCATGACCACGCCCTCTGCACGCAGCTCTTCGATGCGCGCACGCACGCCATCGACGCCTCTGGCGATGCTGTCGTAGCGCAGCAAGCCCACTTTTTGCGTGGTCTGTGATTGCAGCACGCGGACCAGATTGGCATCGGTCATCGGCGTCAGCGGATGGTTTTGCATGCCGCATTCGCTGAGCAGTTGGTCCTGCACGAACAAGTGACCACGGAAAATTGTGCGACCGTTTTCCGGGAACGCCGGGCAGGCCAGGGTGAAGTCGCTGTTCAGCGCCTTGAGCAGCGCTTCGCTCACCTGGCCGATGTTGCCTTTGGCGGTAGAATCGAACGTCGAGCAGTACTTGAAGAAGATCTGCTCACAGCCCTGATCACGCAGCCATTGCAGCGCGGCGAGGGATTCTTCAACGGCTTCTGCGGCCGGCGTGGTACGGGATTTCAGCGCGATAACGATGGCGTCGGCATCCAGTTCAGCCAGGCTGTCGGCGCTCGGGATACCAATGCTTTGCACGGTGCGCATGCCGCCCCGCACCAGCATGTTGGCCAGGTCGGTGGCGCCGGTGAAGTCATCGGCAATGCAGCCCAACAGAGGGCGCGGAGTCGTGGTGCTCATCAGCGTCATCTCAGTTGTTTTCAGGCTTGGCGGTCGGCAGTTCGATGCCCGGGAAAATCTTGATCACGGCGGAGTCATCCTCACGACCAAAGCCAGCGGTGGAGGCTTGCATGAACATCTGGTGGGCGGTGGACGACAGCGGCAGCGGGAATTTGCTGGCGCGGGCGGTATCCAGCACCAGGCCCAGGTCTTTGACGAAGATGTCCACGGCCGACAGCGGCGTGTAGTCCGCCTTGAGAATGTGCGGTACGCGGTTCTCGAACATCCACGAGTTACCGGCGCTGTTGGTGATCACTTCGTACAGCGCGTCCGCGTCTACGCCTTCGCGCAGGCCCAGGGCCATGGCTTCGGCGCTGGCGGCGATGTGTACGCCGGCCAGCAGCTGATTGATGATTTTGACTTTCGAACCCAGGCCATGAACGTCGCCCAGGCGATACACCTTGCCCGCCATGCCGTTGAGGATCGCATCGGCCTTGGCGTAGGAATCAGCCGGGCCGGAGGTCATCATGGTCATCTCGCCAGCGGCTGCCTTGGCCGCGCCGCCGGAGATCGGCGCGTCGAGGTAAAGAAGGCCTTTTTCGGTGAGGCGCTGACCCAGTTCGATGGCGAAGGTCGGTGCGACCGTAGCGCAACCAATGATCAGGCTGCCCGGGCGCAGAGCGGCGACTGCGCCGTTGTCGCCGAACAATACGGTTTCGGTCTGCTCGGCATTGACCACGACGGTGATGATCACGTCGCAGGCAGCGGCCATAGTCGCAGGAGATTCACAGGCAACGCCGCCTTCGCTGGCGAATTGCTCGGTCACGGCAGCGCGCACGTCACAGGCATGAACGTTGAAGCCGCTGCGCAGCAGGGAGCGCGCAATGCCCAGGCCCATCGCACCCAGACCAATGACGCCGACATTCTTGTTATTCATGAATCTCTCCTCGGGTGAGCGCCGAAGTTCATCAGCACTCGAACGGTGTTTGTTCTGATCTGTTAAAGATAGTGAACCTGTGATCGGATAATGTGAAGTGCTTTTTTGGATTAACAAAAATTAACATTGCCACGAGCAGGCGAAAAAAAGCCTCAGTCGGGGCCGAGGCTTGGTACGCATCAAATGTAGGAGCGCGCTTGCCCGCGATTGCGGTTTGTCTGAAACAGATATGTCTCGGACAGTCCGTCATCGCGGGCAAGCGCGCTCCTACAGTGTTTGTGGCACTCGCTGAGTTAGCTTGGCTGATCCATCGACGCCAACATCAATTCAACCCCCAGCCCGCGAATGCTGTCCGCAGCGCCGTGGGCGAGGCGGTCGTCGCTGATGATCGTGTCGAACTGCTCCAGACCGGCGACCTTGTACATGCCGAACGTGCCGTATTTCGTGCTGGTGGTCAGCAATACCGTGCGCGAGGCCGACTGCATGGCCGCCTGCTTGACCTCAACCTTCAGCGCAGAGGGCGTGGTCGTGCCTCGCTGCAGATCCCATGAGCTGGTCGACATGAACGCCACGTCGGTTGCCAGCTGCCGCAACGTCGCCGCTGCCAGCCCGCCGACACAGGACCGGTTCGGGTGGTCCAGCAAGCCGCCGGTGTGAATCACATCCACATGGGTCGCATCGGCGAGTGCATTGACCACGCCGAAATCGTTGGTGACCACTGTCATCCCCGCCAGCGCAACAATGTGCGGGACGATTTCCAGCGTGCTGGTGCCGGCGTCCAGGTACACGGTCATCTCGGGGTGCAGCAGGCTGGCGGCCAGTTTCGCCATCGCCTGTTTGTGCGGCAGCTCTACCACTGCCTTGGACTGGTGACTGGGCTCGCTGTGAACCTGACTGGCGATGCGTACCCCGCCGGTCACCGAATAGGCACGGCCACTTTGCTCAAGCAGCGCAATGTCGCGGCGAACGGTCATGTGCGAGCAGTCGAACATTTCCATGAGCTGATGCACGCTGAGCACCTGATGCTTGCGCAACTGACGCAGCATCAACTCCCGGCGCTGATCGGGGATCATCGGCGCTGCGCCACTGAGGGTGGCGTCTTCTTCGCTGGACATGCAGGCTCCTGGGCTACGAGATACAGCCGAGGTCGGCTGGGTGGCTGGCATCTTAGCCAATCGGGCTGCTCGTGGCAGTATCGACGAGCAACCTGCGCGCAGGTTGTTCTTTGTAGGACCGGCTTCAGCCGGGAAGGGGCCGGCGTGAACGCCATCAGATTTGCGGCGTGACGGGTAATGCCTTCCCGGCTAAAGCCGGTCCTACTCCGGTTGCGCAATGCGCCATTGGGTGCGCGGGTGGTTGTGGTCCCGTCCGCCGTGCGTTACCTGTAAGAACCTTTCGGCGGGCCGTGGCTCTTAGCCTGTAGATAGGTATTACTCGGTATGCTTCTGATGAAGCTCAAATTCTAAAAAAAGGATGTGGTTATGACCGTTGCTTTTTGGTGCGTGTTGATCGTGATTCTGTTGCCGATAGGGTGCGCTGGCATTGCCAAGTTCAGCAGCGGCAAATTCAGTGCACGGCACAATCATGATCCCCGGGACTTTCTCGACCGCCTCGAAGGCCTCCCGCGGCGCGCCCACAACGCGCAGCTCAATAGTTTTGAAGCGATTCCCGGGTTTGCCGCTGGCGTAATCATCGCCCACGTCGCCGGTGTCGCGCAGTTGGTCACGATCGACGTACTCGCCGTGCTGTTCGTGACCAGTCGCCTGCTCTACATCATCTTTTATCTGGCGGATCTCGCGGCGTTGCGTTCGCTGGCCTGGATCGTCGGGATGGGGCTGGTGATTGCGCTGTTTGGCGTTTCAGTTTGATCGCTCAACGGTCGCTCTTACACCCTGAGATCTTGCCGAGAAAAAGACCGTGTGGGAGTGAGCTTGCTCACGAAGAGGTGAGTCCATCCGCCAAGTCTTCATCAGCGGAAATGCCGTCCTCGCGAGCAAGGTGGAGCGCCACCCCGGTCACTCCTACACATTAAGGACTGATGCCCGCAGACGACCTTACTCGTCATCCTCGTCAGGCTGAACCTTCTCCAGCTTTTCCTGCTCGGCCTGCAGTTCCTTGCGAGATTCGGCCAGCTTGTCTTTACGCTTGTCGATTTTCTCGGGATCGCCTTTGCTCATGGCCTTGTTCAGATCCGCCTGGCGACGGCTGACTTCGCGCTTGGCATCCAGCACCTTCTGTTCCTGCTGCTTGACCACGTCGACGTCGGTGCAGTTGGCGTTCAACGCGCTCAGGGCTTTTTGCAGCCCGGCCTGTTGATCGGTATTGCCCGCCGCCTTGGCGTTCTCAATCTGAGTGGCGATGTCCTGGCGCTTGGCGGCGCATCCGGACGGTTCCGGCGCCTGCTCGGCTGCAAACACGGGCGCGGCCAGAAACCCGCACGCGGTGAATGCAAAAAGGGATGACAGGAATTTCATGAATACTCCTTGAACACAAATGGCCGCACGCTCGACACAATCGTGCGGCCCTGAAACTAAAAACCGTTGATGCCTTCGTCTCGCAACTGCCTGCTCAACGCCTGCACCTGCGGCTCTTGAAAAAATGCATGTAACTGCTTCGCACGTCCCGAGCCTATGCCGGGTTCGACCTGCCATTGCTCAACGCTGCGGGAAGCGAGCGCCGCCCAGGACTCGCCCAGATCAACGCCGGTGGCCGGCGGTAAACCGATAGCTTTGAGCCACACCACAAACGGTTTTTCACGTGCGGCCTGAAAACTTGCCAGCAGTTTAGCGCTGCTGCGCTCGCCCAGGCCGGGAATGTTAGCAAGCTGTGCACCGTCGAGGGTCAGCCAGTCCAACAAACTGCCCACTTGCCCTGCCTGAATCAACTTGTCCCACGTGCCCGGTCCTACGCCGCTGAGCGCCAATCCCTTCTTTCCGCTCAGCCATTTCAGCCGCTCGCGGAACTGGCTTTCGCAGCCCTCGACCGGCTGCCAGCAACTCAGCGAATGAAAATCCTCCGCTCGCGGCACATGCAGCGGCGCACGATCAACGCTGCGCGACACCACCTCATCCAGGCGCGGAATCGTCAGCCCGGCCAAGCTGATTGCCACCTGATCCCCAGGCCGAATGTCCATGTCCTGCCAGCGCTTCAGGGAGCCCACGCTGATGCGCGTGATCATGCGGTCATCCAGTCGCACAGGCTCAATGTCCAGCACGGGCGTAATCTTGCCGCTGCGCCCGACGTTGAAATGAACCTTGCGCACCTCCGCCAGCGCCTGCGCGAACGGGTACTTCCAGGCCGCGATCCAGTAAGGCGCTTTTGCCTGCCAGCGTTCGGCCGATGGACGCTCTCCCTGCCGGATAACCACGCCATCGGTGGCAAACGGCAGCGCCGAGCGGTACCAGTGCTCTCGCCAGTTCTTTGCCTGAGTGAAACCCTCCAACGGCTCGCTGAAGCGCGCGCTGTCCTCGAAACCCATGGCCCTGAGCCCTGCCAGTCTCGCGGTCATGTCCGACGGGCCCTCCGGCCAATCCCAGACGAACAGCCCGAGATTCGCGCCTTCCTGCTCGCTAATCGCGTGACGCGCCAGCAAGCCGGCCGCTTTGCTGCGAGCGTTCAGACTGCCGGCGTCGGCCTGAACGTGATCTGTCAGCTTCCAATACAGCTCGCCCTGAAGGATCACGGTCTTTTCCCACGCGAGATGGCGAGGAATTGCCTCGATCTGGTGAGCATGCCCAGTCCAGTCCTGGCCGAAGATCCCGTCGCCCCGGCTGATGGCGCTCACCAGTTTGCCGTCGACATACACCAGCGTGACCGCCACGCCGTCCACCTTCGGCTGAATCCACAGATCACTTCGACCTTCGAGCCACGCCTGCACGGCGGCCTCGCCCGGCAATTTCGTCAGGCCCGTGTGGGGGATGGGATGCGCGACAGGACCGCGCGCGGTTTTCAGCGGATTGGAGGGCGATGCCGGAGTGGCGGCGAAACAGCCGCGCAGGTCGGCGAGTCGCTGAACGGATTGGTCATAAAGCTCATCGGCGACCAGAGACACGCCCTGGCGGTGATAACTGTCGTCCCATTGGGTGATCTGATTTTGCAGCGCAAGGATTTCATTTCGGGCTTTTGCCGGTGGCCAGTCGGGGCAGGTCTGCGCGACGGCGTTAAAGGCGAATAGAGGGAGTGCGATAAAAGAGAGCGCGCGGAGAGAGAGCAGCATCGAAGCATCCTTGCCTGGGGGAGCGAGGAAGGCTACGCGGCTTGAAATCACTCTGCGATTGCGCGTTGGTTACCAGGTGTTATCCCCAGTCCAGACAACGCCAAAGGTTACGGTTGATGCGTAACCTTTGGCGTCCACAGCAAGCCATCGCCTACTTTTTGGCCTGCATAAGCGTTTTCACTTTGTCGGTAAACGCCTTGCCTCCATCCAGCGCCGTGTAGACGAGGTTTATCTGGATCGTTTTGATGACGGTTGTTTTTCCATCGGCAGCCAGCAGCGATTTCACAAAATCGGCATCTGTGAAGTTCAGCTGCCAGCGTGATATGGCACCTGTGCCTTCGAAGGGAAGGTAGCGGCCATCGTGGAACATCAGCTCATACACCCAGTCAGCCTTGTCGAAGCCCAGGCCGTCGTCCGCCTCCCCGGATGACAGGGCAATTTGTTGCTGGACCCGCAGGTTCCGTTTAATGCTTCCCGGGGCCTTGGTCGCGGGCGCATACAAGTAATCCGCGCCCTCGCTGGTGGGTTCGACCAACGTCGTGCTGTCTGTTTGCGTAAGGATGGCGCAGACGTTTTCCAGGCTTGCCCCGGCTGCCGATGTCGTCACAAACGAAACCGATACGTGCCTGAGCTGACGCAGGTAATGGCCTGGGTAGTTTTTGTCGAAATCGGCGGATTTGAACTCGAATACCAGCGGGGCGCTGGCCAGCGATTTGAGGGTGGCAAGCCATTCATCTCCCGTTTGAGTGCCCCTCAAATCAACTGTTTTCTTGATGCTCAGGCGGCGCTCGTTGCACTGAATATGCGCGTTTTCCATTTCTTGCAGATCCACGAGCAAGGACTCGCCAGCCAGCATCCCCTTGTAGGAATCAACCCAAGCGCCGGTCTTGATAAAGGCAGGGCGCGTGTAGTCGCCGATTTCATAACGCCAGGCTGCTTCGGCGCTCAGGCATAACGACAGGACGGCGTCGTAAGCCGGGGCGTACAGCAGCTCCTGACGGGCGACGAGCCAGTTATATGACGAGGGGCTGATGAAGCCGTTGGTCATCGTGGCATGCAGCTCTTCCAGATTGGCGCGTACCGCCCGGGCCTCTTCCAGGCTGATGGTAGCGGCGTTGTATTCGAGGTCGGATTCGTCCAGCTCAAAGTTCAAAGATTCGATATCCAGTTCTGCCTGCTTTAATTCGAATTGCCACTCTTGAGCACGGCGTTCATAGTCCGCTTCGGCCAGTAGGCGATCGGATACAAACATGCTGGATTCAGCGGCTATTTCCATTCCCAGCGCTGCCTTGGCCATTGAAGCGTGCGGTTTATTGCCCCCGAACGCCATTCCATAAATGGTCGGTACCAAGCCCTCCGTTATGCCTGCCGCAATCTGGAGGGGGACCGACATTGTTTTTAGAACGGCTGCGCTCCAGATGAGACCGGTTGCAGCCTCCTCCATCGGTGAGCGACCTGTCAGCAGCAGATTCTCGTAGTATTCCTTCCTGAAAACCGCTGCTTGTTTGCTTAGTTCAAGCAGCTTTTTCTGAGTGACTTCATCGTTGACAGCCTCCCGCTTGAGTTGCAGGGTGAAATCAGAAACGTTGATTTGTTGTTGCTTGAGCAATGCCGACAGTGTGCTGTTGAACTCATTCTCCATCAGTTTCATGTAATGGCGGCCCATGTCCTGGAGTTGCCGCACAGCGGTACGGGCCGTTGGGATCAACTCACGGAAACGATATGCAGGTATCTGCGCCCGATCACTGTTGTAAGTGTTAATGAGTTGGCCGATACCTCGCTGGCCGACGCCGAACGCGTCCACGCTCTCTGTGCGCCAGTCCATGACGGGCAAGACTTTGCCGTCCAGCGTCAGCCCATGACGCAGGTTGAAAAGACGATGCTCCAGGGTTTTTCGGGCTGCGGCGACCCGCTCGTTGATCGGTGCGCGAAAGTGCACGCTGCTCGCGCTATTCAGGGCCACGGAAGCCCAGCGCGATACCGAGGTCCGTTCCGGTAAAGGTCCGATCAGCCTCAGCGCTTTCTGGAAACACAACCAGGCGTGATTCAGCGTGCTGGACGTGAGCTGCCGATAAAAGTGATCCCCTTGTCGCTGCCAGTTATCCACCAGCGACAGGAGCACCGCCTGCCGGTAGTAGCGCGAAAGGGTGAACGCCCGTGCCGTCGGATCAACAACCTTCTGCAGTTCGGAACCGCTGGTACCGCCCTCTGCCAGCGGTCGGGTGTTCCAAAATGGCTGACGCTCCTTGTCGTCTTTCTGTGTTCTGAAAGGGTCGAATAAATACTGCGTGTACCAACGCTCTGCCTCGTCGAACTGTTGTTGTTCACTTAAACGGGTTGCAACCAGATCTGGCAAGTGCAGAAACAGTTCGCGGAAGTAAGCGCCATTAGCGCCGTGGAAGTCGACCGGAGGTGTCTCTATGTTGGCATCAATGGTGGGTTCTTTAATCCACTGTGCCTCCCATTCCAGAGCGCGTTCCACGCTACGTGCTGCGCGAGAAACCAGCTGTTTGCCAAACAGGGTGTTAAGCCGGATGGCATTGGAGGGGAAGGTGGGGGCGTCGTCGGCCACGGCGCTCAGATCCAGGTATTGGGCTTGTTCGGTGTTCCTTCTTATCGCGATGTCCCATTTTTCGTCCGTGCCCAGTGCCTGCACATCGAAGGTGGTGAATACGTTCTGCAACGGTTCGCCTGCCTCACACAGCGCAAACATGTACTGACCAGAATCTTTGTACGGGTAGTCGCGAGTGATGACGGCGTTACCGTCTGCGACGACGCTTTCTTCGGTCAGCCGGGTAAATGCCTTGTCCTTAGGCCCTTTGGCATAAAGCCGAAGTTCTATTTTTTCGTAGGCCTTCGGGTTAACGACGACGTCCACGGGCAGAGAGGCGATCAACTGGTCTTTGAGATAGAACTCGATCCTTAGACTGTCTTCGAGCAGGTAGCGGGCTTTTTCCAGTTTCAGGTTAACGGTCCACCGTTCAGGGCTGGTTGCTTCAGGTAGTGTTTCGGGTTTGGCCTGAATCTTCTTGTTGTCATCGGTGACTGAATAGCCAATGCTGAGTGGGCGTTTTTCAGCAGTATTAACGGTGATTGGAAGCTGAAAACCTATGTCCCTGTCGTCATTCGGTATTGAGATGTTTGACTGATTTGACGTTACAGTGTACGCAATGTCATTGATTCGAAAAGTTATGTTAATGGCAATGGATGTTACAGTTGGGAGTTTGGTGAGGTTAACGATTGGTTTTTTATAGTGTCCTTTCAGAGTCAGGGCTTTTCCGGATATGAAGTTGGCGGTTATTGTATTGGTTGAGTTTGGCCTGGGGAATAATAATTTCCCAATCAGGTACTTAGGGGTGGAAGAATTCTCTATCACTTGAAGCATGTTAGCAGGGTCTGGGTTTTCATTGTACTTTGCTTTCCCCATTGCATACGGGATAATTTCATGGAGAGTGTCGTAGTTTATGAACTGTGATTGAGGTATCAAAGGTTCTTTTTTTATGAAGTCCTGGTAGTGGAGATCGAATTCGTAGACGCTATCTACTTTGGCCAGAACTTGTGGCCACTGCCGGATTGGTGTAGTGAGCGTATCTGGTTTATATTGTTCCAGCGCGAAGCGCGTTGTGCCCTGCTCTTTTTTTAGAGGCTCAATTTCGGACCGCTCTCCTGTATAAGGGTGCTGGACTTTGGTGACGTCTTTGTATGAGTTGTAAATGATTTTGCTCAGGCTTTTCGTAGCATCTAACGGGAACTGTTTTTTATCGATGAGCAACAGATCCCGTGCTTCAATAAAATAATCTGTGTTGAGATTTCCATAGTGTACAGATTCCTGCGCGGTGTCATTGATGGACGTGTAGGCACTGTTATATAACATTACTGTCAGCCACGGATCTTCGGTACGTTCTCCTTCGGTGTTGACCAACGCGATCAAACCAGGCTCATAGGTGTCATCTTTGAGGTAGGGGTTCTTTAAATCTGGCAGGCGCTTCCCATCTTGGATGCCATCAAGGCAAATGAGCTCGTTAGGGGTGGACCAGAATCCATCACTCTGCTTGTAGATATATTGAACGCTGATTTTTTTGAACTTGGTGGGAGTCTGGTTTTTGTCGTCCGCACTCGGCAGGCCGACAGTGCCGCGTTCGACCCAGAACACATAGGGGCGGCCTTCAATCATCACCGGGCGAATGGCATCGCACCTGGATGTGGCCTTGGTGTCCGGATCTGTGTAGCTGCTCTGAACGATCTGACCGGTCGCGGAGACGCTGATCTTTTCCCATTCGGTCCACGCAAGCGGGCTCAAGCGTTCCTTGTCGTCGCGCAGCCCTATGTCTACGGACCGCCAGTAATACTCGGCCGGCGAGGCATTGGTTTTGCCAATAAAGTGATACGTGTCGTTCTTGGGGTCAGTGCCGTCCAGATAACCACTGATAACTTGCAAATTGCTGGTCTGTTCGAATTTAGTAAGGTAACTGGTAATGGCTGTTTGTAGGAGTTCAGGGTCCAGCTTGCCTTGGTTGAGTTCCACCTCCAACGCCTGGAAAGCAGTGCTTTTATTGGGCCGGTTAGCGTAGTAGATCAGGTTTTCCGGATGATTGAGTTGCGTCCGCCATACTTTCCAGGTCCCGTACGTACTCAGGTATTGACGCCAGAAGTCCGATGTTTCCTGCGCAATAATGGTAGTCGTGTAGCCCGGGTCGAGTCGTGCAAACAGCCTGTGCAGGTAGTGCTGCAAGCTCGCAGTTGCTTGGTTCACAGCACTGACTTTCACTGCCGTACTGACTAGAACATCTGTCAGAAAATAACTGGAAAGCTCCTCGGTGGTGGGAATGAATCGCTTCAGCTCAGGGGTGGACGCCGCCCAGTATCCTAGTAAATAGGCCGCCAGCGCATCGCGCCATGGTTCTTGCAGGCGAGATTCTATAGATTCCTGTTCAACATTATCACAAGCGCCCAGCAGTACTTGACCGCTGACACGGTAGGCCTCGAATTTAGAACTTTCGTCAAGCGAGTGTAGATCGAGTAATGATTCGCTGGACAGGCCGGTCAAGTTGCATAGGTTCTTTAAACGAAGCACAAGGTCGATGTCAGAAATTGTGGTGGTCAAACGCGCGGATGCTTGTGTGTCAACGGTTGTAGGAGAGTACTCAACGAGCGTCAACTCCTTGTTCTTATCTTTGTACTTACTTATATAATCCCACGCCTCAGGCCTTGTCTCTGGAAGAAGAAGTTCTTTACGAACCTTTAATGGGCCTGGGTTGTCCCTCAGAAATTGATCGAATTTGTCATATACGGATCGCGCATCTTTGGAAGAATCTTCTGGCCGGGCATTAAACATGTGTCTGGCTACAAGTTCTCCAAAAGGGCTGAACTCTCGATAGTCCGACCTGATATATATATCTTTCTCCGTTTTTGTCAGTGATGCTAAAAAATCGTCAAATGGTTTGCTGGTATCTATTTTTACGGTTTCTTTTTTTGCCGTTCCCGCATACGAAAGCGCAACCATTGTTTCGCTTTCAGACCAGCCAATGAGCTTCCCAAGCCGCCCCGCAGTCAACACCTCGGTATTCAATCTGTTGATTTGGGGTGCGTTGCTAAAATAATTAAGTGCATCATTCTCTTCAACGCCGGACTTTTCGCATTGTTGCACCCAGTCACTGTATCGGCTGACCTGATAACACAAGTCGAGGGTAAGCGCAGTGGCACTTGAAGGTGTCTGCCCCGCAGTGTCCGTCTCCCCTGCCAGGTCGAACCAGGCGGGGTGATCAAGCAGGGCTTTAAGTCCGGTAGGGCTCAATTGCAGGTATTTGATCACCTGCGCGTGCCGGGCAAGCTTGTCCCACAAATCGAGGGTCAGCCCATCGAGCGCCGTGCTCGCGCTTGCGGGCGTTTTCTCGGCAGCTGTCAATACGTCCGCCAGTAGACTGAAACGGCTTTCCTCTATCCAGCGTAATAGCTCAAGCGCGTGCCCTGAAGTGAGTGCGCGCCCGTCGTCGTCCTTAGCGAAGACGTTGCCGATGATGTGTTTGGCTGCGTCTTCTTGCGCGATGGTTGCATTGGTGATCAGCCGCTCCAGCCTGTCTATGACCTGATCGATGTCCACATCTGCCCGAAATACCGCGTTGGCACTGTTAACTTTGCCCTTGAGTTCCGCTTTCAACACATCCGCAAGGCTTTGATCAGGGCGCAGGACTAGCGTTTTCACCAAGCCGCGGGAATCCAGGCATGTTTGCAAAGTGCCGATCCATGAGCCAGATGCGGGTAGCACATCCAGGCCAACTTCTTGTGCAATCTGCGTCTCGCTTAACAGGGAGGCCTTGATCCGCGGAAGGGCGTCGACCAGGGTGCGCTGGATGCGAGCATCCACCCTGTAAAGAGGTTTGAGTTCGGCGGGGATGTCAGCGGGCAGTGGCGTGAGCCAGCTCAGCAGGGCCTGCGCGGAAATCTTTTGCCGCCGCAGCCAGATGTCCAGATTGATCAGGCCGGTCAACACGTCAAGAATGTCGGCTGCCCCCAACTTGACATCGACCTCCCCGTCGTAGAAGTAATCGCCTTCAGTTATCTGCGGCGTCCCCGCCAGTTGTGTCCACACTCGCGGATTTGTTTTCGCCAGCAAGGCGATAAGGCTGTTGCCTTCGTTCGTGCCGAGCCCTAAAAGGCGAGGCAATCTGGTCAGGCGGTAGAGCGATGAGAATACCGGCAGGGATAACGTCGGCTTTGTGAGTTTCAACGCTTGCGCAGCCTGCTTCAGATAGAGGTTCGCCACTCTTTCTTCCAGGGCGAAAGCGCGGCATATCCCCCCAATGACGGATTTAGAGGAGCTGTCGCTGCTCTGTGCGGTGACGCTGATCTCGAACTCGCGGCCGTCGAGCGTCAGGCGATCTTCTGTGTCCGCCAGTTGTCCTGCGCCAGGGCCATCGAGCACTCGGTCCAGGAAAGGTGTTTGTTCACCTGTAACGTAGGGCGTTACGCCGTTGATCAGGGCCGCGAACTGCTCGGCAGTCACATCGTATTCATTGCGCATGTAGCAGAAAACACCCAGCGCCCTGAGCGTGTTTTTCGTGATTTGGAAATCCTTGGTCTGGCCCTCCGCACGCAGGGCAGCCATCACCAGCAGATCAACGTGAGCGAAGGGCAGTTGCAATGCGCGTTGCAGGTGGATGATTTTGTGAATGCGACCAAAGTGGTCAGCATTTGCACCCTTGATACGCAGGCTGATGCCTGGTCCTTCGTAGGTGTCTTCCAGAGATAACGCCGGAGCGGTTGCGTTGTTGATGAACACGGCGCCGTAGAGATGGCCGCCAAGCGCTGCGCTGTTCTTTTCGTTGGCCGCAGCGTAAGCGCTGGAGCATTTGACCGTGGTGATGGCCTCTGTGCCATCGTCCGGAACGCCCGACGTGGCCAGCAGTTCCAGAATGCTTTCGGGCTTTAGTCCGGTTTGCCGGGACAAGCACTCGACACCGGTCAGTTGCTCAAGGGCGTTGGATGCATCGCCCTTCACGCCGTACAGCTTGTGCAGGAAGTCGCCGTCGGTGGCAGCGCTGCTATCGATCAAGAGGGATTGCAGCGCAGGGCTGAACCCCGTCGCGGTTAGCATGACGTGTCTGAGTTTTTCGCTACGCAGGGTGTCTGAAGTGAAGTTGGGGTAGTGGTAATGGCTTCGTTGCAGCACATCGAACAGTGACGTTTTCTTCTGCTTGAGTACTGCCTTGATCTGCTCAAGCGGCCGGTGAAAAGGCAATTGGACGGGGTATTGCGCTTTGGAAATCTCCTCCACCAGGTTCTTTTTTTCACCCACGTGAAGTTTGGCTTGCCGCGTCATGGCTTCAATCACCAGCGTCAGCGCAGAGACCTGGTTTTCAAGGCTTGCCTTATCCAGCACCCGTTCGCCGATATCCGGGCGCCGGCTGGCGAGTTTGATCTGGCTATCGGGATTACCTTGGGCCTCCAGCGTCAGCGCTTGTCGATACAGGGCGTGAAGATAGGCCAGAGGCCCGTTGTTGGCCTCTAGCGCGTCGGACGCGCATTTGTCAGCGACTTGTTCTGGGAACAGTTTTCCATAAGTGGCAGTTGTTGTGTTCTCTTCCATGATGTCGCTTCCTGTTTACTGGGAATAAAGGCGTTTCAGATAAGGTCGTCCACTCGTTAGCCTAGGGAAACTCTGAAAAAGACTTCCAAATCTGGTGAAATACGCCAGTCCCAAGCACTGAACGGTTGAGTCCCGATGAAGCAGATGTCCTTCGCTGACGCCGAATACGCTGGCAAACGCAAACAAACCCGCCGTGAACGCTTCCTGATCGAGATGGATCAGGTCGTGCCCTGGAATGGCTTGGTCAAACTGATCGAGCCGCACTATCCAACGGGAGAAGGTGGTCGTCCGGCATACCCGTTGATGGCGATGTTGCGGGTTCATCTGATGCAGAACTGGTTCGGTTATAGCGACCCAGCTATGGAAGAATCGCTGTACGAAACTACGATTCTGCGCCAGTTTGCCGGGCTGCATCTGGATCGGATTCCAGACGAAACCACGATCCTCAACTTCCGCAGATTGCTCGAAAAACATGAGCTGGCCGGTGGGATTTTGCAGGTCATCAATGGCTATTTGGGCGACCGTGGTTTGTTGTTGCGCCAAGGCACCGTGGTCGATGCGACGATCATTCATGCGCCGAGTTCGACCAAGAACAAGGACGGCAAACGCGACCCTGAAATGCATCAAACCAAGAAGGGAAATCAATACTATTTCGGGATGAAATCGCACATCGGTGTCGATGCCGAATCCGGTTTGGTGCATAGCGTAGTGGGCACTGCGGCGAATGTGGCGGACGTAACCCAGGTCGATCAGTTACTGCACGGAGAAGAAACTTACGTCTCTGGCGATGCCGGTTACACCGGCGTCGAAAAGCGCCCCGAGCATCAAGATCGCCAAATGATCTGGTCGATTGCTGCGCGGCCCAGCAGCTATAAAAAGCATGCAAAGAAGAGTCTGATCGGGCGCATGCGTCGCAAAATCGAATACGCGAAAGCTCAACTGCGCGCCAAGGTTGAGCATCCGTTTCGAGTAATCAAGCGCCAGTTTGGTTATACGAAAGTACGCTTCCGAGGCCTGCTGAAAAACACTGCGCAGCAGACCACGCTGTTTGCTCTGTCGAACCTGTGGATGATGCGAAAACGATTACTCAATGCAGGAGAGGTACGCCTTTAATGCGGAAAATGAGTGCTGAAAAGCGCTTGTACGCAGAAAAAAGCGGGGATTGAGAGAGCAAAAGGTCTAATTTTCGATTGAGTCGACATTTTTTGAGCCTCAAGCAACGGGGCTGTTAAAAACGCGTGCCTACTTCAGACCTTCCCTAGAGATCGTCTTGCAAAGAGGCAAATAATCGAGTTGATGAAGGTTAAATTAATGACCTTAAATTTCAATGAGTTAAGTTTATTTATGCTTATTCGAAATATCAGTGATAGCGAATCGGTTTAGTGCTGTTGAAGGCGTGGTAAATCCTCCATTTTATATGGCGTTTCGCGATAGCAAGTATCCAGGGTTTGTTATTTGAATATGGCGACGACGTCGACAGGATTAAGGCTGCAAAATACTTATGGGCTGCAGAATTTAATCGCGACGGAAAAACGCAACAGATTTGATCTTCAGCTGTGTCTTGAGCTTCGCAGCGCGCAGGGCTGACACTTCATCACTTCGATTCTTGCAGGAGACTTGCAGTGAACCTTCCCACCTTGCTGGTTTTCATTCCCGCCTGTTTCGCCTTGAACATGGCGCCCGGCCCTAACAATCTGCTGTCGATCAGCAACGCCTCGCGCTATGGATTTATCAGTGCCTGCTGGGGCGGCATTGGTCGTTTGCTGGCGTTTGCGATCATGATTGCGCTGGCGGCGGTGGGGCTGACGGCGGTGCTGCATACGTCGGAGCTGCTGTTTCACGCGATCAAGATCGTTGGCGCGGCGTACCTGTTTTATCTGGCGGTGCAGTTGTGGCGGGCAGCACCTGAGGCTGAGGGCGGGACCGTTTTTGCTTCGAGGGGGTTGGGGACTCTGGCACGACAGGAGTTTCTAGTGGCCATCGGTAACCCCAAGGCTATTTTGCTATTCACCGCGTTTCTGCCGCAATTCGTCGACCGTTCCGGCGTGGTCATCACTCAGTTCGCACAACTGGGCGCGATGTTTCTGGCGCTGGAATGCATCGCTATCGGGCTCTACAGCTGGATGGGCGTGCATGCGCGTCGTCTGTTTGCCAAACCAAGTGGCAAGCGTCTGTTCAACCGGATATGTGCTGGGCTGTTAGCGAGCGCAGCGTCGTTTTTGCTGGTGGCGCGGCGGGGCTGATCGTTCCTTCAACCCGAATGCAAAAAGCCCCTGACGACTCACATCGCCAGGGGCTTTTTTTACCGGATGCCGCTAAGCGCTATGCACCCAGCGGATATTACAAACCGGCAGCGGCGCGCAGTGCGTCGGCGCGGTCGGTTTTTTCCCAGGTAAACGTGGTGAAGGTGTCGTCGCCCACGGTCTTGGTTTGCGGCGTGCGGCCGAAGTGGCCGTAGGCTGCGGTTTCCTGATACATCGGGTGCAGCAGGTCGAGCATGGTGGTGATGGCGTACGGGCGCAGGTCGAAGTGCTCGCGGACGAGCTGGACGATCTTGTCGTCGCTGATCTTGCCGGTGCCGAAGCTGTTCAGCGAGATCGAAGTAGGCTGTGCAACGCCAATCGCGTACGAAACCTGAATCTCGCAGCGCTCGGCCAAGCCGGCAGCGACGATGTTCTTGGCCACGTAACGGCCAGCGTACGCTGCCGAACGGTCGACCTTCGATGGATCTTTACCGGAGAACGCGCCGCCGCCGTGACGGGCCATGCCGCCGTAGCTGTCGACGATGATCTTGCGACCGGTCAGACCGCAGTCGCCCACCGGGCCGCCAATGATGAACTGGCCGGTCGGGTTGATGTGGAATTGGGTGTCTTTGTGCAGCAGTTCGGCAGGCAGCACGTGCTTGACGATCAGCTCCATCACGCCTTCGCGCAAATCTTTGTACGACACTTCCGGGTTGTGCTGGGTCGACAGAACAACGGCGTCGATGCCCACCACGATGCCGTTTTCATAGCGGCAAGTGACCTGGGATTTCGCGTCCGGGCGCAACCACGGCAGCAGGCCGGATTTACGGGCTTCAGCCTGACGGTGCACCAACTGGTGCGAGAACGCGATCGGCGCAGGCATCAGTTCAGCGGTTTCATTGCTGGCGTAGCCGAACATCAGGCCCTGGTCGCCCGCGCCCTGATCTTCAGGTTTTGCGCGGTCGACACCCTGGTTGATGTCAGGGGACTGCTTGCCGATGATGTTCATCACGCTGCAGGTCGCACCGTCGAAACCGACGTCGGAGCTGGTGTAGCCGATCTCGCAGATCACATCACGAACGATCTGCTCCAGGTCGACCCACGCGGTGGTGGTGACTTCGCCGGCAACGATGGCCACACCGGTCTTGACCAGGGTTTCCACGGCGACGCGAGCCTGCTTGTCCTGGGCAATGATGGCGTCCAGCACCGCATCGGAGATCTGGTCGGCGATTTTGTCCGGATGTCCTTCAGACACGGACTCGGAGGTGAAAAGGGAGTATTCGCTCATCTCGACGGTTTTCCTGATTAGTACCGATGGTGAGTGTTGCCAGCCGGTCGCTGAAAGTGGCGGACCTGGATCTGGAAACCATTACGTAAGCCTATGTACAGGCTTTCCCCGGGGACCAGCCCCGCAGCGATGGCCCAACGGGCCAGATCTTCCTGTTCGAAGCCTAACCAGAGATCGCCACAGGCCTCCTTGGCCCAGCTCTGGTCATGGCTGCACAACTCTGTCACCAGCAGGCTACCGCCCGGTTGCAACAGGTTGGCCAATTGTTTGAGCGCTTCGGCGGGCGCGGCGAAATGGTGTAGCACCATATTCAAGACCACGCAGTTACCGGCGATATTAGCGTTGGTCAGTGCATCGGCCAGTTTCAGCTCGACGTTAACCAGCGCCTTTTGCGTGCAGATCTTGCGCGCCAGATCGAGCATTTCCGGGCTGTTGTCCAGGCCCGTCACATGTCGAAAACGCCGCGCCAGATCAGGCAGAAAACCGCCATCCCCGGGCCCGACTTCTATCGCCGTGGCATCGACGGGAAAGCTCAGCTTGTCCAGCAACGACAGCAGGCTGTCGCGGTATTGCGGCAGTCCTGCGATCAGGTCCTGCTGGGCCCGAAATTTCTCGGCAGTGCGTGCGAAGAAGTCCTGACTGGCGTTGGCCCGCTGGCGATGCACCAGGCCGATCCGCGCCTGTACATCATCGGGCAGGCGCAGGTTATCGGCTTCTTCAAGCATCGCCGCGTGCAGCTTGCCGCCGGTGTGTTCGGTGTGGGGCAGGGCGCGTCGATAAAAGATCGCGTTGCCTTCACGCCGCGTCGCCACCAGATCGGCCTGGGCCAGCACCTTGAGGTGATGGCTCATGCCGGACTGACCGATGGCGAAAATCTGCGCCAACTCCAGTACGCCGAAGGAATCGTTCGACAGCGCGCGCAAGACATTCAGCCGCAGCGGATCGCCGCCGGCTTTGCACAAGGCAGCCAGCTCGTCGCATTCATCATGGCTAATGGCAGGCACGCGAAGATTCATAAGGCAGGCAGTCTAGTTATCGACCGGACGTGTCGCAAGGGCAATATCAAAAAGTTTTGATATTGGTCGATCAGTGGCGGCACCCCGGCGCCGAGATTCTGCCGTTTGCCGTCGGGCGTTGGGTGCGGTGTACGAAAACACGTCACTGGCAGAGGAAAACACCGATGGTGTGTGATCTGTCATTGCCCCCGGAGGGTGCCTGAGGGAAAATGGCCGCCTTTTTCCGGTCCCACTTTTATCTGCCCCAGGAGATCAGCGATGCCAAGCCGTCGTGAGCGAGCCAATGCCATTCGTGCCCTCAGCATGGATGCCGTGCAAAAGGCCAACAGCGGCCACCCGGGTGCCCCGATGGGCATGGCGGATATCGCTGAAGTCCTTTGGCGCGATTATCTGAAGCACAACCCAGCCAATCCGATGTTTGCTGACCGCGACCGGTTCATCCTGTCCAACGGCCACGGCTCGATGCTGATCTACTCGCTGCTGCACCTGACCGGCTACGACCTGTCCATCGAAGACCTGAAAAACTTCCGTCAGCTGCACAGCCGTACGCCGGGCCACCCGGAATACGGCTACACCCCGGGCGTTGAAACCACCACTGGCCCACTGGGTCAGGGTTTCGCCAACGCCGTCGGTTTTGCGGTTGCCGAGAAAACTCTGGCTGCCCAGTTCAACCGTCCAGGCCACAACATCGTCAACCACCACACCTACGTGTTCATGGGTGATGGCTGCATGATGGAAGGCATCTCCCACGAAGTCGCTTCGCTTGCCGGCACGCTGCGCCTGAACAAGCTGGTCGCGTTCTACGACGACAACGGGATTTCCATCGACGGCGAAGTCGAAGGCTGGTTCACCGACGACACCCCTAAGCGCTTCGAATCCTACGGCTGGCTGGTCATCCGCAACGTCGACGGTCATGACGCCGACGAGATCAAGACCGCCATCGACACCGCTCACAAGAGCGACATGCCGACGCTGATCTGCTGCAAGACCACCATCGGTTTCGGTTCGCCTAACAAGCAAGGCAAGGAAGACTGCCACGGCGCTCCGCTGGGCACTGAAGAAATCGCCCTGACCCGCGCTGCGCTGAAGTGGACCCACGGCCCGTTCGAAATCCCGGCCGACATCTACAGCGAGTGGAATGGCAAGGAAAAAGGCCTGGCCGTTGAAGCCGAATGGGATCAGCGTTTCGCTGCCTACTCCGCAGCCTTCCCGACCGAAGCCAACGAGCTGATCCGCCGCATGAGCGGTGAACTGCCTGCTGACTTCGCCGAGAAATCCGCCGCATACGTGGCTGAAGTCAACGCCAAGGGCGAAACCATCGCCAGCCGCAAGGCCAGCCAGAATGCCTTGAGCGCTTTCGGTCCGCTGCTGCCTGAATTCCTCGGCGGTTCCGCCGACCTGGCAGGTTCAAACCTGACCATCTGGAAAGGCTGCCGCAGCATCACCGGCGAAGACGCCACCGGTAACTACCTGCACTACGGTGTTCGTGAGTTCGGCATGGGCGCGATCATGAACGGCATCGCCCTGCACGGCGGTTTCGTGCCGTACGGCGCGACCTTCCTGATCTTCATGGAGTACGCCCGCAACGCGGTGCGCATGTCCTCGCTGATGAAGAAACGCATCATTTATGTGTTCACCCACGACTCCATCGGTCTGGGCGAAGACGGCCCGACTCACCAGCCGATTGAGCAACTGACCAGCCTGCGCACCACGCCGAACCTGGACTGCTGGCGCCCGGCTGATGCCGTTGAATCCGCCATCGCCTGGAAGCACGCGATTGAACGTGATGACGGCCCGTCGGCGCTGATCTTCTCCCGTCAGAACCTGCAGCATCAGGCCCGTGATGCCGAGCAGCTGGAAAACATCAACCGCGGTGGCTACGTGCTGCGCGACTGCAGCGGCGAGCCGGATCTGATCCTGATCGCAACCGGTTCCGAAGTTGGCCTGGCTGTTCAGGCATACGACAAGCTCACCGCAGACGGCAAGAACGTGCGTGTGGTTTCCATGCCGTGCACCAGCGTTTTCGAAACCCAGAGCGCCGACTACAAGCAGTCGGTTCTGCCACTGGAAGTCAGCGCGCGCATCGCCATCGAAGCTGCTCACGCCGACTACTGGTACAAGTACGTGGGCCTGGAAGGTCGCGTGATCGGCATGACCACCTTCGGCGAGTCGGCACCTGCCAACCTGCTGTTCGAAGAGTTCGGCTTCACGCTGGAGAACGTCCTCTCCACGGCTGAAGAGCTGCTGGAAGACTAAGCACCACTGCGCTGCCGTGTAGGAGCGCGCTTGCCCGCGAATGCATTCTGTCAGTCGCCTGAGATAGGGCTGACAGACCGCACTCGCGGGCAAGCGCGCTCCTACAGGTTTTGATGAAAGCCTGCGAGAACCCCATGCCTCAGCCACACCCTTATAAAGTCGCCCTCAATGGTTACGGTCGTATCGGCCGCTGCGTGCTGCGCGCGCTGTGCGAGCGAGGGGCGAAGGCTGGCTTTGACGTGGTGGCAATCAACGATCTGGCCGACATGGCCAGTCTCGAATACCTCACGCGCTTTGACTCCACACACGGCCGGTTCCCCGGCGAAGTGCGGGTCGAAGGCGATTTTCTGCACATCAACGATCACGTCATCAAAGTGTTTCGCAGCGCGACGCCGGAAGGCATCGACTGGGGCTCGCTCGACGTCGATCTGGTGCTCGAATGCTCCGGCGTCTACAACACGCGTGCTGACGGCGAGCGCTTTCTTTCGGCCCACGCGCCGCGAGTGTTGTTTTCCCAGCCCATGGCCAGCGAAGCCGACGTCGATGCCACCATTGTCTACGGCATCAATCAGGAAACCCTGACCGGCGATGAGCGGCTGCTGTCTGCCGCGTCGTGCACCACCAATTGCAGCGTGCCGTTGCTCGACCTGCTGAATCGCGAACTGGGTCTCGAGTACGTGACCATCACCACGATTCACTCGGCGATGAACGATCAGCCAGTCATCGACGCCTACCATCATGAAGACCTGCGCCGTACACGTTCGGCTTTTCAGTCGATCATCCCGGTGTCCACTGGTCTGGCGCGGGGCATCGAGCGGCTGCTTCCGGAACTTGCCGGCCGAATTCAGGCCAAAGCAGTTCGTGTGCCGACGGTGAACGTCTCGTGCCTGGACATCACGCTGCAGGTCGCCCGTGATACCGATGCCGTCGAGATCAACCGCATCCTGCGCGAGGCCGCCACCCGCGGCCCGCTGAAGGGACTGCTGGCGTATACCGAATTGCCGCATGCCAGTTGCGATTTCAACCACGACCCGCACTCGGCGATCATCGATGCCAGCCAGACGCGGGTCTCGGGCCCTCGGCTGGTGAACATCCTGGCCTGGTTCGACAACGAGTGGGGCTTTGCCAATCGCATGCTGGATGTCGCCGATCACTACCTGCACACCATTCATAAACAATAGTAAAAACAGGGAATGCCTCATGACCGTGTTGAAGATGACCGACCTCGATCTGCAAGGTAAGCGTGTACTGATCCGCGAAGACCTCAACGTCCCGGTCAAAGACGGCGTGGTGACCAGCGATGCGCGCATTCTCGCGTCGCTGCCAACCATCAAGCTGGCGCTGGAGAAAGGCGCAGCCGTCATGGTCTGCTCGCACCTGGGTCGCCCCACCGAGGGTGAGTTTTCCGCCGAGAACAGCCTCAAGCCGGTCGCTGACTACCTGAGCAAGGCGCTCGGTCGTGAAGTGCCGCTGGTCGCGGAATACCTGGACGGTGTCGACGTCAAAGCGGGCGATATCGTGCTGTTCGAGAACGTGCGCTTCAACAAGGGCGAAAAGAAGAACGCTGACGAGCTGGCGCAGAAGTACGCCGCTTTGTGTGATGTGTTCGTGATGGACGCTTTCGGCACCGCCCACCGTGCAGAAGGCTCGACCCACGGCGTGGCCAAGTTCGCCAAAGTCGCTGCGGCCGGTCCGCTGCTGGCCGCTGAACTTGACGCGTTGGGCAAGGCCCTCGGCAATCCGGCCCAGCCAATGGCGGCCATTGTTGCCGGCTCCAAGGTTTCCACCAAGCTGGACGTGCTTAACAGCCTCAGCGAGAAGTGCAATCAGCTGATTGTCGGCGGTGGTATTGCCAATACCTTCCTGGCTGCGGCGGGCCATCCGGTTGGCAAGTCCCTGTACGAGCCGGACCTGCTTGAGACCGCCAAAGCCATCGCCGCGAAGGTCAGCGTGCCGTTGCCGGTCGACGTGGTGGTTGCCAAGCAATTCGCCGCCGATGCCGAAGCCACCGTCAAGCTGATCGCCGACGTCGCCGACGACGACATGATCCTCGACATCGGTCCTCAAACCGCTGCGCACTTTGCCGAATTGTTGAAATCTTCCAAGACTATTCTCTGGAACGGCCCGGTCGGCGTATTTGAGTTCGATCAGTTCGGCGAAGGCACCAAGACGCTGGCTCACGCAATCGCCGAGAGCTCGGCGTTTTCTATCGCTGGCGGGGGCGACACCTTGGCCGCCATCGACAAATACGGTATAGGCGACAAGCTCTCCTATATATCTACAGGCGGCGGTGCGTTCCTTGAGTTCGTCGAGGGCAAGGTACTGCCTGCCGTGGAAGTTCTGGAACAACGCGCCAAGGCCTGACCGGCCAAGGTGAAGGGGAGTGAAATGGTCAAGCCATTACCGCTGTTGATCATGGCGGGTTTGCTGGTCGGCTGTGCAAGCAAGCCTGAGGCAGAGACGGCGTCGAGCGCGGCGCCGGGATTGCTTCAGGTCAGCTGCTATCAGGCAGGCTGGCAGGCGGAAACCGTACCGATCGTTTACAAGCGTGGCGGGCCTGAAGTCTGGGAAAAATACGAATTCATGCCTGCCGTGGGACCTGTCCCCTGTCACTGATTTTCAGTTGACCACTGAGTCTCATTTGACGGTGTGCCGGAATACAGGAACAGCATTGCCCCTGCCATGATCGACATCCGTCACGCGATGCGGGGGATTCAGGAGTAGTAATGAAAGGCTTGTTAGCCCTTGCGACACTGATGCTGCTGAGCGGTTGCGCCAGCATGAAAGCATCGGAACCGGCAGCCCCCTGGACCCATTGGGTCTGCGACAGCAAAGCCGAGATTTTCTGGAAGTACGCCGATGCCGCGAAGAAGGAGGTTGATGTACGCCTCAATCAGAGCGAGCAGGTATTCCGTCTGCAAGCGTCGCCCGGAGCTTCCGGCGCGCTCTACAGTAACGGCGTGCTGGCGTTCGACAACAAAGGCAGCGAAGGCCTGGTCTACTGGGACGCTACCAACGATTTGATCGGTCGTGGCTGCAAGGCGCCGTAAAGGGCTGAGCGGTTCGAGCGAGGCAGCACCGGGGCGATGACTGAGCAATCGACCCCTATAATTTGAATAGCCGCCACTACGGCACGCACGATTAACGACCCCACCGGGAGAGAGACAGACAATGGCACTTATCAGCATGCGCCAGATGTTGGACCACGCAGCCGAGTTCGGCTACGGCGTCCCTGCATTCAACGTGAACAACCTGGAACAAATGCGCGCCATTATGGAAGCGGCCGACAAGACCGACTCTCCGGTGATCGTTCAGGCTTCGGCCGGTGCGCGCAAATACGCTGGCGCCCCGTTCCTGCGCCACCTGATCCTGGCGGCGATCGAAGAATTCCCGCACATTCCGGTGGTCATGCACCAGGACCACGGCACCAGCCCGGCCATCTGCCAACGCTCCATTCAACTGGGCTTCAGCTCGGTGATGATGGACGGTTCGCTGCGCGAAGACGGCAAAAGCCCTGCGGACTACGACTACAACGTTCGCGTCACCCAGGAAACCGTCGCCATGGCTCACGCCTGTGGTGTTTCGGTTGAGGGTGAGCTGGGTGTTCTGGGCTCGCTGGAGACCGGCATGGCCGGTGAAGAAGACGGCGTCGGCGCAGAAGGCATGCTGGATCACAGCCAGATGCTGACCGACCCGGAGGAAGCGGCCGATTTCGTTAAAAGAACTCAGGTTGACGCACTGGCTATCGCCATCGGCACCAGCCACGGCGCGTACAAGTTCACCAAGCCGCCTACCGGTGACATCCTGGCGATCGAGCGGATCAAAGAGATCCACAAGCGCATCCCGAACACCCACCTGGTGATGCACGGTTCTTCTTCCGTTCCGCAGGAATGGCTGAAAATCATCAACCAGTACGGCGGCGACATTAAAGAAACCTACGGCGTGCCGGTCGAAGAAATCGTTGAAGGCATCAAGCACGGCGTGCGCAAGGTCAACATTGACACCGACCTGCGTCTGGCCTCGACGGGTGCTATCCGCGAGTTCATGGCGAAAAACCCGAGCGAGTTCGACCCACGTAAATACCTGGCGAAAACCGTATCGGCCATGCGCGACGTGTGTATCGCCCGTTACGAAGCATTCGGCACCGCCGGCAACGCCTCCAAGATCAAGCCGATCTCCCTGGAGAAGATGTTCGAGCGTTATGCCAAAGGCGAGCTGAACGCCAAAGTGAACTGATCGTTTTCTGATCGATTGCTGAAAAATGAAAAGCCCGCAGCGATGCGGGCTTTTTTGTGGGCGTGATCCGCGTATCTACAGGGTGTTTTGCCGGCTGGGTAGGGTGATGATCCGCCCGACATAGGACGGATTCGGCTGGTCATGTTGAGCTTCACTCAGCAATCGCAGCGCCTGCAGCGACGCTTCGCTGAACGGCGCCGACTTCGGCCCCGCCGCCAGGTCCACATGCAGCAGCATCTGCTCGCTCGCTGCCAACTCGATCTCCCCGTCTGGCTTGTACAGCCCGTGATAAAGCTGCACACGTTTGTGGTCGTGCCCGACGATTTGCGTACGCACTTCCACCGCTTCGCCGAGTTTCACTTCGTGCAGGAAGTTGATGTGCGCTTCGAGCGTGAACAGCGAGTGGCCGCTGGCATCCCGATCGTCACTGGCCAGGCCGATGCGTTCCATGAAGGCGTCTGTGGCGAAGCTGAAAATCAGCAAATAAAAGGCATCGCGCAGGTGGCCGTTGTAGTCGACCCAGTCGACGAGGACTGGGGTTTTGTACGTAATGAGCGCAGGCATAGGGTTCCAGGGTCACAATTTCGGTGAGATCAACGGCCTATTCGCGGGCAAGCGCGCTCCTACAGTTGATCGCATACCTCTTGTAGGAGCGCGCTTGCCCGCGATGAAGCCGGTTTGGGCGATGAAAATTTTGGCTCAATCCTCAAACGCCATCCCATGCCTGGCCTTGGTGGTTTTCACCGCTTCAAGTACCGCCAGCAGGCAGTCATCGCGATACCGCTCCAACGCCGCAATGCTGTGGCTACCCAGCTGATCCGAGGTGCCATCGACCACATCGTCAATCAGCTTGTCGGTCAGCTCCGGCGCCGGAAGATAAGTCCACGGCAACTTCAGCGCCGGGCCGAACTGCGCCATGAAGTGCCGCATGCCTGCATCGCCGCCGGCCAGGGTGTAAGTCAGAAAGGTGCCCATGAATGACCAACGCAGGCCGGCGCCGAAACGGATCGCGTCATCGATTTCACCGGTGGTCGCCACGCCGTCGTTGACCAAGTGCAGGGCCTCGCGCCACAGCGCTTCCAGCAAGCGATCCGCAATAAAACCGGGGACTTCTTTGCGCACATGCAGCGGACGCATGCCGAGTGATTCGTAGACCTGAATCGCGGCCTGCACCGCTTCCGGCGCGGTGTGCTTGCCGCCGACCACTTCCACCAGCGGCAGCAGATACACCGGATTGAACGGATGGCCCACCACGCAGCGATCCGGGTGTGTGGCGCTCTCGTAAAACTCCGACGGCAGCAGCCCGGAGGTGCTGGAAGCAATGATCGCGTCACGCTTGGCCGCCGCGCTGATCTTGCGGTGCAGATCCAGTTTGAGGTCAAGGCGCTCGGGGGCGCTTTCCTGGATGAAGTCGGCGTCGCGAACGCATTCCTCAATGGTGTCGACAAAGCGCAGGCGTTCCTGGGACGCGCCCGACGCCAGGCCTTTTTGCTCAAGCGCCGGCCAGGCGTTGGCCACGCGTTTGCGCAGCGCCGCTTCTGCGCCCGGCGCCGGGTCCCAGGCCACGACATCCAGGCCATGAGCCAGCGCGCGCGCCACCCAACCGCTGCCAATGACACCGCTGCCCAAGGCCGCGAACGTTTTGATGGTGGTGATAAAGGTCATGTCGGTTACTCGAAAAAGTGTCGAGGGCCTTGTAGGAATGAGCTTGCTCGCGATAGCTATTCATCTGTGCCAGATGTGTGACTGACACACCGTTATCGCGAGCACGCTCACTCCTGCACGGTAGGATTTGTGTGGGGATCAAAACCGCTTTTTCAGGCCCATCTTCACGCGGCCCTCGGCCGGGGTCAGCACCCGGGCGCCCAGGCGGCTGAGAATCTCGCTGGCGCGCTCGACCAGCGCGCCGTTGCTGGCGAGCACACCTTTGTCGAGCCAGATGTTGTCCTCCAGACCGACCCGCACGTTGCCGCCGAGCAACACCGCCTGCGCAGCCATCGGCATTTGCATGCGGCCGATACCGAAGGCAGCCCACACCGCATCGGCGGGCAAGTTGTCGACCATGGCTTTCATCGTGGTGGTGTCCGCTGGCGCGCCCCACGGAATGCCCATGCACAGTTGAAACAGCGGGTTGTCCAGCAAACCTTCTTTCATCATCTGCTTGGCAAACCACAGGTGGCCGGTGTCAAAAATCTCCAGTTCGGCTTTAACTCCCAGTTCCTGAATGCGCTTGGCCCCCGCCCGCAGTTGCGCGGGCGTGGACACATAAATGGTGTCGCCATCACCGAAGTTGAGGGTGCCGCAGTCCAGCGTGCAGATTTCCGGCAGCAGCGCTTCGACGTGCGCGAGCCGGGTCAGCGGACCGACCAGATCGGTGCCGGGGCCGAAATCGGTGGGAAGCTCGCCCGGTCCGATCTCCAGGTCGCCGCCCATGCCCGCAGTCAGGTTGACGATGATGTCTATGTCGGCTTCACGGATGCGGTCCATGGTCTCGCGGTACAGCTCGACGTCACGGCTGAACTTGCCGGTCTCGGGATCGCGCACATGGCAGTGCACGACCGTCGCCCCGGCCTTGGCGGCCTCGACCGCGGCTGCGGCAATCTGCTTGGGCGTGATCGGGACCAGGTGGCTTTTCCCGGTCGTGTCGCCAGCACCGGTCAGTGCGCAGGTGATGATGACGTCGTGATTCATGGGTGAGGTTCCTTGCAGGCCAGGCATTGACGCGGACGTTTGCGGCCCGCTTATGAGATGCAAAACTACGCAGCAGCGAGCCTCTCAAATCGCACAGCGGCGACACGGTCTTGCACAGCAGCGACCTGTACGGTTGCTGCCAATCGGCAAGAGGTGTATTGGATGATCGGGCCCAGGAAACCCGGTCGTGTCTGATCACTTTCCGACCAAATCTCCCATATGCTCAGATCCTAAGGAACGCGCCAACGATGTCCCAGGATTTCTACTTTCTGCTCATGCCCGGCTTTTCGATGATGGGTTTCGTGTCGGCGCTGGAGCCGTTGCGCGTCGCCAATCGTTTTGGTGGCGAGCTGTTTCGCTGGCACATCCTGAGCGTCGACGGCGGTCCTGTGATTGCCAGCAACGGCATGTCGGTGAACGCCGATGCCGCGCTGGAGCCGCTGAAAAAAGGCGCGACGTTATGGGTGATGTGCAGCGTTGATCCGCTGAAGTTTTACACGGGGATGCTGGAACACTGGCTGCGTCGGCTGGACCTGGAAGGCGTGGTGCTGGGTGCCATCGACACCGGCGGTTTCGTCCTCGCCCAGGCGGGTCTTTTGGACGGCTATCGGCTGACCCTGCACTGGGAAGCGCTGGACGCCTTCAAGGAAACCTATCCCCGGCTACAGGCAACGCAGGAGCTGTTTGAGATCGACCGGCGCCGCATTACCTCGGCCGGCGGCACCGCCTCCATCGACATGATGCTCGACCTGATCGGGCAGGCTCACGGCGCTGACATGGCGATCAAGGTTTCCGAGCAGTTCGTCCTCGGGCGCATACGCCAGCGCAAAGACCACCAGCGCATGCAGATCGCCACGCGCTACGGCATCAATAACAAGAAAATGGTGCAGGTGATCGGCGTCATGGAGCAGCACACCGAGCCGCCGCTGAGCACGCTGGCACTTGCAGAAGGGATTCAAGTGACGCGGCGTCAGTTGGAACGGCTATTCCGCCTGCACCTGAACGACACGCCGAGCAACTTTTACCTCGGCCTGCGGCTGGAAAAAGCCAGGCAACTGCTGCGCCAGAGCGACATGAGCGTGCTGGAGGTCAGTATTGCGTGCGGGTTTGAATCGCCTTCGTATTTCACCCGCAGTTACAGAGCGAGATTTGTGGTGTGTCCGAGGGAGGATCGAGGGCGGGCGCGCGAGGTGAAGGCTGTTTGACTCCTGATTATTGTCAATTATACTCACGACTATAAATTATAGTCCGAGTAATAATTGGGTATAAATCATGACCAAACGCACTGGTTTTGTGTTCAAGCGCACGACCCTCGCGTCCACCGTCGCCGAAGGTTTGACCGGCGAAGGACTGCACGATTATTCATCAGGACTGTTCCTCGCGGCGCCCCGTCGCACTGGCAAGAGCACCTTCCTGCGCGAGGATCTGGTTCCGCAGTGTCTCGTCCAGGGTTGGCTGCCGGTTTACGTTGACCTGTGGGCTGATCGGGAACAGGACCCCGCCGACCTGATCAGCTCGGCGATCGCGGTTGCCCTTGTGCCGTACGAAAAAGGCATTCGTAAGCTCGCTAAATCAGCCGGGATAGACAAACTTAACTTCCTGCGCACGCTGTCGTGGGATTTCACCACGCCGCAATTGCCAGTGGGCTCGACGTTAACGCAGGCCTTGCAGCTGTTGCACAGCGCGTCGCAGAAGATGATCGTGCTGATCATCGATGAAGCTCAGCACGCCTTGACCAGTGAAGCCGGGGTCAACGCAATGTTCGCGTTGAAGGCCGCACGGGACGAGCTCAATCAAGGTCATGAGCAAGGCAACGGCGCGTTGCGGCTGGTGTTGACGGGCTCGAACCGAGACAAGCTGGCCCATCTGGTATTGAACAAAAACCAACCGTTTTATGGCTCGAACATTACGCCGTTTCCGCTATTAGGCAAAGACTTCACCAAAGCCTACACGGCCCACCTCAACAGCCATCTGGCCCTCACCAACCAGTTTTCCGCGGCCGATATTGATTCCGCGTTCGAGCTGGTAGGGCGCCGCCCGGAAATGCTGCGTTCAATCATCGGCGATGTGGCGCTTGAGCTGGGAGACGCCGAGAATCTTGGCCAATTGCTGCATGACAGTGCCCGGTTGCTGCGGGCGGGCGTGTGGGAGGAGTTTGAGAGCGCCTACAACGCCCTGACCTTGCCACAGCGAGCAGTGCTGGAAGTGATGGCTGACCGCGCACGCGACAACCAGCCGTTCGCACCCTTCGCCGATGCGACCTTACTTGCGGTGGGCAAGGCGTTGGAGGCGCTGAACAGCGAGCTGGTGCCTGGCACTCAGACCATTCAGGCGGCGATCGATGCGCTCCGTGACAAAGAGCTGGTGTGGAAATCCAGTCGCGGCGCATATGCCTTGGAGGACAAGGCACTGGGCGAGTGGCTGTTGCAACGCAGAGAACCCAAGTAAGCGTATTGCTTACTTGGCCTTCATCAACGCCGAACACGCCGCCTTGTAAGCCTCATGCTGATACTTGTTCAGCGCAGGGGGCAGTTCAAAGCTGTGCTTCTTCATCTGAGCATTAATCGTCTGAGGCGACAGCAGGATGACTTCACAGTCTTCCAGCAGTTGAAAGATGGTCTCGATCTTGAACGTCGTCGGGCCGCCGGCGAACTCGCCTTTCTTGCTGCGTTTTTTGATCGCGATATGGCCGATGCCGTTGTCACGCACGAACGCTTCGATCTGGCGGGCGAACGCTTTCACGTTGACGGCTTCATCGTCGTCTTCGAGTGCGATCTTCTTGATCGGCAACGGAACGTGTTCGAGCGCGCCGGACGCGCGAGTGGCGACAGCGAAGATGGCCTCGCTGCCTTTGATTTCTACGCCGCAGATGTTCATGTGCATACCTTGAGCTCGGGGAGGGCGTCAGGGTAGCGCATTCGGGATCACTCAGACTGCGCGACGGTGTCCAGGTATTCCGATCGTTCGTCGCTGGCGCGGGTCAGGCAATCGTTCTGGTCGATGTTGAATTCTTTGGTGCCGGGCTTGGCCGGGAACACTTCCACTGCACAGTCCGCGTCACGCAGTTTCTTCCAGGCTTCCTGGGCCGCCTTGAGTTTGGTGGCGAACTCCTCGGCCTGGGCCTTGTTCGCCCCGAACTGCGTCTGCACACGCTCAAGCACGTTCTGAACATTCTCTGTCAGCAACTTCTCCGCCGTGTCGCGGCTGTACACCGAGCACTCAAGCGTCTGCTGATCTTCTTCAACGCCGTCACAAGGATTGACGGCCGGGTTGGCTGCAGCGTGGGCACCTGTCGCGAATAAAGCCAAAGCCAGAAACATGGTTTTCATTGGGACTTCCCGAGTCAGAGATGGATTGGATTCTCGCCCAAGCGCGAGGCAAAGAACAGTTATCAAATGCGGGGAGCAAATGCCCATCACCCCCCTTTGTCGTTTCTTGACGCTTTCGGCAATTCCCCTGTCGTTTTTGCACCCGGCTCCTCCGACCCTCAGGCATATGCTGACCCCAAAGCGCCGGCAGACCTTCCGGCCATTAAAGAACCCCAGGGGACCGCCTGATGAGCCCAGCCGAGTTACACGCCGACAGCATCGTCATTGACGGGTTGATCATTGCCAAATGGAACCGTGAACTGTTCGAAGACATGCGCAAAGGCGGCCTGACCATGGCCAACTGCACAGTCTCGGTGTGGGAAGGCTTTCAGCAGACCGTCAACAGCATTGCCTCCAGCCAGAAATTGATTCGTGAAAACAGCGATCTGGTCATCCAGGTGCGCAACACGGCCGACATCCGCAAGGCCAAGGCGTTGGGCAAGACCGGCATCCTCTTCGGCTTCCAGAATGCCCATGCTTACGAGGACCAGATCGGCTACGTCGAGATATTCAAGCAGCTGGGCGTGGGCATCGTGCAGATGTGCTACAACACCCAGAATCTGGTGGGCACCGGCTGCTACGAGCGCGACGGCGGCCTGTCGGGTTTCGGGCGTGAGATCGTCGCGGAGATGAACCGCGTCGGCGTCATGTGCGACCTTTCCCATGTCGGCTCGAAGACCTCCGAGGAAGTCATCCTCGAATCGAAGAAGCCAGTGACCTACTCCCACTGCCTGCCTTCGGGCCTCAAAGAACACCCCCGCAACAAATCCGACGCGGAGCTTAAGTTCATCGCCGATCACGGCGGCTTTGTCGGCGTGACCATGTTCGCGCCGTTTCTGGCCAAGGGCATCGATTCGACCATCGACGATTACGCCGAAGCCATCGAGTACGTGATGAACATCGTCGGCGAAGACGCCATCGGCATCGGCACTGATTTCACTCAGGGTCACGGCCAGGAATTTTTCGAATACCTGACCCACGACAAAGGCTACGCCCGCCGCCTGACCAACTTCGGCAAGATCATCAACCCGCTGGGCATCCGAACCGTCGGCGAATTCCCGAACCTCACCGAAACCCTGCTTAAACGCGGCCACTCCGAGCGCGTGGTGCGCAAGATCATGGGCGAAAACTGGGTTCGCATCCTGGGCGACGTCTGGGGCGAATAAGCCTGCGGCCCCACGCGCCGATCACTGAATTTTTTCCTCTCCCATCGCGGAGAGGGCATCCACACGAATTTTCCGGAGTTAAGTTTCCATGGCCAAGATCGCCCCGCAATTGCCAATCGAAGTCGACAGCGAGACCGGTGTCTGGACCTCCGACGCCCTGCCGATGCTGTACGTGCCGCGCCATTTCTTCGTTAACAACCACATGGGCATCGAAGAAGTGCTGGGCGCCGACGCCTATGCCGAAATCCTCTACAAGGCCGGCTACAAATCGGCCTGGCACTGGTGCGAGAAAGAAGCCGAATGCCACGGCATCGAAGGCGTCGCCGTGTTCGAGCACTACATGAATCGTCTGTCCCAGCGCGGTTGGGGGCTGTTCAAGATTCAGGACATCGATCTGGAAAAAGGCACCGCCAGCGTCAAGCTCGAGCACTCGGCCTTCGTTTACGTCTACGGCAAAGTGGGGCGCAAGGTCGATTACATGTTCACCGGCTGGTTTGCCGGCGCCATGGACCAGGTCCTCGAAGCCAGCGGAAGCAAAATCCGCACCGTGGCCGAGCAGGTTTACGGCGGATCCGAAGAAGGCCACGACGACGGCCTGTTTGTCGTCAAGCCGTTGTAAGTCGAGGTTTCCGTCATGGCTTTCGAAGCGATGTTTCAACCGATTCAGATCGGTAAATTGACCATACGCAACCGCGTATTGAGTACTGCGCACGCCGAGGTCTACGCCACCGACGGCGGCATGACCACCGAACGTTACGTGAAGTACTACGAGGAGAAAGCCAAGGGCGGCATCGGTCTGGCCATTTGCGGCGGTTCGTCCAGCGTGGCGATCGACAGCCCGCAAGGCTGGTGGAAGTCCGTCAACCTGGCGACCGACAAGATCATTCCGCACTTCCAGAACCTCGCTGACGCCATGCACAAGCACGGCGCCAAGATCATGATCCAGATTACTCACATGGGCCGTCGTTCGCGTTGGGACGGCGATCATTGGCCGACGCTGCTGTCGCCTTCGGGCATCCGCGAGCCGGTTCACCGCGCAACCTGCAAGACCATAGAGCCGGAAGAAATCTGGCGCGTGATCGGCAACTACGCCAGCGCGGCGGCGCGTGCCAAGGCCGGTGGCCTGGACGGCGTCGAGCTGTCGGCAGTTCACCAGCACATGATCGACCAGTTCTGGAGTCCGCGGGTCAACAAGCGCACCGATGAATGGGGCGGCAGCTTCGAGAACCGCATGCGTTTCGGCCTGGAAGTGATCAAGGCCGTGCGCAAAGAAGTCGGCCCTGATTTCTGCGTCGGCCTGCGTATCTGTGGCGACGAATTTCACCCGGACGGCCTCAGTCACGAGGACATGAAGGAGATCGCCAAGTACTACGACCAGACCGGCATGATCGATTTTCTCGGTGTGGTCGGATCAGGATGCGATACCCACAACACCCTTGCCAACGTCATCCCGAACATGAGTTATCCACCGGAGCCATTTTTGCACCTGGCGGCCGGCATCAAGGAAGTGGTCAAGGCGCCGGTGCTGCACGCGCAGAACATCAAGGACCCGAATCAGGCGACCCGCATTCTCGAAGGCGGCTACGTCGACATGGTCGGCATGACCCGCGCGCACATCGCCGATCCGCACCTGATCGCCAAGATCAAAATGGGCCAGATCGACCAGATTCGGCAGTGCGTGGGTGCCAACTACTGCATCGACCGTCAGTACCAGGGCCTGGACGTGCTGTGCATCCAGAACGCCGCCACATCCCGGGAATACATGGGCGTGCCGCACATCATCGAAAAAACCACCGGCGTGAAGCGCAAGGTGGTGATCATCGGGGCCGGGCCTGCGGGGATGGAAGCGGCGCGCGTTTCGGCCGAGCGGGGCCACGACGTGACCTTGTTCGAGAAGAAAGACGCCATCGGTGGACAGATCACAACCGCTTCGAAAGCACCGCAGCGCGATCAGATCGCCGGCATCACGCGTTGGTTTCAGCTTGAGCTGGCGCGCTTGAAAGTGGATCTGCGTCTGGGCACGGCGGCAGACATCGCGACCATCATGGACCTGCGTCCAGACGTGGTGGTGCTGGCGGTGGGCGGTCATCCGTTCATTGAGCAGAACGAGCATTGGGGGGCCGCCGAAGGCTTGGTTGTCAGCAGCTGGGACATCCTTGACGGCAAAGTCGCGCCGGGCAAGAACGTGCTGGTCTACGACACCATTTGCGAGTTCACGGGCATGTCCACGGCTGACTTTCTCGCCGACAAAGGCTGCCAGGTCGAGATCGTTACTGACGACATCAAACCCGGCGTTGCCATCGGGGGTACGTCGTTCCCGACCTACTACCGCAGCATGTACCCCAAGGAAGTGATCATGACCGGCGACATGATGCTGGAAAAGGTCTACCGCGAGGGCGACAAGCTGGTCGCGGTGCTGGAGAACGAATACACCGGCGCCAAAGAGGAGCGGGTGGTCGACCAAGTCGTGATCGAGAACGGCGTGCGTCCTGACGAGGAGCTCTATTACGGGATGAAGGAAGGTTCGCGCAACAAGGGCCAGATCGACATCGACGCCCTGTTCGCGATTCAGCCGCAGCCGTCGTTGAGTCAGCCGGGTGACGGGTATCTGCTGTTCCGCATCGGTGACTGCGTGGCACAGCGCAATACCCATGCGGCGATCTATGACGCGTTGCGGCTCTGCAAGGACTTTTAACAGTGCGCCCCGCAGAAGACGGCGAGCTTCTGTAGGAGCCGGCTTGCTGGCGAAGAACGATGACGCGGAACTTAAGAGACACCGCATCGCCCGGTTCGCCAGCAAGCCGGCTCCTACAAGGCCCTTGTGACACCCGAGGTTTTTTGGGAGCTCCACATGCTAAACACCCTTCTTCCCATCCTGCTCTTCGCTGCCTTGGGCCTTGCGGTCCTTGGCGCGCTGCGGCGGGTGAGCCTGTGGCGCAACGGGCGTGCGTCCAGGGTCGATCTGCTCGGCGGCCTGCTGGCGATGCCCAAGCGCTACATGGTCGATCTGCACCACGTCGTCGCGCGGGACAAATACATCGCCAACACCCACGTCGCCACGGCGGGCGGCGCGGTTGCGTCGATCATCCTTGCGATTCTGGTGCACGGTTTTGGCCTGCATAACCGGGTCCTTGGCTACGCGCTGCTGCTGATGTCGGCCGTGATGTTTGTTGGCGCGATCTTCATGTACCTGCGTCGTGGTCAGCCGCCGAGTCGGCTGTCAAAAGGCCCGTGGATGCGCCTGCCAAAAAGCCTGCTGGCGTTTTCGGGCTCGTTCTTTATCGTCACGTTGCCGGTTGCGGGCATTTTGCCTGCGAACTTTGGCGGCTGGCTGCTGGCGATCATTCTTGGCATCGGCGTGCTCTGGGGCGTCTGCGAGTTGTTCCTCGGCATGACTTGGGGCGGGCCGATGAAGCACGCGTTCGCCGGCGCGCTGCACCTGGCATGGCACCGTCGCCCGGAGCGCTTCGGCGGGGGCCGTTCGACAGGGCTGAAACCCCTCGATCTGGCAGACAAAACCGCACCGCTGGGCGTCGAAAAACCCAAGGATTTCACCTGGAACCAGCTACTCGGTTTCGATGCATGCGTGCAGTGCGGCAAGTGCGAAGCTGCCTGTCCTGCCTTCGCCGCCGGCCAACCGCTGAACCCGAAAAAGCTGATTCAAGACATGGTCGTCGGGCTGGCGGGCGGCACTGATGCAAACTTTGCGGGAAGTCCCTATCCGTCCCTTGACGGCCAAGGCAAGCCTGTCGGTGAGCATGGCGGCAATCCCCATCAACCCATCGTCAATGGACTGGTCGACGCCGACACCCTGTGGTCGTGCACGACCTGCCGGGCTTGCGTGGAAGAGTGCCCGATGATGATCGAGCACGTGGACGCGATCGTCGACATGCGTCGGCATCTGACCCTCGAAAAGGGCGCAACGCCCAACAAGGGCGCCGAGGTGCTGGAAAACCTGATTGCGACCGACAACCCAGGCGGCTTCGCCCCGGGTGGACGCATGAACTGGGCAGCAGACCTGAACCTTGAGGTCATGAGCAACAGGAAAACCGTGGACGTGCTGTTCTGGGTCGGCGATGGCGCGTTCGACATGCGCAATCAGCGCACCTTGCGCGCGTTCGTCAAGGTGCTGAAAGCCGCCAAGGTCGACTTCGCGGTGCTGGGTCTTGAAGAGCGTGACAGCGGTGATGTTGCGCGGCGTCTGGGCGATGAAGCGACGTTCCAGATGCTCGCCAGACGCAATATCCAGACGCTGGCGCAGTACGACTTCAAGCGCATCGTCACCTGCGACCCGCACAGCTTTCATGTGCTGAAAAACGAATACGGTGCGTTCGACGGCCACTACGTCGTACAGCACCACAGCACTTATCTGGCAGAGCTGATAGTCAACGGCGCGTTGAATCTGGGCCAGCACAAAGGTGCCAGCGTCACCTATCACGATCCCTGCTACCTCGGTCGTTACAACGGCGAATACCAGGCGCCGCGCGATGTGCTGCGTGCGCTGGGCATCGAGGTCAAGGAAATGGTGCGGTCCGGATTCCGCTCACGTTGCTGCGGCGGCGGTGGTGGCGCTCCGATCACCGACATTCCCGGCAGGCAACGGATTCCGGACATGCGCATGGATGACATCCGCGAGACCGGCGCCGAATTGGTGGCCGTGGGTTGTCCACAGTGCACCGCGATGCTTGAAGGCGTGGTCGAGCCACGGCCGATGATCAAGGACATCGCCGAACTGGTGGCTGACGCGCTGCTTGAAGACACCGCGCCTGCAAAACCGGCAGCGGCCCGACGTGAACCTGCGGAGGCCCATTGATGAGCGACATTATCCGCCGCGACCCGCGCGCTGAGTGGATCGCGCGAAACCGCCTGCATCCCTTGCACGCTTCCATGCAACCGGCCCAATCCAGCTGGATGGGCCCCAACGGTGTGCTGCGTAAAAACGTGCATGGCATCGGTTTTATCGGTCCCAACGGGGTTAAGCGCATTGATCGAAGCGGGGCGCAGCAAGGGGGCGCGGTCAAACGCTCCGCATCGGTGGACGTGCCATTGCCGTTGCATCGAATTGCAACGCCGGCCTTTTACATCGCTGTTGTGCCCGACATGGTCGGCGGCCGTCTGAGCAGCCATGACCGCGATCTGCTGGGCTTGGCCCACGGGCTGGCTGGCACCGAGGGCGCTGTCCTGGCGGTGATTTTTGGCGAGCACAAAGAGACCGCGTTCGATACCGCTGGCGTAGATCGTCTGTTGGTACTGGAAGGCAGCGCGTTCAGTGGCTATTCGCCCGAGCAGCGTGTGCAGGGTCTGCGGGCTGTGGATAACCAGTTCGACCCGCATCACTGGCTACTGCCCGACAGCCGAAACGGTGGGGGCGAGTTGGGGCGCCGCTTTGCGGCCAGCCTGGGCGAGCGTCCGTCGACACGCGTCTGGCAAGTGGCTGGCGAACAGTGCATCGGTCGTGCAGGTGCTGGCGCGGAGGACCTGTTGCGTCCCGTATCACGCCTGATTCTTGCTCAAGCGGAATGCGCAGAGCCTGTCAGTGAAACGCGGCATGAAGCGCTGCCTATGGAGTTATCCACAGCTGTCGCGCGTAGCTTGCCGCGCATCGAGGACCTCGGCGCCGTGGCGGTCGATCCTGCGCTTATCCCCATGTCCGAAGCTGAATTCATATTTTCAGGCGGCAACGGGGTCAAGGACTGGTCGCTGTTTCACCGCACTGCCGTCGCCCTTGGCGCTACAGAAGGCGCATCCCGTGTGGCCGTCGACGATGGCTTCATGACCCGGGATCGCCAGGTCGGTGCGTCCGGAACCTGGGTCACTGCCCGGGTGTACGTGGCGGTCGGGATTTCCGGCGCGATCCAGCATCTACAGGGCATTGGCGCCTGCGACAAGGTGGTGGCGATCAACCTCGATCCGACCTGCGACATGATCAAACGGGCTGATTTGTCGGTGATCGGCGAGAGCGCTGCCATTCTCGAAGCGCTGGTTGAAGCGGTCGACACCTACCGGAATGGGGCGAAGCGCGATGCAGCCTGAAATGGGTAGCTCTGTGGATAAAGGTGCGTTGCACGTGATCAGCCTCGTCTCTGTCGGCGCTCATCCGACGTCTGGCCGGCCGCGTCGCGCCGAGCAGGACGCCCGGGCGGTTGAGCTGGGTTTGCAACTGGCTGGGGATAACTTGCATGTGTTGCATGCCGGTGATGCCGAAGAGCCCGCATTACGTGGCTACCTGGGCATGGGCGTGGACGAGCTTCACGTGCTGGCTCAGCCGCCGGGTGCGGACGCGTTGCCCGGACTGGCGGATTATGTGCGCGAGTCCGGGGTGCAGTTGGTGCTGACCGGCAGTCAGGCTGAAACCGGCGAAGGCTCCGGCATGCTCCCGTATTTGCTGGCTGAAAAGCTCGGCTGGCCGCTGGTGGTGGGCCTGGCCGAGGTCGAGTCCATGAGCAACGGCAGCGCCCAGGTGCTGCAGGCGCTCCCCCGAGGTCAACGCCGCCGACTTAAAGTCCGCCTGCCGTTTTTGGCGACTGTGGATAACTCTGCACCGAAACCCCGCCAGAGCGCCTACGGCCCGGCGCAACGCGGTTTGCTGGATGTGGAGGAGATTGAAGTGGTCATCGACGAAGTGTTCATCGACGCTAAGCTGACGCCCGCCAAGCCACGGCCGAAGCGCTTGAAGGTCATCAAAGCCAAGAGCGGCGCTGATCGTATGAAGGCCGCAACGGCGAAAGCGAGCGGAGGCGGTGGGCAGGTTCTCAAGGGAGTGACTGCTCAGGAGGGGGCTGCTGCGATTTTGAAGTTGCTGGTGGAGGAGGGGGTGGTGCGTTGAGCACCGAAAGGCGCCACGATGGCGCCTTTTCTCCGTTCACGACTGAGGCGTATCTGGCTGCATTTTTTGACCCCTGGAATCTGCATCAACAATCACAACGTCGAAAACCTGCTCAATGACCTGACGCGTCCCCTGTTTCAAACTCCATGCGAAGAAAACGAGACACCCAACCAGTAAAGTGAACAAGCCCGAACCAACGAGGCTCTGCGCAGCTCCCTTCCAAAACCCTGGCCGCGCCATTCGGATGTCGTTGGCGGCTCTTGAGGAGCAAAACGCTGCCAACTCGTCCGTTTCGGTACTCAGTGAGGACTCCAGAAAGTTTGTCGCCAGCCGGGTCGCCTGGGTTCGATAGGCTTCAAGTTGCGAACTGCTGTTGCTGATATCGTGAAACGCAACGAGATCGCAATCTAGCGGATCAGTGCCGTTTCTCTCTTTGAACGCGTGGATATACTCGATTTTTTGCCGTTTATACACCGAGTAGGCCAGTTGGCCGAGTATGTCGTCTTCATCGTTCACTAACTCGCTGAAGATGTAGTTGTAGCGCTCTTCGGTCATGTGAGATCACTCCTGCCGGAGCCTGCGGGAGGCCGATCGGAATGCTTCCCTGATTTCTTCTGTGGTCTTGGGTTTAAAGCTGATAATGCCCAATAATTCCTTGGGCAGAGCAAACGAAGCCCCTTGCTTACGTTTACATAGCCTGCTGTTCGCCTCAATGACGACTTTGTGTGAGAACGGTGTCCAGTGATGCATGAGGGTGCTCCTTGCCGCCGGTTGATTTGCGCTGAGTGTACCGAGCTGTCCGGGGCATGGATGTCAGACGCTTCCTAAACGTACCCACCCAAATGTCTATGTATACATACCCACAATCGCTGTTGATCCGCCTGTGGATAAACTGTTTGCGTATTGCTACAGCCCTTTGCTGGCGTCGCTCTCAGCCGGCTGGTTGATTTTTGATCGCTCTATCTGGCGGATTCTTATGGATTTTTTCCACAAGCCAGCCTTGTCGGCGCGTGTTCTTACCCACATTGTCTGTGCGCGTGCGTGTGGATAACATGTTCGTGATTCGCTGCGGCCCTTGTAATTCGTGGCCTCCAAAGCTTTGTTCAAAATTTAACCAATAACAGCTATCGAGCGTCGATTTGCTCTGCTTGTCTCCTGTACTAAGCCCTTTTCACGCTTTTCCACAGCAGTCGGCATACTTACACACATAGGCTGTTGGCTGTTCTGTGGATAACATGTTCGCGGTCAGGCTTGCGCCCCTGAATCCGGCAGGTTGAGCGATATGATCAAAAAATGAGCAGGTGTCTCCTCTGGGTATTGATCAACGCAGAACCAGAAGCAGATCCAGAGACGTTCACCCGGATTTCCACTCACCCATCCAAAACGCATCGCGGGCAAGCGCGCTCCTACAGGTGAATGTCTGTAGAAGCGCGGTTGCCCGCGACAGTGTCAGCTCAAACCCGACAGGTAAAACCCTACTCGTGGTTAACCGCCACGCCCTTCAAATACGAAGCAGGTTCGGCGCCCATGTTCTCCAGCAATTTGGCGCTGTACCAGTCGATGAAGTTCACCACGCCGAACTCGTAGGTCTTCGAATATGGCCCCGGCTGGTAAGCGATCGAGTTGATGCCGCGCTGGTTTTCTTCGGCCAGACGGCGGTCTTGGTCGTTGGTGGCGTCCCAGACTTCACGCAGGCGCGCGACGTCGTAGTCCACGCCCTCCACAGCATCCTTGTGCACCAGCCACTTGGTGGTGACCATGGTTTCCTGTGCGCTGATCGGCCACACGGTGAACACAATCACATGGTCGCCCATGCAGTGGTTCCACGAGTGGGGCAGGTGCAGGATGCGCATCGAGCCTAGGTCCGGGTTCTGGATGCGGCCCATCAGCTTCTTGCTGCCTTGCTTGCCATCCATCGTCATCGAGACGGTGCCTTTGAGCAGCGGCATGCGCACGATGCGGTTGCGCAGGCCAAAGCTGGCGTGGGCGAACGGGATTTTTTCGGCTTCCCAGGCGGCAGCGGAGGCCGCGACGTGGTCCTTGAAGGCCTGATCGGCGCGCGGGTCGGTAACGTCGTCCCACTCCAGCAAGGTGTTCAGCAGTTCGGGGTGCGACGCATTGCAGTGGTAGCACTCGCGGTTGTTTTCCAGCACCAGCTTCCAGTTGGCTTTCTCCATCAAGGTGGTTTGCACCGCCACCTTGGTGTTCTCCATGTCGTACGGTTCCATGTAGTGGTTCAGCGTCTGCAGGAACGCGTCGATGGCAGGCGGATTGCTCGCCATGCTGATGAAAATATACCCGCCCGCGACCTTGCAATGCACTGGCTTGAGGCCGAACTGCTTCATGTCGAAGTCCGCACCCATCTCGGTGCCCGCGTACAGCAGGCGACCGTCGAGCTCGTACGTCCACTGGTGGTAAGGGCAAACCAGCTTGGCAACCTTGCCTTTTTCCTTGGTGCACAGGCGTGAGCCACGGTGACGGCAGACGTTGTGGAACGCATTGATCGAGCCGTCCGGCCCGCGCACCACCAGGATCGGGTTCTTGCCGATCTGGAGGGTGAGGAAGTTGCCTTTGGCCGGCACTTCGCAGCTCATGCCCGCGATCAGCCACTCTTTCTGAAAGATTTCCTGCATATCGATTTCATACAGCCGCTCATCGCTGTAGAAAGGCTGCGGCAGCGAGTAAGTGCGCTCGCGGGTGTGCAGCATCTCGGCAGTCGCCTTGCGCGCAGGTTCCAGCGGATCGCCCAAGCTCAGAGTTGCGGTGACGTCCATCTTTCAAGTCCTCAGGCCGCGCTTTGCGCAGTCTACGAATGTGGCTGATACGGTGGGTTTGCAGCGAAGCGCGCGAGGCGGCAGTGATTTCTGACGCTCAGGCCGATGGATAAAGAATCTGTAATGAATTGATGGCGAGTGTGGAGCCGGGCGCGACCTGAACCTTATCCATGGGCGACATGGCCGAATCCGTTTCCGACGGCCCGACCCCTATAGACCGGGGCTGGTCGCCATAAGTATGTGAATGTCGCTGATAGGTAAATAGGCGGCTCGTGCGTTACGCAGAATCGCCATCATGAGAGGCCGACCGTCGGCCGTGGAGAGTGAGTATGTCCCAGAGTTTCCTCAGCCCGGTCAACACCCAGACGTGGGCCAACGGCCGCCACCTGGTGCGGGTCGTCAAAGTGATTCAGGAAACCTGGGACGTGCGCACGTTCTGCTTCATGGCCGACCAGCCGATTCTGTTCTTTTTCAAGCCCGGGCAGTTCGTCACCCTGGAGCTGGAAATCGACGGCGTGCCGATCATGCGCTCGTACACCATCTCCAGTTCGCCTTCGGTGCCGTACAGCTTTTCGATCACCATCAAGCGTGTGCCCGGCGGCAAGGTCTCAAACTGGCTGCACGACACGCTGCACGAAGGGCAGGAGCTGGCGGTGCACGGGCCGGTGGGGCTGTTCAACGCCATCGACTTCCCGAACCCGAAAATCCTCTACCTCAGCGGCGGCGTCGGCATCACGCCAGTCATGTCCATGGCGCGCTGGTATTACGACACCAACGCCAACGTCGACATGGTCTTCGTGCACAGTTCGCGCTCGCCCAAAGACATCATCTACCACCGTGAGCTGGAGCAGATGGCGTCGCGAATCAATAACTTCGCCCTGCACATCGTCTGTGAAAAACACGGGCTGGGTGAGCCGTGGGCGGGTTATCGGGGTTATCTGAATCAGAAGATGCTCGAACTCATGGCGCCGGATTTCATGGAGCGGGAAGTGTTCTGCTGCGGACCGACGCCGTACATGAGTGCGGTCAAGCGGTTGCTTGAAGCCAACGGTTTCAACATGGCGCAGTACCACGAAGAGTCCTTTGGCGCGACGCCTCCGGAAGCGCGTGCCGACGCCGTGGAGCATGCCGAACAGGCCGCCGATGCGCCGGATCTGGATGTCGCTGAACTGCATCAGGTGGAATTCACCGACACCGGCAAGAGCATTCGCGTTGCGCCGGGGGAAACCGTCCACGCCGCCGCTGCCAAGCTGGGCCTGATGATTCCGAAGGCGTGTGGCATGGGCATCTGCGGTACGTGCAAGGTGATGAAGCTGAGCGGGGAGGTCGAGATGGAGCACAACGGCGGCATCACCGATGACGACGTAGAGGAGGGGTACATCCTGTCGTGCTGCAGTGTGCCGAAGGGTGACGTGCGGATCGAGTATTGATCGACCTGTGTAGGGGCGCGCTTGCCCGCGATGAACGATGACGCGGTCTACCTGAGAGACCGCGTTGTTTTTTTCGCGGGCAAGCGCGCTCCTACACTGTGATCGACGGGTTGCTTACACCTTGAAGCGCGCAACCATGCCGTTCAGATCCACGGCCAGGCGCGACAGCTCGTTGCTCGCTGCGCTGGTCTGATTGGCGCCGGTCGCGGATTGGGTCGACAAATCGCGGATGTTCACCAGATTGCGGTCCACTTCCCGAGCGACTTGGGCCTGCTCTTCCGCCGCGCTGGCGATCACCAGGTTGCGTTCGTTGATTTCCACGACCGCGCTGTTAATGGTGTCCAGCGCAAGGCCGGCACCCTTGGCGATGTTGAGGGTCGATTCCGCCCGCTCGGTGCTGCTACGCATGGAGTTCACCGCCTGTTCGGTGCCGCCCTGGATGCTGCCGATCATGCGCTCGATTTCGCTGGTCGACTGCTGGGTGCGGTGGGCGAGGGCGCGGACTTCGTCGGCAACCACCGCAAACCCGCGACCGGCTTCACCCGCGCGGGCAGCTTCGATGGCGGCGTTGAGCGCCAGCAGGTTGGTCTGGTCCGCCAGGCCGCGGATCACATCCAGCACCTTGCCGATGTCACGAGATTCGCCGGCCAGATTGCCAATAAGGGTGGAGGTGCTCTGTACGTCGGTACTCATGCGTTCGATGGCGCTGACGGTTTCCTGCACCAGATCGCGGCCATCGCTCGCCGACGTCGTAGCGTTTTTCGACGCTTGCGAGGTGCTCACAGCGTTGCGCGCGACTTCTTCCACGGCACTGGTCATCTGATTGACCGCGGTGGCGGCCTGTTCGATTTCGTTGTTCTGCTGGGACAGGCCACGCGCGCTTTCGTCGGTAACAGCGTTCAGCTCCTCGGCTGCAGAAGCGAGCTGGGTCGCCGAACCGGAAATGCGCTGCAGGGTGTCGCGCAGCCTGGACTGCATCTTCAGCATCGCGGCCAGCAAACGGCCGGCTTCGTCTGTACCGTCCACCGTGATGGTGCGAGTCAGGTCGCCTTCGGCGATATCCTCAGCCGCATTCAGTGCCGAAGCGATGGGGCGGGTGATGCTGTTGGTCAGCAACCAAGCGAAGAGCAAGGTCAGCACAGTGGCGATGATCAGCAGCGTGACGACCATCTTGAACGCGGTCGAATACTGTTGAGTCGCCGTCGCGCTGGCTTGATTGACCTGTTGGGTGTTCATCTCGATCAACTTGGCGAGTGCGGTGTTCATCTGGTCCGAGTTGGTCTGCAGATCGGCGCTGAGCAGACGGATCAGTTCGGCCATGTCGTTTGCCTGACTCAGCGTCTTCATGCGGTTTTCAAGCTGGCGATAGTCGTTGAGCAACTGCACGTACTGGTCGTAGGCCGACTGCTCCGCCGGCTCGGAAATCAGCTTGACGTAGACGGCCCGGGCATCGTCGATCTGCTTGTTGCGCATGGCAAACAAGTCACTGGTTTTCTGCAGTGTGTCGGGGTCGCGGTTGAGCATCAGGCGGTAGGACAGAACACGCAGGCGGATGCTGCCTTCGGTCAACTTATCCAGTGCCTTGATGCTCGGCATGCTGTTGGTGGCCATATCGACGTTGGCGTTGTTGATCTTGTTCATTTGCGACAGGGCAAAGATGCCCAGAATCAGCATCAGCAGGCCGATGATGGAAAAGCCAAGAAAGGCGCGGGGCGCGATATTCAAATTACGTAGGGACATTACGGTTCCAGGAAGGCCGCGATCCATGCGAGGCGAAAGAGAGAAGTGACAGAGATGCACGCTTTATCGGTAGGTTTCATGTGGACTTGATGCCGCTTGTCTGCGCTGTGCGGTTATGTCGCAGCCGGCTGATCTGACGAACAGCAGGAACAAGATCGCAAAAATGGAGTCAATCAGGGCCGTTATGCGTTTGCGCAATAGAGTTGTAGAGATGCTTGTTGGTCGGTGTAGTGGCGTGAATGCCCTGATTTCACTGGTAGCTAAAGTGACTTTTCTTTATCGTACGCGCCCTTTGAAATTTGCCTGAGATATCAAAATGTTGGAAGCATCCCTAAGCCAGTTGGAAAAGCTCGTCAGTGACCTGGTACAGCACAATCAGGAACTGCAGAACACGAACGCACAACTCGCCGAAGAGTTGAAGCACGCCAGGGATGACAACGACAGCCTGCAGCTGAGTCTGATGGAGCAGGAAGAGAAACAGGGTGCGACGGCTGCGCGTATTCAAGCGCTGGTTGATCGCGCCACCAGCGTCAGCGCGGTTGACGCATGATCACGGATCAGGACGGTGCCAAGGTTATTTCCATCCTTGGCAACGACTACACGATCAAGGCACCTGCCGGCCAAGAGCAGACCTTGATGGACGCTGTGTCGATGCTGAAGTCGGCATTGTTTGAAACCAAGCGCAGTTACCCGACGCTGATCGGCGATCGTTTGCTGGTGCTGGCCGCGCTGAACCTGTGTTCGAAGCAGATCGAACTCAAGCAGCAACACGCCGAAGCGCTGAGCCGTTATGAAGACAAGGTCAGCGCGACGGTCGAGGTGATCGAGAAGGTGATTGCGCAGGGGTGAAGGACTCGTGCGACTGACTTAAGGCGCCGCAGTAAGATATCCGCATCGTCGTTGATCGCGGGCAAGCGCGCCTCTAAACGCCATGCAGTGCCTGGTCAGGCGCCCATCACCCGCCGGATGTCCGCTGCCAGTTCCCGCACGCGGGCTTCTTCGGTGTCCCATGAGCACATGAAGCGCGCTCCGCCGACGCCGATGAAGGTGTAGAAGCGCCAGCCTCGCGCAGTTAGCGCGGCAATGGCCGCTTCCGACAGTTGCAGGAACACGCCGTTGGCCTGCACCGGGAACATCAATTCAACGCCGGGAATATCCTTCACAAGATCAGCCAGCAACTGCGCGCAGCTGTTAGCGTGGCGTGCGTGTTTGAGCCAGGCGTCGTTTTCCAGCAAACCCACCCACGGCGCCGACAGAAAACGCATCTTCGAGGCGAGTTGACCGGCCTGTTTGCAGCGATAGTCGAAGTCTTCGGCGAGCTTGTGGTTGAAGAACAGAATCGCCTCGCCCACCGCCATGCCGTTTTTGGTGCCACCGAAGCACAGCACATCAACCCCTGATTTCCAGGTCAGCTCGGCAGGCGAGCAACCGAGGAAGGCGCAGGCATTGGCAAAGCGGGCGCCATCCATGTGCAGGTTCAGGCCCAGCTCTTTACAGGTCTCGCTGATGGCTTTGAGCTCTTCCGGCTGATAGACACTGCCTACTTCCGTGGCCTGGGTCAGTGTGACCACGCGGGGTTTTGGGTAGTGGATGTCGGCGCGTTTGAGCGCGACTTCACGAATGGAAGCGGGTGTCAGCTTGCCGTTTTCGCTGCGTGCGGTCAGCAGTTTGGAGCCGTTGGAGAAGAACTCCGGCGCGCCGCATTCGTCCGTTTCGACGTGGGCGGTTTCCGAGCAGATGACGCTGTGATAACTCTGGCACAGCGACGACAGCGCCAGGGAGTTGGCCGCCGTGCCGTTGAAGGCGAAAAACACCTCGCAGTCTGTTTCGAACAACTGACGGAATTGATCGGCCGCGCGCGCTGTCCACTGGTCGTCGCCATAGGCACGCTGGTGCCCGTGGTTGGCTTGCTCCATGGCCGCCCAGGCTTCCGGGCAAATTCCCGAATAGTTGTCGCTGGCAAACTGCTGGCTTTGGTCTGACATGGCCGGTTCCCTGTAATCGAAGCCTGCGACTGTAACCAAAGTTGATCGGTTTGGTCATGCATTCTTGCGTCAGAAAATTCAGCCAGACAGCGAAGCAATATGACCGAAACGAAATCAATTACCGCACCCGTGCGCAATCGCGCGCTGGACCTGCTCAAGTGGCTGGCGATGCTGAGCATGGTGATGGATCACCTGCGCTATGTCGGCTGGCACGCCAATTGGCTCTATGTCCCGGGCCGCCTGGCATTCCCATGGTTTTGCCTGGCGATTGCCGTCAACGTCGTGCGCAACGGCCGACGGGATATCGAGTCTTCGGTTAAATGGAAATATCTGACCTGGCTGGCGGTGTTTTCTGTGATCGCGGAGCTGCCGTACAGGATTTACATGGCGGGTGAGGTCACGACGCTGAATGTATTGCCGACGCTGGCGCTGGGTTTGCTGATCGCGCAGGGCGGATTGAGTCGGTCATGGCCGGTGAGGCTGCTGGGTATCGCTGCCTTGGCTATTGGTGTTCTGTTTGGGCCGCAGTTGATGTTCGGAGTGTATGGGGTTTTGCTGCCTCTGGCGTTTGTGCTCGTGCTGCGCACCTCGTTATGGCTGGCGATTGTGCCGGGGATTGTCTGTTTACTGAGCAACGAATGGCCGAAAATTATCGACGGCATGCTGTGGGGCGATCCGATTTCCATCGGCGCGCTGGTGGCCTGTCTGCTGGCACCGCTGTTGGGGTTGACGATTCTGCGCGGACGCCCGGCATTCGGTGTGTGGCCGATGCGGCGCTGGGCGTACCTGATTTATCCGGTGCATTTTTTGGTGCTTTTCGGGCTGCGGCAGGTCTTCACCTGACGCAGTTCCCTGTAGGAGCGCGCTTGCCCGCGAATGTAGGGTGTCAGTCACCATTGATGTACCTGATCTGACGCATCGCGGGCAAGCGCGCTCCTACAGGATTCGTGGTGTATCCGGAATTTGTGGCATGCCGCTTGATCCATGTAGACAAACCGCCATCCCCGCCCGTATCTTTCGCCTCAGGCCACCGCAGTGGCCAGCGTCGCTCGGACGGTTCCGGGCGCTTACGTCTTCAGAGGTTCACATGGCAGATCCTGTCTCGCCGCGCCGTTTTGCGCGCATCGATCGACTCCCCCCTTACGTGTTCAACATCACCGCCGAGCTGAAAATGGCTGCTCGCCGTCGTGGTGAGGACATCATCGACCTGAGCATGGGCAACCCCGATGGGGCGACGCCGCCGCATATCGTCGAAAAAATGGTCACCGTCGCTCAACGTGAAGACACTCACGGCTACTCGACTTCGCGTGGCATCCCGCGTCTTCGTCGGGCGATTTCCAGCTGGTACAAAAAGCGCTACGACGTCGACATCGATCCCGAAGACGAAGCCATCGTCACCATCGGCTCCAAAGAAGGCCTCGCGCATTTGATGCTGGCCACGCTGGATCAGGGCGACACCGTTCTGGTGCCCAACCCTAGTTACCCGATTCACATCTACGGCGCCGTCATCGCCGGGGCTCAGGTGCGCTCCGTGCCGCTGGTGCCGGGCGTGGACTTCTTCGCCGAGCTGGAGAAAGCCATTCGCGGCTCGATCCCCAAACCGAAGATGATGATTCTGGGCTTCCCGTCCAACCCGACCGCTCAATGCGTCGAGCTGGATTTCTTCGAGCGCGTCGTTGCGCTGGCCAAGCAGTACGACGTGCTGGTAGTTCACGACCTGGCGTACGCCGACATCGTCTACGACGGCTGGAAAGCCCCGTCGATCATGCAGGTCCCCGGCGCGAAGGACATCGCGGTGGAGTTTTTCACCCTGTCCAAGAGCTACAACATGGCGGGCTGGCGGATCGGCTTCATGGTCGGCAACCCCGAGCTGGTCAATGCCCTGGCGCGGATCAAGAGCTACCACGACTACGGCACGTTCACGCCGCTGCAAGTGGCCGCCATCGCGGCATTGGAAGGTGACCAGCAATGCGTGCTCGACATCGCTGAGCAGTACCGTCAGCGCCGTAACGTGCTGGTCAAAGGTCTGCATGAACTGGGCTGGATGGTCGAAAACCCGAAAGCCTCGATGTACGTCTGGGCCAAGATCCCTGAAACCTACGCGCATTTGGGGTCGCTGGAATTCGCCAAGAAGCTGCTCGCCGAAGCCAAGGTCTGCGTCTCTCCCGGTGTCGGTTTCGGTGAGTACGGCGACGACCACGTGCGCTTCGCCCTGATCGAGAACCAGGACCGGATTCGTCAGGCCGTTCGCGGCATTCGCAGCATGTTCCGGGCTGACGGGTTAATTACGCAAAAGAACTGAATGTCGTCACTCATGTGCCGAGGTCATGACGGGACCTCGGCACATCCGGCAGCGGCATATGCTTGAGGATCGGTGATAACGGTAATTCGGGATGAGTGGTGATGCCATATATGACCGACAGCTCATTGGAACCGCTTTCCACATAATAATCACCGGGCGCGGCGCATCGAATGGCTTCGGCTTGCGTGACTGTTGTTGAGTAGCTGCGCCCTTCAACAGTACGGATGTTCACCGATACCTGGCGGTCTTCCGAGAGTCTTAACGTTCTGTCCATGACAATGTCCTCTTCAGAGGGACTTACGTAGAAAGTCGAGCCTTTGGGAAGATACAGCGCAAGGTCGGATTCGACGGCCTCGGGTGCGGCGATGGGTGGTATTTCCCATAGATAGATATCGGCGACCACCTCTGCGTCCGGATAGGAAATGATCTTGAGAATGACCGAAAAGAATCCTCCGTCCTGGTGAACGATGTCTTGGGGGGTGGCATAAAGCCTGGCGTCGCCCACTGAAACGGTGGTCGAAAGCACTTGGTCCGAATCCTCGACGTATACGGCAATCAGCGCCTCAAGCGTGTTCAGTTCTCGAATGATCCTCAGCTTGACCGAGCCTTCAATATCCACCGTATGAAACACGCCTTGAGTCAGAAAGAGCAGCGGTTCCGTAGCGGGTCCTTGTCGACTGGCGGATTTCGCCCTCAAGGTTTTCCATAACTGGGGAGTTAGCTTATGCGACCTTGCGATTGTGCCCATGATCATTCCTTGAGTGAGTGGCTGCCAGCCGTTCCGTTGGCTTAAAAGTAGCTCCGCCATCGCTGGTTGAATACTGTCAATGTTGACAGTGTTCATGCCCGCTGGTGGAAGTGTGGTGGGTTGCCGATGATTCGCGGCAGGCTCAGGACCGACGGGCAGCTGCCTGCAAAATCTGTCTGATTGCGACATCGCCTCATAAAAAAAACCCGGCCTCGACCGGGGATTTTTGTGTGCGTCGCAGTCTTTTGCAGGAGCGCGCTTGCCGAGGAAAGCATTTGTCCAGACGCAGTAAAGGCGCCTCACTCACCGCCAATCGCGGGCAAACGCGCTTATACCGGTGTGGCTACTGAATACGGGCACTCAAACCCAGCGTATGACGCATGGGGGACAGCTATTCCCAAATTCTAAAAAGCGGAACTCTTGCTTGTATCCGGTCTATAAGTGTTGGCGGCATGCTGATAATGTAACTCCGCTGGTCCTCATCATCTTGGTATGTAATGCTATCTTTCTCTGTGGTAAGGGGTTCATGCCCCGGTTGAGTGTCCCAAGAGACTTTGTAGCTCCTCTTCGCTAATTCATCACCTTTATCATCGATGATAGTCAACTGAACGGCATCCAGTCCATCACCGAAAAAGTGACTGTTGCTAACTCCACTTCCGCAGATATTGACAGTGTATTGCTTGCCGTTGAATTCTTTGATTCCGCCGTTTAGCGTGTTGTTGTAATTGAATTTTTGGCAGTCCGTTATGCTGCGGCCCGCAAAAAAGTTTATCGTCAATAATAGGATGCTCAGCCATATGCTGGCCGCAGGTATCATTTTTACGAATTCTTGGCGTGGGGATTTCTCTTCTCTGATAATTTTAGTGGCTTTATATCCGAAAAAGGACAAAATGGCCAACCCCAGAGGAAGCGAAAGTTCGCTGGCGAATGACAGGCCAGCGATGATGAGTCCGTTGTGAAACTTTCCGGATAGTGCCCAGTCAGCAGCGAAAAAAAACACACTAAAAATTATCACTGAAGCAATAGTTAGGGCGATTTTCTTTACCGATGTGTGGAGGTATTGTCGTACGGTCTGCATATTCGGTCCAGCTTGAATGAGATAGGTTTTTTTAGCTTGTAAAGTTTTGGTTCGCTGAAAATCATGAAGTCTCCACCCCTCGCATGCTGCTCTCTCCATTCATTGTAAGACTTGTTGTATACCGGCCAGTAAATGTCTTTTTCGATGAATTTTCTGACGATGCCTGTTCTCTTGTCAATAGGTTTGTCTACTTCTGATCTGTTGATAAGGTAGTCCCAGTTTAATTCTGTCCTTTCAATTTCGTCGCTACTATTCAAACTTTTAACTTTCCATTCGGGTGCATACTGCCCCAGCAGGTCATTTGCTGCAACGGTGTATGAAAGGATCATATTCTTTTTGTTCCAGTGACCGAGATATTGGCTATTTGTTGGGTCTTTGTCATTGAAGGAGTAGTTATCCTTCACGTAAATGTAGACATGTGTCACTCGGGCGGTGGCCTCGGCGCAATATTGATAAGGATGGGTTTGGTAGTCGAAGTAGCGTTCGCTTTTAACCTCAGCTCTCCCAATGGCAGCGTAAAGGACGAAGTTCCCAAGTGCGGCAGAAAGGTCAGTCATTAACAAGCCATCTAATGTGTCGAAGGTGCTTATTCTTCTTTGTTGGACTTGCCATTGTGAATGAAATTTACTCAGCTCTGCTATGCCTGTTGATGTCTCTAAGTTTAGGATTGGGCTTGTGCTCTGTGTCTCGATGAATTGTGTTGTGACGTGTTGAAATATTTTTTTCCTGATTAGAGAAACGGCTTTATCGGAATAAATATCTTCATCGATTAGTTTGTTGAATTTATCTCTGAGGTTTCCGTAGCTCAGAGCCCAGTCGATAGTGACGATTGAGCTATTAACGGGCTGGGTTGAGTTCAAGTTGTTGTCCCAAATATTCTTCGGGGTGGAAAACCACACTCTCGCTAGCTTTGCGGCGACAGGCCATCCGATTCTGTCCATGGCGTCTGGTATGTCCTGAATGTCAAATTCGGGAAGCTTGTCTTTATCCTCGGCGTCATGGGTTTTTAGTTGCGCGGGCTGCACGGGTTTAACTTGCATTGGTCGCTCAACCTCCGGTTCTTTTGTTTCTTGCCTTTCTACCTTATCTTGATCAGTCTCGGATTCAGGCAGCGTTCCTGGTGGAAGCTGACTATAAGATATTTTCTGGGTTGTGTTAATCGGGACTGCGCCTAATGAACCACTGTATTCCTTCCATACTTTCCCACGAAACAAAGCTCTTTCCATTGTGTAATAAGGTTTTTTGATTGTTGACATGACCTATCGCCTAGCATTGGCTGGGCTTGCGACCCTATCTTCTCTTTAATATTCAACTCAATAAACGTTATGTTTGATCTGTTGCAGAATATGCCTGTATGTTTAAAGGGTGTTCAATACTGTGTTTATTGGTCATTAATTTTTAATGCTGGCAGATATGCAACTGCTTCTCCTGTACTGCTGCTACCCCTGGGGAACTGGCCAATAACTCACAGGGGGTTTGTAAGCGAGCAGCAAGCAGGGGCACCGCTTGGAAGTTAGCTTTTTCACGATTGGGTCTGTGAGTGCAGATGTCTTGCCGGCCCTTGGCTAACAGCCGAGGAGATGATGGCCCCCACGCGGAGTGTGGTGCATCACTCCCGGCCCATGGCCCGACGTATCTCTGCATGACGACGATGTCGTAAACGCGCCTTTGTGTGGCGTGCGTAGGCATCTGGGCTGTCATCGTCAGCCCTACCATCGTGGCCAAAGGGCAGTTCAAGGCCCTGTCGATCATTCAGGCGCCGCGCCGCCGCTGGGAGAACCGCGATGTTCAGCAAGCAAGACCAGATCCAGGGTTATGACGATGCACTGTTGGCGGCGATCGGTGCCGAGGAGCAGCGTCAGGAAGACCACATCGAGCTGATCGCCTCGGAGAACTACACCAGCAAGCGCGTGATGCAGGCACAGGGCAGCGGCCTGACCAACAAATACGCCGAGGGTTATCCCGGCAAACGTTATTACGGCGGCTGCGAGCACGTCGACAAGGTCGAGCAACTGGCGATCGATCGCGCCAAGTTGCTGTTTGGCGCCGACTACGCCAACGTCCAGCCGCACTCGGGCTCGTCAGCCAACAGCGCGGTTTATCTGGCGCTGCTGCAAGCGGGCGATACGCTTTTGGGCATGAGCCTGGCCCATGGCGGTCACCTGACCCACGGCGCCAAAGTGTCGTCCTCGGGCAAGCTGTACAACGCCGTTCAATACGGTATCGACGTTGCCACCGGCCTGATCGATTACGACGAAGTCGAGCGACTGGCCGTCGAGCACAAACCGAAGATGATCGTTGCCGGTTTCTCGGCCTACTCCAAAACCCTGGATTTCCCGCGCTTTCGCGAGATCGCCGACAAAGTGGGCGCGTTGCTGTTCGTTGACATGGCCCACGTCGCCGGTCTGGTCGCTGCGGGTTTGTACCCGAACCCGCTGCCGTACGCCGATGTGGTCACCACCACCACCCACAAAACCCTGCGCGGTCCGCGTGGCGGCTTGATCCTGGCCAAGGCCAACGAAGAGATCGAGAAGAAACTCAATTCCGCCGTGTTCCCGGGTTCCCAGGGTGGTCCGCTGATGCATGTGATTGCCGGCAAGGCCGTGTGCTTCAAAGAAGCCATGGAGCCCGGATTCAAAGCCTATCAACAGCAAGTGATCGACAACGCCCAGGCCATGGCCCAGGTGTTTATCGATCGAGGTTACGACGTTGTTTCGGGCGGGACCGATAACCACCTGTTCCTCGTCAGCCTGATTCGTCAGGGCCTGACCGGGAAGGATGCCGATGCTGCGCTCGGTCGAGCGCACATCACCGTCAACAAGAACGCCGTGCCGAACGACCCGCAGTCGCCGTTCGTGACCTCGGGCCTGCGCATCGGCACCCCGGCGGTGACCACGCGCGGTTTCAAAGTTACCCAGTGCATCACGCTGGCCGGCTGGATCTGCGACATCCTCGACAACCTCGGCGACGCCGATGTCGAGGCCAATGTTGCCGAGCAGGTCGCCGCGCTGTGCGCCGATTTCCCGGTTTACCGCTGAGTCAGGAGTCGCACCATGCAGCATTACTCGGGCTTCGGCCTCCTCAAACACTCCCTCAGCCACCACGAAAACTGGCAGCGCATGTGGCGCACGCCGACCCCGAAAAAGGTCTACGACGTAGTCATCGTCGGCGGCGGCGGCCACGGTCTGGCGACGGCGTATTACCTGGCCAAAGAACACGGCATCACCAACGTGGCCGTGGTCGAAAAAGGCTGGTTGGGCGGCGGCAATACCGCGCGTAACACCACCATCGTGCGTTCCAACTACCTGTGGGACGAATCCGCGCACTTGTACGAACACGCGATGAAGCTGTGGGAAGGCCTGTCTCAGGATATCAACTACAACGTCATGTTCTCCCAGCGCGGCGTTTACAACCTGTGCCACACCCTGCAGGACATGCGTGATTCCGAGCGCCGCGTCAGCGCCAACCGCTTGAACGGCGTCGACGGCGAGCTGCTCAACGGCAAGCAAGTGGCTGAAGAAATTCCGTACCTCGACTGCTCGAAAAACACCCGTTACCCGATCATTGGCGCGACTGTGCAACGTCGCGGCGGTGTGGCGCGTCATGACGCCGTGGCCTGGGGCTATGCCCGTGCCGCCGATGCGTTGGGCGTGGACCTGATTCAGCAGACCGAAGTGACCGGGTTTCGCAAGGAAAACGGCGTGTGCATCGGCGTCGAAACCAACAAGGGCTTTATCGGTGCCAAGCGCGTCGGCGTGGTGACGGCCGGCAACTCCGGCCACATGGCCAAGCTCGCCGGGTTCCGTTTGCCGGTCGAATCCCATCCGTTGCAAGCGCTGGTGTCCGAGCCGATCAAGCCGATTATCGACAGCGTGATCATGTCCAACGCCGTGCACGGCTACATCAGCCAGTCCGACAAGGGCGACCTGGTGATCGGTGCCGGTATCGACAGCTGGATCGGCTATGGCCAGCGCGGCTCGTACCCGGTGATCGAGCACACCATTCAGGCCATCGTCGAGATGTTCCCGGTGCTGTCCCGGGTACGCATGAACCGCCAGTGGGGCGGCATCGTCGACACCACGCCGGACGCCTGCCCGATCATTTCCAAGACGCCGGTGCCGAACATGTTCTTCAACTGCGGTTGGGGCACCGGTGGCTTCAAGGCGACGCCGGGCTCGGGCAACGTGTTTGCTGCCAGTCTGGCGAAAGGCGAAATGCACCCGCTGGCCAAACCCTTCTCAATCGACCGGTTCCACAACGGCGCGCTCATCGACGAGCACGGCGCCGCTGCGGTTGCGCACTAACCCACTCACAGGAGAAATCCCATGCTGCACATCTTCTGTCCTCACTGTGGCGAACTGCGCTCCGAAGAGGAATTCCACGTCTCCGGTCAGGCCCACATCCCGCGTCCACTCGACCCGGCTGCGTGCACCGACGAGGAGTGGGGCGACTACATGTTCTTTCGCGACAACCCGCGCGGTCTGCACCACGAGTTGTGGATTCACGCAGCGGGTTGCCGTCAGTACTTCAACACCACGCGTGACACCGTGACCTACGAAATTCTCGAAACCTATCCGATTGGCACGCAGCCTCAGTTCGTCAATCCGGCGCCTGCGATCAGAAAGGGGGATCAGGTATGAGCCAGTCCAATCGCTTGCCCAACGGCGGCCGCATCGATCGCAGCAAGGTCCTGAATTTCAACTTCAATGGCCAGACCTATCAGGGCTTTGAAGGCGACACCCTGGCCGCCGCCTTGCTCGCCAACGGCGTCGACATCATTGGCCGCAGCTTCAAATATTCCCGACCTCGCGGCATCTTTGCAGCAGGTTCCGAAGAGCCTAATGCCGTGCTGCAGATCGGCGCGACCGAAGCCACGCAGATCCCCAACGTGCGCGCCACGCAACAGGCGCTTTATTCGGGCCTCGTCGCGACCAGCACCAACGGCTGGCCGAGCGTGAACACCGACATGATGGGCATTCTCGGCAAGGTCGGCGGCAAGCTGATGCCGCCGGGCTTCTACTACAAAACCTTCATGTACCCCCAGTCGTTCTGGATGACCTACGAGAAGTACATCCGCAAGGCAGCGGGGCTGGGCCGTTCGCCGACTGAGCTCGACCCGGACACCTACGACAACATGAACCAGCACTGCGACGTGCTGGTGGTCGGCGCCGGCCCTGCAGGTCTGGCCGCTGCACTGGCCGCCGCGCGCAGCGGTGCCCGGGTCATCCTGGCAGACGAGCAGGAAGAATTTGGCGGCAGCCTGTTGGACAGCCGCGAAAGTCTGGACGGCAAACCGGCGGCTGACTGGGTGGCGACGGTGGTGGCCGAACTCAAAGGCCTGCCCAACGTCACCCTGCTGCCGCGCGCCACGGTGAACGGTTATCACGACCACAATTTCCTGACCATTCATGAGCGTCTGACCGATCACCTCGGTGACCGCGCACCGATTGGCCAGGTACGTCAGCGCATGCACCGGGTTCGCGCCCAGCGTGTGGTGCTGGCGAGCGGTACCCATGAGCGTCCGCTGGTTTACGGCAACAACGATGTGCCGGGGAATATGCTGGCCGGCGCCGTCTCTACTTACGTGCGCCGTTATGGCGTGGCGCCGGGCAAGAAACTGGTGCTGTCGACCAACAACGATTACGCCTATCGCGTGGCGCTGGACTGGCTCGACGCTGGCCTGCACGTGGTCGCCGTCGCCGATGCGCGTCACAACCCGCGCGGTGCGTTGGTGGAAGAAGCCCGTGCCAAAGGCATTCGTATCCTGACCGGCAGCGCCGTGGTGGAAGCCCGTGGCAGCAAGCGCGTCAGTGCCGCCCGCGTGGCCGCCATCGACGTCAAAGCCCACAAGGTCACCAGCCCGGGCGAGTGGCTCGACTGCGATCTGGTCGCCAGCTCCGGCGGTTACAGCCCGATCGTTCACTTGGCGTCGCACTTGGGCGGCAAGCCGGTCTGGCGCGAAGACATCCTCGGTTTCGTGCCGGGCGAAGCGCCGCAGAAACGCGTCTGCGTCGGCGGTGTGAACGGCGTTTACGCGCTCGGCGACTCGCTGGCCGACGGTTTTGAAGGCGGTGTGCGTGCCGCCAGCGAAGCCGGGTTCAAACCGGTCGAGGGCGTACTGCCCAAAGCCTTGAGCCGCGTGGAAGAACCGACCCTGGCGCTGTTTCAAGTACCGCACGAGAAGGGCACTGCCCGGGCGCCGAAGCAATTCGTCGACCTGCAGAATGACGTCACCGCAGCGGCCATCGAGCTGGCGACCCGCGAGGGTTTCGAATCCGTCGAGCACGTCAAACGCTACACCGCGCTGGGGTTCGGTACCGATCAGGGCAAGCTCGGCAACGTCAACGGCCTGGCGATTGCCGCCCGTTCGCTGAACGTGTCGATCCCGGAAATGGGCACCACCATGTTCCGTCCGAACTACACGCCGGTGACCTTCGGCGCCATTGCCGGACGTCACTGCGGTCACGTCTTCGAGCCTGTGCGCTTCACCGCGCTGCATGCGTGGCACGTGAAGAACGGCGCCGAATTCGAGGACGTCGGGCAGTGGAAACGCCCGTGGTATTTCCCGAAAGCCGGTGAAGACATCCACACCGCCGTGCGCCGCGAATGCAAGGCCGTGCGCGACAGCGTCGGTCTGCTGGACGCATCGACGCTGGGCAAGATCGACATTCAAGGCCCGGATGCTCGGGAGTTTCTGAATCGCATCTACACCAACGCCTGGACCAAGCTGGATGTGGGTAAAGCGCGTTACGGCCTGATGTGCAAAGAAGACGGCATGGTCTTCGACGACGGCGTTACCGCCTGCATCGCCGACAACCACTTCATCATGACCACCACCACCGGTGGCGCTGCACGCGTGCTGCAGTGGCTGGAAATCTATCAACAGACCGAATGGCCGGACCTGAAGGTGTACTTCACCTCTGTCACCGATCACTACGCGACCCTGACCCTGTCGGGCCCGAACAGCCGCAAGCTCCTCAGCGAAGTGACTGACATCGACCTGGGCCGTGAAGCATTTCCGTTCATGACCTGGAAAGAAGGTCTGGTGGGCGGTGTGCCGGCGCGGGTGTTCCGGATTTCGTTTACCGGTGAGCTTTCCTACGAAGTGAACATCCAGGCCGACTACGCCATGGGCGTTCTGGAAAAAATCGCCGAAGCGGGCAAACAGTACAACTTGACCCCGTACGGCACTGAAACCATGCACGTCCTGCGGGCCGAGAAGGGCTTCATCATTGTCGGCCAGGACACCGACGGCTCGATGACCCCGGACGATTTGAACATGGGCTGGTGTGTCGGCCGTACCAAGCCGTTCTCGTGGATCGGCCAGCGCGGCATGAACCGTGAGGACTGCGTGCGGGAAGATCGCAAGCAACTCGTCGGCCTGAAGCCGGTTGATCCGAACCAGTGGCTGCCGGAAGGCGCGCAATTGGTGTTCGATCCGAAGCAGGCGATCCCGATGAAGATGGTGGGCCACGTGACGTCGAGTTACGCATCGAACTCGTTGGGCTATTCGTTTGCGATGGGCGTGGTGAAGGGCGGGCTGAAGCGCATGGGCGAGCGGGTGTTCGCGCCGCTGGCGGATGGATCGGTGATCGAGGCGGAGATCGTGTCCTCGGTGTTCTTCGATCCGAAGGGTGATCAGCAGAACGTGGAGTGATCGGGTGGGCGAGCGCGGTGTGTCTTACACGTCGCGTTGCCGGATCGGTTCGCCAGCAAGCCGGCTTCTACAGAGGAACGCGATCAATTGTAGGAGCGCGCTTGCCCGCGAAACCAGGTACATCCGATAAAGCTCTGTCGTCAGCAATACCCTTCGCGGGCAAGCGCGCTCCTACAAGGTCTGCGCTCACTGAAACAACAGAATTCAACACAGGTGCTCTATGACCACAGCCAACGTTTACCAACAGCGACCAGCGACCGACGCCAAAGCCGAGTCGCCGCTGTTTCATGCTGACCTTCAAAGCCTGATCGGCAAAGGCCGCAGCAATCCGGGCATCGTGCTGCGGGAGAAAAAACTGCTTGGCCACCTGACCATCCGCGGCAACGGTCACGATCCGGCGTTCGCTGCCGGCGTGCACAAGGCGTTGGGCATGGAGTTACCGGGTGCGCTGGCGCTGGTGTCCAGCGGCGATAGCTCGATCCAGTGGCTTGGCCCGGACGAGTGGCTGCTGATTGTGCCAACCGGTGAAGAATTCGCCGTTGAGCAGAAGCTGCGTGAAGCGCTCGCCGGTTTGCACATCGCTATCGTCAACGTCAGCGGCGGGCAATCGCTGCTGGAGCTGACCGGCCCGAAGGTCCGCGAAGTGCTGATGAAATCCACCAGCTACGACGTGCACCCGAACAGCTTCCCGGTGGGCAAGGCCATCGGCACGGTTTTCGCCAAATCGCAGCTGGTGATCCGCCGTACCGGCGAAGAGACCTGGGAACTGGTCATCCGCCGCAGCTTCGCTGATTACTGGTGGCTGTGGCTGCAGGACGCGAGCGCGGAGTATGGTCTGGGTGTCGCCGCCTGAGTCCAGGTTGACCACGCGACTTATGCTGATCGTTGTTGATCGTTCCCACGCTCCGCGTGGTAACGCCGCCCACGACGCTCTGCGTCACTCGACAATGGACGCGGAGCGTCCCGAACTGCATTCCCACGCAGAGCGTGGGAACGATCACAGGAGCAACACCCCATGAGCCGCGCCCCCGATACCTGGATTCTGACCGCCGACTGCCCCAGCGTGCTGGGCACGGTGGACGCGGTGACGCGTTACCTCTTCGAGCAAGGCTGTTACGTCACCGAGCACCATTCGTTCGATGATCGACTGTCCAGCCGCTTTTTCATTCGCGTCGAGTTCCGCCAGCCTGAGGGATTTGACGTCGCGTCTTTCCGGGCAGGCCTGGCCGAGCGGGGCGAATCGTTCGGCATGATCTTCGAACTCACCGCCCCGAACTACCGCCCGAAAGTGGTGATCATGGTCTCCAAGGCCGACCACTGCCTCAACGATCTGCTCTACCGCCAGCGCATCAATCAGCTGTCCATGGACGTGGTCGCCGTCGTCTCCAATCACCCGGACCTCGAACCGCTGGCGCGCTGGCACGACATTCCCTACTACCATTTCCCCCTCGACCCCAACGACAAACCGGCGCAGGAAGCCAAGGTGATGAAAGTCATCGAAGACACCGGCGCGGAACTGGTGGTGCTCGCCCGCTACATGCAAGTGCTGTCGCCGGAGCTGTGTCGCAAGCTCGATGGCAAGGCGATCAACATTCATCACTCGCTGCTGCCGGGGTTCAAGGGCGCCAAGCCGTATCACCAAGCCTACAACAAGGGCGTGAAACTGGTCGGCGCGACAGCGCATTACATTAACAACGACCTGGATGAAGGGCCGATCATCGCCCAAGGCGTGGAGGTGGTAGACCACAGTCACTACCCTGAAGACCTGATCGCCAAGGGCCGCGACATCGAAGGCCTAACCCTCGCGCGGGCAGTGGGTTACCACATTGAGCGACGTGTGTTTCTCAATGCCAACAGAACCGTGGTGCTTTAGGTGGTAGCTGCAAGTTTCAAGCTTGAAGCCGCAAGAAAAGGCGGTGTGCACATTTCTTGCGGCTTGTAGCTTGCCGCTCGAAACCCGATCCACTCTCTATCCAACAATAAATAAAGAGGTGAAGGCATGTCTGGTAATCGTGGTGTGGTGTATCTCGGCTCAGGCAAGGTCGAAGTGCAGAAAATCGACTATCCCAAGATGCAGGACCCGCGCGGCAAGAAGATCGAGCACGGGGTGATCTTGCGCGTGGTTTCCACCAACATTTGTGGTTCCGATCAACACATGGTGCGTGGCCGGACGACGGCCCAGGTCGGCCTTGTGCTCGGCCACGAAATCACTGGTGAAGTGATCGAGAAGGGCAGCGACGTCGAGAACCTCAAGATCGGTGATCTGGTCTCCGTGCCGTTCAACGTCGCCTGCGGCCGTTGCCGCTCCTGCAAAGAGCAACACACCGGCGTCTGCCTGACTGTTAACCCGGCCCGCGCCGGCGGTGCTTACGGTTATGTCGACATGGGCGACTGGACCGGCGGCCAGGCCGAATACGTGCTCGTGCCGTACGCCGACTTCAACCTCCTCAAGTTTCCCGATCGCGACAAGGCGATGTCGAAGATCCGCGACCTGACCTGCCTCTCCGACATCCTGCCAACCGGTTATCACGGCGCGGTGACTGCCGGTGTGGGTCCGGGCAGCTCGGTGTACATCGCTGGCGCAGGTCCGGTGGGTCTTGCCGCCGCCGCTTCAGCGCGCTTGCTCGGCGCGGCCGTGGTGATCGTCGGTGACGTCAATCCGGTGCGTCTGGCGCACGCCAAGGCCCAGGGTTTCGAGATCGCCGACCTGTCCAAGGACACCCCGCTGCACGAGCAGATCGCCGATCTGTTGGGTGAGCCGGAGGTGGACTGCGCGGTCGATGCCGTGGGCTTTGAAGCGCGCGGTCATGGACATGCGGGCGCCAAAGCCGAGGCACCGGCCACCGTACTCAACTCGCTGATGGGCGTTGTTCGTGTCGCCGGCAAGATCGGCATTCCTGGCCTGTACGTGACGGAAGACCCGGGCGCCGTGGACGCTGCCGCCAAGGTCGGCGCGCTGAGCATTCGGTTCGGTCTGGGCTGGGCCAAATCCCACAGTTTCCACACCGGCCAGACGCCGGTCATGAAGTACAACCGCCAACTGATGCAGGCCATCATGTGGGACCGCATCAACATCGCCGACGTGGTGGGCGTGGAAGTCATCAGCCTCGACGACGCCCCGCGCGGTTACGGCGAATTCGATGCCGGTGTGCCGAAGAAATTCGTCATCGATCCACACAAACTGTTCAGCGCCGCGTGATCTTCTGACGCTCACAAAAGGCGACCTTCGGGTCGCTTTTTTTATGCCTGACGTAGGGCTCTAACCCGACATTTGTAGGGCGTTTCTGAAAATGATTGAGGAGCGTTTGAATTCCATTCCTGCTTGTTTCAGCGGCCTTATCTCCGTGTTATTTGTCCGGCCGGTTTTTCAGTTGGCGGGTCATGCATGCTTGTCTGGTGGGTTAGAACATCGATTCATTTCGTCTTCGCAATGCCGCTCATTGTCTTGCCTGCCAGGCTGACGAGCGCTCACCTTGAGCCCGTTTCATCGGGCTGGGCATCGTCAGAGCTGTTCTTTGAAAACGCCAACGCCTGCATCTGGGCCGGGGTTGCGCCGCCGGTCTGCGAGACCGGATACCGCGCTGCGTATCGCCAGCATGTGCGAGTGGCACCGACCTACCGTGAGCTGTCGGACTGCGAGGCTGACTTCACGCCGGGTGAGTGTTTCGCCGCGGATGTCTCCCGGCTATGGTCGCCCTGGCTGTCCGGTTTCGCGATCATTACCCAGGTGCAGCTGAGATCCACCGGAGCTAACCCCGACGCCCAAGTGCGCCTCTTCAGTGAACCGCTTTATCGGGCCGACGATCATCAGGGCGGCACGCGCTTGATCAGCCTGCGCGAGAAGCTCCACAGCGGTGAGCATTTCGATAAGGCGTTCATTCGCCACCGGCTCTTGCGGGCGGGCTCGACGGCTGCGGATCGACGGCTGGCGCGGACGTTTGAGCCGCAGCGTTTGTTTTATGTCAGCAAACCCTGAGGCCTTGCGTGGAACTTCCCTTCGAGGGGCGGTCCAACGCGTGTTTACCCGGCCATGGCCGGTCCTCCGGAAAACGAGGTTGTTGCGATGAAAGTTTCACTGAGAAATATACGTGGTGCTGCGCTGGCGAGCCTGATGGCGTTGGCGGCGACGCCGGTCTTCGCTTTCAATCTGAATGACGCAGCCAATGCTGTTTCTAACGCCACTGGCGGTCAGCAAAAGGCAACCGCCGCACCTGAGGCAGCCGGGCTGTTGAACACGCTGGGTACGCAATTGAACGTCACGCCGGAGCAAGCGGTGGGCGGGACCGGCGCTTTGTTGGGTCTGGCCAAGAACAAGCTCGCCGGCAATGACTATTCGCAACTGAGCAAATCGGTGCCAGGCCTCGACCAACTGGCCGGCAATTCGGCCCTTGGCAGCCTGAGTGGTCTGGGCGGACTGCTGGGTAATTCCGGGAGCAGCAACTCTGCCTTGGACAGCGCGCTGGGCAATGTGCAGAGCATGGGCGACGTGAACAAGGCCTTCAGCGCGCTGGGCATGAACAGCAGCATGGTCAGCCAGTTCGTGCCGGTGATCCTGCAATACCTCGGTCAGCAGGGCGCGGGCGGTTCGGCGTTGCAGGCGTTGAGTGGCGTCTGGGGCGCCAAGTGATTTCGCTTACTGAACACGGCTTTTGAGCGACACCTACCCTGTAGGCGCGCGCTTGCCCGCGAAAATAGGTATATCCGATGAAGCTCTGTCGTCACAAATACCATTCGCGGGCAAGCGCGCTCCTACAAGGGGCATGCGTCTGCCGGGTTATCCCGCAACTCGGCAATCCGCGCATCCTTCTCTTCCCACAGCCGGTTGACCCAGTTCTGCACATACACGCGGAACACCGGATCGTTCTCGTAATCACCCTGCCACAGCGCAGGGTCGAGTTCGCGGGTCTTGATGTCGACGATCACCCGCGGCACTCGTCCTGATAGCAAGTCCCAGAACCCCGGAATGCGCTCGCTCGGATAGACCACCGTCACATCAAGCACGGCGTCCAGTTGCTCACCCATCGCTGCCAGCACGAATGCGACGCCGCCTGCCTTGGGCTTGAGCAGATAGCGGTAGGGCGAAGCCTGTTGGGCCTTTTTCGACGGGGTGAAGCGCGTGCCTTCCAGGTAATTCACGATCGTCGCCGGCTGACGTTTGAACAGCTCGCATGCCTCGCGGGTGATGGCCAGATCCTTGCCCCTGAGCTCGGGATGCCTGGCCAGAAACGCCTTGGTGTAGCGCTTCATGAACGGGTAATCGAGTGCCCACCACGCCAGCCCCAGAAACGGCACCCAGATCAGCTCTTTCTTGAGGAAGAATTTGAAGAAGGGCGTACGTCGATTCAACGCCTGCACCAGCGCCGGGATGTCGACCCACGACTGATGGTTACCGATGACCAGATAGGAAGTTTCGCCACGCAGGCCTTCGTCGCCGCGGATTTCCCACCGGGTCGGCAGGCAAATTTTGAAAATCAGCTTGTTGATTTCACACCAGGTCTCGGCAATCCACATCACGGCCGCCGAGCAGTTGTCGCGCATCTCGCTCTGGAACACCAACTTGAGCAGCGCAAAGACCATCAGCGGGCCTATCAGCACCAGCGTATTGAGCAGAAGCAGCAGCGTGACGGCAATTCCGGTGAGCAGGTGACGCATAAGGCACTCGCGGTCGACAGGGTGGCGCGCAATGATAAGCAGGCCGGGCGCCGGGCGCAAAATCCTGGTGATACCGACGAATGTTTCACGCCTTTGTCGGTACGCTACGTATGCTTGGCCCGCTTGCCGCTGAGCGCGAAGTCTGGCGCGAACCATCGGCAAAGTTACGGTCTAAATCGGGCACACACTCTCGCCCATCCATCACGAGGAATCTGTGACGTGAAATCCCTTCTGGCGCTTATGTCTTTGCTGGCGTTGCCTGTCATGGCTGCCGAACCGACGTTGTATGGCCGTTACGAATACATCCAGGTCTCGGAGATTGGCGAGACGTTCAAGGCCAAAATGGACACCGGCGCGTTGACCGCATCGCTGTCGGCCAAGGACATCGAACTGTTCAAACGCGATGGCGATGACTGGGTGCGCTTCCGTCTGGCCACCAAAGACGCTGACAGCAAAGTGTACGAGCACAAGGTCTCGCGCATCAGCCGGATCAAGGGCCGTTCCGAAGGTGACGATGACGAAGAACCGGCCGATCCCACCAAGCGCCCGGTTGTTGACCTCGAACTGTGCCTGGGCAACGTGAAACGCACCGTGGAGGTCAACCTCGTCGACCGCAGCCACTTCAACTATCCGTTGCTGATCGGCGCCAAAGCCCTGCGCGAATTCGGCGCGGCGGTTAACCCGGCCCGTCGTTATACGGCCGACAAGCCTGAGTGCTGATGAGCGCTGTGATGATTTCGAGGAACCCGCGAATGCGATCAGCCTTCGCCCTCAACATCGTTTGACCCACCGCCTTCGCGGGCAAGAGCGCTCCTACAATGGATCTCGCAGCTCCCGAAATTTCAGGCGTACACGCAATCCGTAGGAGCCGGCTTGCTGGCGAACGCGGTGGGTCAGCGCTGAGAATATCGACTGACTCAACGCCTTCGCATACTTCCCAACGTTCGCTACGCAGGCGGCTGAGTCTCCAGCATCGACGGCCGCTGACTGACTTCGTAATACCAGCTCGCCAATCGCGGGTAGCTACTGCGCCAGCCCAGGTTTGGCTGGCGGAAATCCAGATAGCCCACTGCACATGCCACGCTGATCGACGCAACGTCGAAGTGCGAACTCAATTCAGTGACAGCTTCGGCTTCGAAATAGGCCAGCGTGCGAGTGATTTTTTCCTGCTGGGCGTCGAGCCATTCCGACCAGTGTTTCTCCTCGGGGCGCAGGAAGGTCTCGTAACGGATAAGCAGCGCAGCGTCCATGAGGGCATCGGCCAGTGACGCGAGCGTCAATCGCCGCCAGCGCGCCGAGCCTTCTTTTGGAATGAGGGGGTTGCCGACATGCTGCTGGTCCAGGTATTCGAGAATCACACGGCTGTCATGGATGACGTTGTCGTCGGCCAGACACAGCGCCGGAATCTTCCCGCAGGGGTTGTCGCGACAAATTTCAGCGTCGGGGCTGACGGGGGTGAGCGCAACGGCTTTGAGACTGACCCGGTTTGCCTGTCCGGTTTCATGAAGCAAGATCAGCACCTTGCGCGCGAAGGGCGAAGCAGCGTTGTAATACAACGTCATGTTGGGCGCAGACATGGACATTCCTCTGATCGACCTGGCCCTCCAGACTAGTCAGGGCCACGACGCTGTGCAATATCCGGATGCAATGCCGGGCCGATTTGCGACGGCCCGGCCATAGATGTCAGACCGTCGGAACGACGTCCGCAGAATCAGCCGATGCACTGCCGGATTGCGCCGAGGGTGTGCCGGTCAACAGCGGCTTGGCAACAAACCAGATGATGGTGGCGGCGATGAGATCGAAAGCCGCCAGCGCCACGAACAGTGGGCTGTAGCCTACTTTGGTGACCATGATCCCGAGCACCAGCGTGAACAGCGCCGCGCCCAGAAACCCGAACATGCCACCCAGACCCGTTGCGGTACCCACTTCGTTCTTGCCGAAGGAGTCCGACGTGATTGCGTACAAGGCGCCCGACAGCGTCTGGTGCGCAAAGCCGCCGGCGCACAGCAGCGCGATCGCGACATAAGGGCTGTCCACCAGACCGATGCAGCCAGGGCCGATCATGCATAGCGAGCCCAACACCATCACCATCTTGCGCGACGTCAGCAGCGACACGTTGAAGTGCTTGTAGAAGAACGGGCTCAGGTAACCGCCCAATACGCAGCCAATGTCGGCGGCGAGAAACGGCAGCCAGGCAAACATCGCGATTTCCTTGATGTTCATGTGGCGTTCGGTCATCAGGTACAGCGGAATCCAGGCGTTGAACGTCTGCCAGGCCGGCTCCGACAGCATGCGGGCGGAGGCGATTGCGTAGAAATTGCGCGTACCGACGATCTTCTTCCAGCTGGCGTGCTTGGTCGGCGCGTCCTTCAGGTGGGATTCCTGACCGGCAAGAATGTAATCGCGCTCCTCGTCACCCAGCAAACGCTGATTGCGCGGGTGCTTGTACAAGAACATCCAGCCCGCGCTCCACAGCAGACCCAGCCCACCGACGATGATGAACGCAATCTGCCAGCCGCTGTGCAGGATCGCCCAGACCACGAGGGGAGGGGCCAGCAACGCACCGATCGAAGAACCGATGTTGAACCAGCCGATAGCGACGGAGCGCTCTTTGGCCGGAAACCATTCGGTGGTCGCTTTGATTGCTGCCGGAAATCCCGCTGCTTCAGTGATGCCCAGCAAGCTGCGCAGGAACGCCAGACTCTGCCAGCCGGTGGCCATGGCCGCTGATGCGCACGCCACAGACCAGGCGATGGCAAACACTGCAAAGCCGATCTTGGTGCCGATGGCGTCGATCACATAGCCGGCAACCGGCTGCATGAAGGCATAGCCCATCTGCCACGCGATGACGACGTGCGAGTACTGTTCGGTGGAAATGTTCAGCTCGCTCATCATGGTGGGAGCGGCGACGGAGAGGGTGTTGCGCGCGAGATAGTTGACGATCAGACCGCCGGTTATCAGCGCGACCATCCACCAACGGATGCCTTTGATTTTCATCGAGTCCACTCTGGGTATTGTTTTTATTTGGCGGCGATCGTTATACGTCGTCGTACGACTGGATTTAGTCAAACTCACGTTTTTTTGTCAATTGAAATACCCATAAATTGCCATTGTATTTCTATATGTAACTGGATTGTCACCGGCGGGGCTGGGTTTTGGGTGATGGAGTGCCTGTGGAGTCGTGAGATTCGGGCAGAAGGCAGGCCTACCGGATTTGTAAATGGAGGGAGGTCATGTGATGACTGGAACGGCGGGAGGTGCTCGCCCCGCGCGAGGTGGAGCGTGGGACAAGCCAGTGGGTGGGTGAGTCAATGCGATTCGCTACTTTGGTTCGTCGTCACGCCACCAGTTGTCGCCCAGTAATCCCAACCCTACGTAGAGCAGGCCTTCGAGCAATATTTCATAATCAAGAAATTGCTCATCTTCAATTGCTTCCGCTCTCACGACCCAAGGGACAACGTAAGAAAACCAAAAGACGATGATGGCGAGGCCAAGCACCCACTGATAGCGCCAGCGTCTTGTGACTCGACAGGCGCTCCAGATGGCAGCCGCGACGATGATTAACGAGATATAAAACGCCATCTAGCCATCACCGTTGTTTTTAAGCAGCAATGCTGACGAGGATCTCTGAGGGCCAATACCTCCCGCGACTTGAGCGTCGATACTGACTATTACATCACCGACGTGGTAGGTCGGGATTCCTTGTTTGATCTTCCCTCCTGAGAACATGCCCGCCATCCCTCCTACTAACGGACCGAACACCTCTGTAACAGCTTTGCCGCTCAGCGAGGATATGGCGCCACCCACTCTCACTCGTTGATCATTTAATAGATCGGCAGTATTCCGGCTAAGGCGATTAGACACCGCAAGCACCATCCGGCAAGGCCGCCCCTGTGCAAGCATTCGCTCGTAGGTTTCCTCAATCAACCGGATAACCTCAAAATGACCCTTGGTTATTTCCGGTAGGTTGATCGTTCTCAACGATGCGGCATCGTCCGGCTGCACGGTGAAGTGAATAAGCGTAAACACGACACCGTAATGGCCGACATGTTGGGTACGTTCGAAGTCCATGACATGTCCCTCGCTCAGCAATATTGCTTATTGCCGATCCTGTCCCATCCGCCCGTTACGCTGCCGGCCGCGCTCCCGTCGTTTCTTTTTTGCAGGGTGTAGGTCGAGCGGATACGGCCGTAGTTGAGCTGGATGAGTTCGGTGGGAATGCCGTCGTTGGCGAGTTGGTTGTATTCGGCAATGATCACTTCTTCGAGAATGATTTCGTAGAACTTCATTTTGTCGCCCCCTGCACGGTGGACGGAAAGCTTTACTTCCTTGAAGTGCTCTCCGGCGCAGTTGGCTGCCATCAGTTTGCAGCTCGACTTGTCGAGCATCTTGGTCAGCGTCAGGTTGCTGAGTGTGGTACGCCCGGAAGTTGCGCCGCCTGCCGTGCTGGCTGTAACGGACGCGGACTGGTAGGTGCCGAACGAATACCCGGTGATTTCAATCCAGTCTTTGCACTGCTCATCCAGTGCTTCGCCAGGTATGCCGTCAATCTTCAAAAATGCGTCGAGCGCCATGGTGGGTCTTCCCGATGGATATTGTGGATGCCCTGCCAGGGCGGAATATTGATTATCGGGAGGGTGACTCGCAGGGGAGGTCAGCCTGGGTGTCGGAGCATGCAGGACGCTTACTGTTGTTTTGAGGGAAGCTTCTTACAGACTTGTTCGGCTTATAACTAAGGGATGCCAGGCAGGATGCGATGCTTTACTGCGGATGCGCGCGCCCCTGCCATCGTCAAGGCAAACCGGTTCATTGGGTACGATCCGATGTAAATCATGTAGAAGCAGGGTTCGGTGAATCAAACCCGCTTGCGTGCCATCAATCCTTTGCAGCTGTACCAGGTCGGAATGGCCATGCCCACCCAGGCAAGTACATCCCACGCACCGTCGCCGAGCAGCGCGGCGAACAGGCCGACTGCGGTCAGCAGGGCGATCCAGCCGGGCGTGCCGAAGGTCTTCCAGAACGCCGAATGCTTTTTGTGCCGGGTCATGCCACTTCTGCCTCTACGGCGACCGCTTTCGCAACGGCGACGGCAGCGCGACGACGGACCCACCACAGGTACAAGCCACTGCCGAGCACGATGATGGTCAAGACGTCCAGCGCGGCCCAGAGGATTTTCATCGGCATGCCGCCGTAGTCGCCGAAGTGCAGCGGTTGCGACAGCAGCAGGGCGTCCATGTACCACGGGCGTCCCAGTGTTGCGGTGACCTGCAGGTCCTGGGCGTCGATCAGGACAGGGGTCAGCAGATGGGACGTCAGATGCGTGTCGCCTTTCATGAACACGGCGTAGTGATGCTCGCTGGAAAAGCGCGAGCCGGGAAACGCAATGAAGCTCGGCTCGGCGCCGGGGACAGTGGCTTTGGAAATGTCGATCAGCCGGGTCGCAGGTGCGCGCTCGGCCAGGGGCGGGGCGTCCTTGTACGGGGCGATCATGGTCATCAGCGCGTCGGTGCGCCATTGCGCGATCACCAGATCGGCGCAGGCGTTGAGCACGCCAGTCAGGCCGACGACCATGGCCCAGGTCAGCGTGACGACGCCGATCAGGTTGTGCAGGTCCAGCCAACGTACTCGCTTGGATTTATTCGGCCGCACCGTGGCGAAATCCAGTCGGCGCATGAAAGGGGCGTACAACACGACGCCGGACACGATCGCCATGACAAACAGCAGTCCCATGAATGCCAGCAACAGCTTGCCCGGGAGCCCTGCATACATGTCCACGTGCAGGCGCAGCATGATCATCATGAAACCGCCATTGGCGCTCGGCGTTTCCATCGCTTCGCCAGTGCGCGCGTCGAGCATGAAACTGTGGGATTCGTTAGGGTCGCCGCCGGCGGTCTTGCCCATGATGGCGTAGACGCCGTTGGGGTCATCGTCGTCCCAGCCGAAATACTGCATCACGTCGCCGGGGCGGTGGGCTTCGGCCGAGCGGACCAGTTGCTCGAGGTCCAGATGCGGGGTGCCGGCCGGCATTTCCTTGAATTCCGGTGCATCCCCCGTCAAGTGAGCGATCTCGTGACTGAAGATCAGCGGCAAGCCAGTGATCGCCAGCATCAGCAGGAATGCCGTGCAGATCAGGCTGGTCCACGTGTGGATGAAAGACCAGCGGCGAATGGTTTGGCTTTTCATGTGGAAATCCGGAGTAAGCGAATGCAACAAAGGCCGCTGTGTGGGAGCGGCCCTTGTTTCAGGTAATGAGAGTTTAAAGCATTACCATTTGTAGTCTACGCTCGCGAGCACCGTACGACGGTCGCCGTAGTAGCAATAGAAGCCGTCGCAGGTGGAAATGTATTCCTTGTCGAATACGTTGTTGGCGTTGACCGACACGCTCACGCCCTTGAACGAGTTGTTCATGCGGCCGAGGTCGTAATGCACGGCGGCGTCGTAGACGGTGTAGGCATTGCTGTGGCCGTAGTTGGAATCGGCGACGAACCCGTAACTGCCGATCGCAATGTTGTCGGTTTCGCCGATATAGCGCGCACCAAAGCCCACGCCGAAACCGTCGAGCACGCCATTGTGCCAAGTGTAATCACCCCAGATCGCCGCCTGGTTTTCAGGCGTGAGTGGCAGTGGACGATTCTTGTCCAGCGGGTCGGTGACCTTGGTCATCTTGCTATTGGCGTACGTGTAGGACGCGGTCACTTTCAGGTTGTCGGTGACATTGCCCACCGCTTCCAGCTCGAAGCCGCGCACCTTCGCCTCGCCCAGAGGACGCTGCACGCCGAGGATGTCGCTGAGCACGATGTCGCGGCGGGTCAGGTCGTAGGCGGCCGCGGTGAAGAGGATGTTGCTGCCTGGCGGCTGGTATTTGAGGCCCACTTCGTACTGCTTGCCCGTCCCCGGCTGGAACGCCACGCCATTGGCCCCGCCTTGCTCTGCCTGGAATGACTCAGCGTAGGAAATGTACGGCGTAAAGCCGGAATCGAAGACGTAGCTGAGCGCGGCGTTGCCGGTAAACGCGCTGTCAGTGCGGTCGTCGGACTGGTCACTGTTGTAGAACTTCGATTCGGTCTTGAGCAGATCCTGCCGGCCGCCCAGGGTCAGACGCCAGTTATCCAGGGCCAGTTGGTCCTGAATGTAAACCCCGACGTCCTGGGTTTTCTGGTTGTAATCCTGATAGGCGGTGTAATCGACGTTGCTGAAGTCCTGCCCGTAGACCGGCTTGACGATGTTGCTGGTCGGCGCGTTGCCGTATTGCCACTTGTAGTTGTGGTTCACGCGCTGATAGTCGAGCCCCAGCAACACGGTGTGTTTGAGAGCGCCGGTGTCGAAGTCGGCTTGCAGGTTGTTGTCCAGTGCGAACTGGGAAATGTCCTCGTTCACGACATTGGCGCCACGAGCAACGGTGCCATCGTCGGACACCGAGCCGAAATAACCGCCTGCCGTGATTCCCTGAAAGGACAGGTCACTTTTGGTGTAGCGCACGTTCTGCTTGAACTGCCAGACGTCGTTGAGACGATGCTCGAACGCATAGCCCAGCGCGTAATAGGTTTTATCGTAGAACTCCCAGTCCGGATCACCGAGGTTTTCGTGGTACTTCACGCGGCCCGCGGCCGATGGGTATTTGGTGCCCTGAATCGGCAGGAACTGGCTGGTGATGCCGGTATCGTCACGGTTGAACTGGCTGAGGAAAGTCAGCTTGGTGTCTGGGTCGATGTTCCAGGTCAGGCTCGGCGCGATGTTGTAGCGCTTGTCATCGATGTGGTCCACCGAGGTGCCGCTGTCGCGCACGACGCCGCTGACGCGGTACTCGAAATTATCGGCGTCGTCGATCTTGCCGGTGCTGTCGAAGCTGATCTGCTTGCGGTTGTAAGTGCCGACCTGAACCTGCACTTCGTGGCTGGCTTCGGCTTCGGGTCGACGACTGACCATGTCGAGCATGCCGCCCGGCGGCGTCTGTCCATACACCGAAGACGCCGGCCCACGCAGGAGGGCGACGCGCTCCAAGTCCCAGGTTTCCATCTTCGGCATCACGTAGGCGCCTTTCGGCAGCGGCAGGCCGTCGAGGAATTGAGTGGGTTCGAAGCCGCGGACCTTCAGCCATTCGGCCCGGCTGTCGCTGCCGTAACTGCTGGCAACCACGCCCGGCATGTAGCGAACGGCGTCGTCCAGGTTCTGTACCGCGCGATCCTGCATCTGCTGGCGGGTCGCGACCGAGATCGAGCGCGGCGTTTCAACCAGTGCGGTGTCGGTTTTGGTGCCCGCTGCGGTGCGACTGGCGGCATATCCCTGCGCCGGGCCCCACGCGCTTTCGAAACTTTCCTGGCTGCCTTGAATGCTGGTGGCCGGCAATGCCATCGCACCTTCAGGTGCTGCCACCAGCGTGTAGGTCCCCGCCGTGGTCAGGTTCAATTGCAAGCCGGTACCGCGCAGTGCCTGGCCCATCGCGCCTGAAGCGTCGAACTGGCCCTGAACCGGCGCCGACATACGGCCCGCTGCCAGTGCTGGATCCAGCGACAACGCCAAGCCCGACTGACTGGCAATTTGCGTCAGCGTCGTCGACAACGGTGCGGCGGGCAGATCGTAGGCGCGGACACTGGAAGCCTGGGAAGCGGCCATCAGCGGCGCACTGAGCATCGGTGCGGCAATGGCGACGGCGATAGCCAGCAGGCTGGGTCGCAGAAGGGTTTGAAGCGTGCGGGACATGAACGGCACCTCGATGGAAATGGTTCTCAATGCCTATGTGCCGAACGAGATCTGAAAAGTGATAGGGCCGGGCGAAAATAATTTTGATTGGCGAGCGCAAGGATCTTCTTGGCTGATCACAGACCAGAAATATCTACGCTGAGCGACCCGACGCATTCGCCAGCAAACCGGCTACAGCTTGAGTTCTCCGGCGCCAGGCGCAAAACACTGTAGGAGCGCGCTTGCCCGCGATTGCGGTGGGCCAGCCGACTTATCCAGTGGCTGATAATCCCCGTTCGCGGGCAAGCGCGCTCCTACAAGTGAGCTGCGTTGAATCCGTAGGCTACGACAGTCCATTACCTGAGCCGGCTTGCTGGCGAACCCCGATTCACAGCGCCGTGGCAGGCCTCTTCTCGCTGGCAACCACCGTTACCCACCACTGCGTGCGCGATTCGATCTGCACCGGTAGGGTCGGCGTCAGTGCCTTGAGCGCCAGATCCGTGTTGGTCAACGGGAAGCTGCCGGTGATGCGAAGGTCCGCAATGTCTTTCGCTACGCCGAGATGGCCCTGACGATAACGGGCAAGCTCCGCGACCACGTCGGCCAGGCGGGCGTTATCGACCACCAGCATGCCGCGCATCCAGGCGCCGGTACCGGGCGCAAGGGCGAGCATGGGCCCGAGGCTGTTGCGATGAATCAACATCTGCTGCCCTTCGTTCAGCACCTTTTCATGACTCGACGCTTGCGGATGCACGGCGACGGCTGATTGCAGCACGCTCAACAGCGTGCCGTCGGCCTGCCGCTTGACCAGAAATTGCGTGCCCAGCGCGCGCATCTGGCCTTCGGGGGTTTCGACGATGAAAGGACGCGCGTCGTTGTGGCTCCCGGTCTCCACGAAGATTTCGCCTTCCTGAAGCACGATCCTTCGCTGTTTGTCGTCGAATCGCACGTCTAGCGCGCTGTGGGTATTGAGCCGAATCAGCGTGTTGTCCGACAGGCGAATCGTGCGTTGCTCGCCGGTGGCGGTGCGCAGATCCGCCAGCCAGTAATCCACCGGCAGCAGGCGATCCCCCATGAATACCGTCAAGCCCAGCGCCAGCGCGACCCCTGCAACCCCGCGGCCGAGCTTGCGCAGGCGCAAGCCCATGCCATCTCGGGAACGCAAAAGCGCGGAGCGTGCCGGGCCGGTGGTGCCGGCGAAGCGCTGATCGACCATGCCCAACTGCATCCAGGCGCGCGCATGCTCGTCGCTGGCGGCGTACCACTTGGCGAACTCTTCACGCTCGGCTTCGCTGCCCCGGCCGCAGTCCAGGCACAGTTGCCAGGCGATGGCGGCGTCCAGCACGTGGGATGAAACAGGTCGGGTGGAAATACGGCTCATGTCGGCTCGCCATACAGCGCGATGTAGCACTGGCGCAAACCCTGCGCCAGGTACTGACGCACGCGGGGCACCGAGACGCCGAGCGTTGTGGCGATCTCTGCGTGACCCATGCCATCAAGGCGGTTGTACAAAAAGGCGGCGCGCGCCTTGCTGGACAGCTTGCCCAGCAGACGGTCGATGGCTTTGAGGTCTTCGAGAATCAGTTGCTGCTCTTCCAGCGAAGGTTGTTCGCCCTCCGGAATCAGCATCAGTTCCTCCAGATACGCCTGTTCCAGCGCGGCCCGGCGGAAGTGGTCGAACAACAATCCCTTCGCGATCGAGACCAGAAAGGCCCGGGGTTCGCGGGGTTCAAGCAATTGCTCGCGGCCCAGCAGGCGAATGAACGTGTCCTGGCTGAGGTCTTCGGCGCGATGGGGGCAGGCCACGTTGCGTCGGAGCCAGCCCAGCAGCCAGCCGCGATGGTCGCGATAGAGCATTCCGACGAGCTGCTGTTGGGGACTTTGGAGTGAAGACACAAACGCACCAAGGAGAACAAAGGGGCTAACGAGAATTGTTCGCGATTGTGTCAGAGCCGCCCAATGCTGGCAATTGGTCCTTGTAGGAACAAGCCGAACGGTTGACGTAAGAATCGACTATTCGATTTGTAGGGCGAGAGGGGATTTAGATGCAGGCGGGGAGGGTGAACACTAAAAAGAGTGCGACTGCTGCTGCCGTCGCCATTTCGCCACGCCTTGCTCAAGCTGTGCAGGGGTTTCGATCCCTTGTCGCCTGGCGTGGCTGAAGAGGATCAGCGCGAGTTCGGCGGTCACCAGTGCATCGGCGCTGGCGTGATGACGCTCTTCGGCGTGAAGCCCGAAGAATCGCGTCCAGTCGTCCAGTCCTGCCTGACGCAGATTTGCGTTCGGGCAAAGGAAGGGCGCGATATGAGCGACATCGATGAAAGGATGCTGCAGGCGATAGCCCAAGCTTTCCTTTAATGCACGCCCCAACATGTGCTCGTCGAACGCCGCGTGGAACGCCAGCAGCGGGCTGTCACCCACGAACGCCATGAAATCCAGCAGCGCTTCGACCGGCTCGCTGCCTGCCGCAATCGCGGTCGGCCCCAGCCCGTGAATCAACACGCTCGGGCTGAGTTTGTGATCGGCGCGCATCAGCGTGCGCTCGAACTGCTGCCCCAGGTCGATCGCGCCATCTTCGATGACCACTGCGCCGATCGACAGCACCTCGTCCCGCTGCAGATTCAACCCGCTGGTTTCAAGATCGACCACGACCCAGCGTTGCTGGCGTAGCGTGTTCTGATCCAGCGCGCCCGGGCCGGGCAGGGCGCGCAGGCGCAGGTGCTGTTCAGGCGTGAGTTCAGGGGCGACGGCGCGTTTGGGTGGCTTGAGCCAGCGGAACAAATTCATGGTCAGTCGCTTACAGTTGGTAGCGCACGGTGAGGCTGGTCTGCAGCCGCTGCGCCTGACGGAACGACTCACGCAGAATGCGCCGGTCCAGATGATTGAGCACATCCGGGTCGATGCGATTGGAGTAGGGCAGGTTTTGCCGGTTCTGCTGCTGATGTTGCTGCATCCGGGTTTGCTGGATGAAGTGATAGGCCTCTTCATACGCCGCACCGTCCAACGGATCAATGACCTCTTTGGCCACCAGCTGACGCAGCCTGTCCAGCGTGTTGTTCGCCTCGACGCCGTTGGCCAGCGCCAGCAACCGCGCCCCGTCGACAAAGGGCGTCAGGCCCTGGGTTTTCAGGTCCAGTGTGTCTTTTTCGCTGCCTTTGCGGGCGACCACGAAATCCTTGAAACGGCCCACTGGTGGGCGTTGACGCAAGGCATTGTCGGCCATCATGCGCTGGAACAAGGCGTTGTCTGCCACCTGCGCGAGAATGCTCTGACGCAATTGATCGCCGCCACTTTCATCGCCCCACACCACGCGCAGATCGAAATAGATCGAAGACGACAGCAGGTTCTCCGGCGTGGCTTCGCGAATGAACGAGCCGAACCGCCGGGCCCACTCGATGCGCGACAGGCACAGCTGCGGATTGCTCGCCATGATCCCGCCCTTGCACAGGGCAAATCCGCACACCGCCAGACTTTGATTGATTCGCTCGGCGATGGGCAAAAGCCGTCCGCGAATCTCGGCGGCTTCGGCGGCGTCGCTGGCTTCGAACAGAATGCCGTTGTCCTGATCGGTGTACAGCGTTTGCTCGCGCCGGCCTTCGCTGCCAAAGCACAGCCAGCTGAAAGCGATGCCGGGATCGCCTTTCTCTTCCAGCGTGAGTTCGATGACGCGGCAGACCATGTGGTCGTTGAGCAGCGTGATGATTTGGGTGATCTGCGTGGACGAGGCGCCGTGGGCCAGCATTCGGTCCACCAACTGAACGATGTCGCCGCGCAGGTTGGCCAGCGAATCGATGCGCGGCGCGCTGCGGATGGTGCGCGCCAGATGCACCAGATCCACGCGCTGCAGCGAGAACAGGTCGCGCTCGGACACCACGCCGCACAGACGCTGATCCTTGACCAGACAGACGTGGGCGATATGGCGCTGGGTCATGGCAATGGCGGCATCGAAGGCGCTGGCGTCCGGGCTCAGGTAGAACGGCGCTTGAATCATGCTGCGTTCGATGGGCGCGCCGAAGTCGGCGTCGATGTTTGCGACGACCTGGCGCAGATCGCGCAGCGTGAAGATACCCAGCGGCGCTTTGGCCTCATCCACGATGACGATACTGCCGACTTGCTGCTCGTCCATCTGGCGCACGGCCTCACGCAGCGGCGTATCGGGGGAGCACGTCACCGGATGACGCATCGCCAGTTCACCCAGCCGCGTGTTCAACGAATATTGCGTGCCGAGTGTTTCCACCGCCTTCTGCTTTACTTGCTGATTAACCTGATCGAGCAAGCTGCTGACGCCGCGCAGGGCGAAGTCGCGGAACTCATTGGAGAGCGCAAACAGCTTGATGAAGGCTTGCTTGTTCAGCTGCAGGCAGAAGGTGTCTTCGGCCGCCAGATGCTCGGTGCGCGTGGCGCGTTCGCCGAGCAGCGCGGCGAGGGGAAAGCACTCGCCCGTGGTGATTTCAAACGTGGTCTCGGTGCCGCCTTTTGCAGAATGAGGGCGCTCACCCACTACGCGGCCTTGCTTGACGATGTAAAAATGTTCTACTGGCCCATCGCTAGGCTTGATGATGCTCTCGTCTGTAGCGTAGAAACGCAGGTGACACTGTTCGACAAGGTAGGCCAGATGGGCGTTTTCCATCTGGTTGAACGGCGGGAATTTTTGCAGGAACTGCATCGTGCCGTGGATGTTCTGCAGAACGGCTGTTTTGCCTGCCTGGGTAAAAGCGTCCGCTTTGCTCATGACCGATACCGCTTGTTTTTATTGACCCCATGGTCGACCGCTTATCGGGCAGTGCCCATTGGACGTAAGTCTTAGGTGACTGCACAGGCGTTGGGTTGCATCGAACCAAGGTGTGAAACCGCAGCGATGCAGTTAGCGTTAGGCCTCAGGGCCCGGCATGAAGCCGACAGGATGTGCAGCGTATCAATCGTTTGCGCTGTCAGAATTGAAGTCGACAGGAAGATGAGACGGGTATGTTCGATCACAGTATTTTGAGTGATGAAGAGCGCGAAGCCCTCAATGAGGTGATGCTCGCGCCTGCCTCACAATCGCCACAACGGGTGTTGATCGTCGATGACGACAAGGATGCTCGGGAAGTTCTGGCCGAAATTCTCAGTCTTAATGACATCAGCTGCATCACCGCCGCCGGCGGCACCAGCGCCATGCATTTGCTGCAAACCCGGCCGTCCATTGCGCTGCTGATCACCGATCTGCGCATGGCACCGTGCGACGGGCTGGATCTGATCCGTCGGGTGCGCGAATCGGACCGTGCGGAGTTGCCGATCATTATCGTGTCCGGCGACGCCAACGTCCGCGATGCCATCGATGCGATGCATTTGAGCGTGGTGGATTTTCTGCTCAAGCCGATCAACACCAAGCAGCTGTTGCGACTGGTGAAACGGGAACTGGAAATGGCGTAAGAGTGCCCCCTGTTTGATAGGGGCGCCGACGGGTTGAGCACCTTCAGCCTGTATGACCGTATCCACTGTAGGAGCGCGCTTGCCCGCGAATGCAATCTGGCAGGCGATATCTCCATCACAGTCATACCGCAATCGCGGGCAAGCGCGCTCCTACAATGGACTGAGTGGTGAAACAGAAAAGGCGGTGTCCATTTACGCGGACGCCGCCTTTTTGTTTGGGCGCTGATTACGCCCCGTGTTTCGCCTTGAACTCGCGACGGCGGCGGTGCAGCACCGGCTCAGTGTAGCCATTGGGCTGCCGTGTGCCTTCGATCACCAGTTCAACCGCTGCCTGAAACGCGATATTGCTGTCGAAATCCGGTGCGAGCGGGCGATACAGCGCGTCGCCTGCGTTCTGACGGTCCACCACCGGTGCCATGCGCTTGAGGCTTTCCATCACCTGCTGCTCGCTGACGACGCCATGGCGTAGCCAGTTGGCAATGTGTTGGCTGGAAATCCTCAGCGTGGCACGGTCCTCCATCAGGCCGATGTCGTTGATGTCCGGCACCTTCGAGCAGCCTACGCCCTGGTCGATCCAGCGCACCACGTAACCGAGGATGCCTTGCGAGTTGTTGTCCAGCTCGTTCTGAATCTCTTCCGTCGTCCAGTCAGTGTTCGGCGCCAACGGAATGGTCAGAATGTCGTCAACGGAGGCCGGCGCGCGCTGGGCAAGCTCCGCCTGACGCGCGAACACATCAACCTTGTGGTAATGCAGCGCGTGCAGCGCGGCGGCGGTGGGTGAAGGCACCCAGGCGGTATTGGCGCCGGCCAGCGGATGGGCGATTTTCTGTTCGAGCATCGCGGCCATCAAGTCGGGCATCGCCCACATACCCTTGCCGATCTGCGCGCGCCCTTGCAGGCCGCATTTCAAGCCGATATCGACGTTGGAATTTTCGTACGCGGCAATCCACTTTTCAGCCTTCATCTGCGCCTTGCGTACGACAGGCCCCGCTTCCATGGAGGTGTGAATCTCGTCGCCGGTGCGGTCCAGGAAGCCCGTGTTGATGAACACCACACGCTCGCTCGCCGCCTGAATGCAGGCCTTGAGGTTGATCGTGGTGCGGCGCTCTTCGTCCATGATGCCGACTTTCAGCGTGTTGCGCGGCAGGTTCAGCACCGCTTCGATACGCCCGAACAACTCGTGGGTGAATGCCACTTCTTCCGGGCCGTGCATCTTCGGTTTGACGATGTACATCGAGCCTGTGCGGCTGTTGGCGCGAGAGGTATTGCCCTTGAGGTTGTGGATCGCCGCGAGGCTGGTCAGCAGGCCGTCAAGAATACCTTCCGGCACTTCGTTGCCCTGATTGTCGAGAATCGCATCGATGGTCATCAGGTGACCGACGTTGCGCACGAACAACAGCGAGCGGCCATGCAGCGTGACGGGTTCACCGGTGGGCGAGGTGTAGACGCGGTCGGCGTTCATGGTACGGGTGAAGCTAGTACCGCCTTTGGCGACTTCTTCGGACAGATCGCCCTTCATCAGCCCCAGCCAGTTGCGGTACACGACAACCTTGTCGTCGGCGTCGACAGCAGCGATGGAGTCTTCGCAGTCCATGATGGTGGTCAGCGCCGCTTCCATCAGCACGTCTTTGACGCCGGCCGGATCGGTCTGGCCCACCGGGCTCGTGGCGTCGATCTGGAGTTCGAAGTGCAGGCCGTTGTGCTTGAACAGCAGCGCGGTCGGCGCCGACGCGTCGCCCTGGAAGCCGATCAACTGAGCGTCGTTGTGCAGGCCGGTGTTGCTGCCGCCCTTGAGGCTGACGATCAACATGCCGTCGACCAGCTTGTAGCCGGTGGAGTCAACGTGGGAGCCGGCCGCCAGAGGGGCGGCTTCGTCGAGAAAGGCACGGGCGAAGGCGATGACTTTGTCGCCGCGGACGCGGTTGTAGCCTTTGCCCTTTTCCGCGCCGCCGGCTTCGCTGATGGCGTCGGTGCCATATAGCGCGTCATACAGCGAGCCCCAGCGGGCATTCGATGCGTTCAGGGCGAAGCGCGCGTTCATGACGGGCACCACCAATTGCGGGCCGGCCATGCGCGCGATTTCTTCGTCGACGTTTTGCGTGGTGATCTGGAAGTCCGCCACTTCTGGCAGCAGATAGCCAATTTCCAGCAGGAACGCCTTGTAGGCGGCTGCGTCGTGGGCGGTGCCGGCATGGGACTGATGCCAGGCGTCGATACGCGCCTGGAATTCGTCGCGTTTGGCGAGCAGGGCTTTGTTCTTCGGCGCGAGCTCGTGGATGAGCGCATCGGCACCGGCCCAGAATGCCGCGGCGTCGAGGCCGGTTCCGGGGATGGCTTCGTTGTTCACGAAATCCAGCAGGACGTTGGCGACCCGCAGGCCACCGACTTGAACGTGTTCAGTCATTGCTTGCCTCACTCTGCTCAGCTATTTGACATCTATGTAGTGCACGCGAGGCGATACTACATGACGGTTTGCGGCGTGAAAATCAGACTTGATTCGCACCGATCGACCGGATGTAGGCATTCGGTTACGCATCGGTATCGGATGTTCTCAAAGCGCGATCAGATTGTTCCAGAAAATTATTGGGATCGTACACAAAAATCCTGGCTCGCTGACCCCGCTTCGGGCCGGGCAGATGTGCCTATACTCCCCACAACCCCCCGCAATCCAGGAGGCGTGGTATTAAACAGGCCTCAGTCGCTGCAGATATAAGGAGTCGTTTGTGGATCATCTTATCGTCACGGTGTCTGCGCTGGACAAGCCAGGCGTGGTCGAGCAGCTCGCTGAATGCATTGCCGATCACGATGGCAATTGGCTGGAAAGCCGCATGTCACACATGGCCGGGCAGTTCGCCGGGATCCTGCGGGTCAGCGCGCCAGTCGATGCGCATCAGCCTCTGCGCAGCGCGCTGGAAGGCCTCTCGGCAAAAGGCATCCGCGTCCTGTTCGCCGAAGTCGTGCCTGAAACCACACCTGAGTGGAAGCCCATCACCATGGACCTGGTGGGCAATGATCGTCCCGGGATCGTGCGTGACGTTACCCGCGTGCTGACCGAGCAAGGCGTCAACCTGGAGCACTTGGTGACCAGCGTCGAACCCGCGCCCATGAGCAGTGAAACGCTGTTTCGCGCCCATGCCGAGTTGGGATTGCCGATGGACCTGTCGCTGGATGTGCTACAGCAGCGGTTGGAAACCCTGGCGGATGACCTGATGGTGGAGCTGCATCTGCCGACGGACGAGTAGATAAAACAGTCGCTGTAGGCCCCGCTTTTCAAAAGGCCTACAGCGACTTATCCGACTCGATCAGGCTTGGGAACGTTTGCGCAACGAGCGCCAGGCGTCGAAGCTGTAGATGACCAACCCGGACCAGATGAAGGCAAACGTCACCAAAGTGGCAGAAGGCAGGTGTTCGTCGTACAGCACAACCGCGAGCGCGAGCACGAGGGTCGGCGCGATGTACTGCAAGAAGCCCAATGTCGCGTAGGGCAAATGCCTTGCTGCGGCGTTGAAACACACCAGCGGCACGAGGGTCACCGGACCGGCCGCCGCCAGCCAGAGCGCCTGAGAGGTGGTCCAGAACGCCGACTGTGCGCTGTGGGCAAGTGGGTTGAAAATCAGCCAGCCCACGGCCAGCGGCACCAGAATCCAGGTTTCCACCACCAGCCCGGGCAATGCAGCCACCGGTGCTTGTTTGCGAATCAGGCCGTAGAAGCCGAAAGTGAAGGCCAGCGCGAGCGACACCCACGGCAGGCTCCCCACCTGCCAGACCTGTTGAAGCACACCGATCAACGCCAGCATCACGGCGACCCATTGCAACGGCCGCAGTCTTTCACGGAGCAGCACCATGCCGAGCATCACGTTGATCAGCGGGTTGATGAAGTAGCCCAGGCTGGCTTCGACCATGTGGTTGTTGTTCACGGCCCAGACGTAAATCAGCCAGTTGGCGGCGATCAGCGTGCCGCTGCAGGCGAGAATGGCGAGGCGTTTAGGATTGTCCCGCAGCTCTTGCCACCAGCCGGGATGCTTCCAGACCAGCAGCAGAAGCGAGCCGAAGATGGCCGACCAGATCGCCCGATTGACGATGATTTCCAGCGAGGGAACGGTGGCAAGAACCTTGAAGTAGATCGGAAACAGTCCCCAGATGATGTAGGCGCTCAGGCCCAGAATGTACCCGCGACGCGGGTTGGCAGCTTGCATGAGTGGTCCTTCGGCAAGTTTTTTGTTGTGGTGTCAGGCTAATGAGCAGGTGTAGGAGCGCGCTTGCCCGCGATCGCGGTGGATCAATGGCATGGCAGGTGCTGGAGAATTCCATTCGCGGGCAAGCGCGCTCCTACAGGGGGTCATCGTTGTTAAAACAGCTTCAGCGGCTCCTCGTTCAGCGCGGACAACTGCTCGCGCAGCGCCAGCACCTGATCGCCCCAATAGCGTTCGGTGCCGAACCAGGAAAAGCTGTGGTGGAAGGCCGGATCGTCCCAACGACGCGCCAGCCAGGCGCTGTAGTGCAAAAGGCGCAAGGCCCGCAGCGGTTCGATGAGCGCCAGTTCACGGGGATCGAAGTCGTGAAACTCGTTGTAGCCGTCCATCAGTTCCGAGAGCTGACTCAGGCAATCCTGACGATCGCCTGCGAGCATCATCCAGACGTCCTGCACCGCCGGGCCCATGCGGCAGTCGTCGAGATCGACGATGTGGAAGATGTCGTCGCGGGTCATCATGTTGCCGGGGTGGCAATCGCCGTGCATGCGGATGTTCTGATGGGGCGTGGCGGCGTAGACGTCTTCCACGCGCTTGAGCAGGTCTTTGGCAACCGACTCATAGGCCGGCAGCAAGCTGCGCGGAATCACGTTGTTGTCCAGCAGGTAGTTCAGCGAGTTGTGGCCGAAGTTCTGCACGCCAAGGGCTTCGCGGTGCTGGAACGGGCGCGTGGCGCCGACAGCATGAATGCGCCCCAGCAACTGGCCGAGACGGTAGAGCTGTTCGAGATTGCCGGGCTCTGGCGCGCGGCCGCCACGACGGGGGAAGAGGGTGAAACGAAAACCGGCGTGCTCGAACAAGGTTTCGCCGTTGTGCACGAGGGGGGCGACTACAGGGATTTCGACGTCGGCGAGTTCGGCGGTGAAACTGTGTTCTTCGAGAATGGCTTCGTTGGTCCAGCGACCGGGCCGGTAGAACTTGGCAATCAGCGGTTGCTGTTCATCGATGCCGACCTGATAGACGCGGTTCTCATAGCTGTTGAGCGCGAGAATACGGGCGTCGGAGACAAACCCTATGCTCTCGACGGCGTCCAGCACCAGGTCAGGTGTAAGTGTTGCGAACGGGTGGGCCATGCTAACTCCTGCGCGCAGCAGGCTGCCGCGTCGGGCCAGTCATGGTAACTCAGGCGTGTTACACCTGACACAGTGGGTTACGCCCGGTGCCTCTGATTCACTGGATTCCCCGTCACTCCGATTGCACCCTTTCCGGGATGGGGAAGCGCTCGCGTCAGGCGCCGATCACCCCGCCATCCTCCCGCGTGATGACCATCACCGAGGACCTCGGCTTGCCATTCGGCAAGTGCTCGGGGAAGGTCGAACCGCCGTTTTCGCCTGGGTGTTGAATGCCGACGAACAGCGCTTTCTGATCGGGCGCGAAGCTGATGCCGGTGACTTCACAGCCCACCGGCCCGACCATGAACCGGCGAATTTCTCCGCTGGCCGGGTCAGCGCACAGCATCTGGTTATTGCCCATCCCCGCGAAGTCGCCGGCGTTGGTGGAGTCGCCATCCGTCAGAATCCACAGCCGCCCGGCCGTGTCGAAACCCAGGCCATCCGGGCTGTTGAACATGTTCTGCGGGTTGATGTTGTTTGATCCGCCCTGTGGCGTTCCTGCATGCACGCCCGGGTTGCCGGCGACCACAAACAAGTCCCACGCAAAATCCATGGCGGCGGCGTCCGACCCTGTTTCCTGCCAGCGCAGAATCTGCCCGTACTGGTTTTTCGCCCGGGGATTCGGCCCGCCCACGGGCTGCCCTTCATCGCCGCGCTTGATGTTATTGGTCAGCGTGCAATAGACCTGGCCGTCCTTGGGACTGACGACGATCCACTCGGGCCGGTCCATCCGCGTCGCCTTGACCTGGCTGGCCGCCAGGCGCGCATGAATCAGCACTTCAGCCTGATTGGCGAACCCGCTGGCCGCGTCGATGCCGTTCTTGCCGTGGCTCAGCTCAATCCACTTGCCCTGGCCTTTGGGGTGATCGGGGTTGCTGTCGCCAGCGTCGAACTGCGCCACATACAACGTGCCGTGGTCGAGGATGTCGCGGTTGGCCTTTAGGTTTTTGTGATCGACCTTGTCGCGGCTGATGAACTTGTAGATGAACTCGCCGCGCTCATCGTCGCCCATGTACACCACGACGCGGCCGTCTTTCGTTTCCGTCAGCGCGGCGTTCTCGTGCTTGAAGCGGCCCAGCGCGGTGCGTTTGACCGGCGTGGATTTCGGATCGAACGGGTCGATCTCGACCACCCAGCCATGGCGATTGGGTTCGTTGGGGTTTTTAGCGACATCGAAGCGCTGATCGTGCAGGTGCCAGTTCACTTCCTTGCTGGCGGCTGTCACGCCATAACGTTTGGTCGCGGCGTCGAAGGTCTGTGCCGGATCGCTGCTGCCGAAGCAGTCGGTGAAGTTCTCTTCGCAGGTCAGATAGGTGCCCCAAGGCGTCTTGCCGTTGGCGCAGTTCTGGAACGTCCCGAGCACGTTTTTACCGTTCTTGTCGGCGGCGGTTTTCAACCATTCATGGCCGGCAGCCGGGCCGCTCAGGTGAATCGGTGTGTTGCCGTGGATGCGCCGGTTGTATCTGGAGCCTTGCACGAATGCCCATTGCTGACCTTCGCGCTTGACCTCAATCACCGAGACGCCTTCGCTGGCCTGGGCCTTGTGCACGTCTTCGGTCGATTGCGGGTCTTTGCCGTGATCGAACAGGTAGCGGTAGTTGGTGTATTCGTTGTTGATCGCCATCAGCGCGCGGCTGGCCGTCTCCGGCTTGTCGCCGGGGAAGGTGAACAGGCTCATGCCGTCATTGTTGTCGCCGAATTGCAGCTCCTGCATCTTCGCGGTGCCTTTACCGCTGGGGTCGAAAGCCGGGCCATTCATTTGAAGCGGCTGGCCCCAACTGATCAGGACCGAGGAGCGATAGCCCGGCGGCAGGCTGATGCTGTCGGCGGTAGAGGAGGGGATGCTGTCGAAGCCGAGCAGCGTGCTATTGGCGGCGCTGACACTGGCGGCCATCACGCTGCGGCTGAGCAGGTTGCCGCCCAGGAACATCGCCGCGCCGCACAGGGCGCCCGCGCTGATGAATCCGCGTCGGGTCAAGCCAACCATATTTTCGAGGTCGGTGGATTGGTTATCTTTTAATAGCGTCATCACGGGCTCCCTGCGGTTTAGGGCGAAACCCTATGCAGTTCGGATGACGTTATTGTGTCGGTCAGATGACGAGTCGGGCTTCGGTCTTGGGTGCAAGCGGCGCTTAAAGCGGCGTGCCGAGCAGAATATTGGAAGGCGCAAATTGAACCTTAATCTCACCGCCGACCTTAAGCTGCAAGGCGTGCAGCCGGGCCGCGTCGACCACTGCGCAGAGGATCTGAAGGCTGGGAAGGACAATTCTGACCTCGCTGGGGCCATCCTCCGCGTCGAGAATTTCCTCGATTCTCCCGGTGAGGCAATTGTGTCCGGTTGTTTCACATTGCTCGGGCGCCAGCAATTCCAGCCAGCCGGCCTTGATCAGGGCGAACACATCCGTGCCGATCTCAAGCCCTAGTCGCAAGGTGCTGTCGTGGGTGATCTGCGCCTCGATCGACAAACCGCCCGCGAGCTGCAAAGTGATCATGTCGTTGCGACCCTGAGAACGAACGCCGCTGACCTGACCATGCAGCTGATTCCGCGCGCTGGTGCGCAGCATCAAACGGCTGAGCAGGGCGAGGTCATCGGATTCCTCCGAGGTTTCCAGCAGTTGGGTCTGCAACGCCTGCAAGCGCTGATAAAGCCGCAGCACGCGCTCGCCTTCAGCCGACAATTTGGCGCCGCCGCCACCCCGACCGCCGACACTGCGCTCGACCAGCGGTTTGTGCGCCAGATTGTTCAGCTCATCGATGGCATCCCACGTCGCCTTGTAACTCAGGCCCGCGCTTTTCGCCGCACGGGTGATCGAACCTTGCTCGGCAATGTGCTGCAACAGCGCGATGCGGTGCGGGCGGCGGACCATGTGCTGGGTGAGGGAAGGCGGTAGTGACATAGGGGTCGGATGCGCTGGAAGTGATGACGCCGGAGTGTAAGCCAAAACGCCTGGCGCCCGAATGCTGCGGATTTCTTAATCGCCCGGCCTCTTAGTCCCCAGGCTTCGGCGTTCTCGCCAGGCAATACACGTCCACCGACCGGGCGCCGGCTTTGCGTAACAGGCCGGCCAACGCATTCGCCGTCGAGCCGGTGGTCAGTACGTCATCAATCAGCGCGAGATGCTTGCCGATAATCGGCGTGGCGTCCCTCAGCGCAAAGGCGGACGCCAGATTGCGCTTTCTGGCTTTTGCATCCAGCCCCTGCTGTGAAGGTGTTTCTTTCACGCGGCGGATCACGCGCTCATCAACAGGCAGTCTCAGTCGGGCGCCGAGCCAGTTCGCCAACATCGCTGCCTGATTGAAGCCCCGCTGGCGCAGCCGTTTTTTGGCCAGTGGCACCGGGATAAGAAAGTCGGGTCGGTGCAGGCCGTCATTGAAGCGATGCTGCAAGGTCTCGCCCAACAGCTCCGCCAGCAGTCGCCCAAGTGGCCATTTCCCTTGATGCTTGAAGCGTGTGACCAGCGCGTCGATGGGGAAGTCGTAAAGCCACGGCGCGACGACTTCACTAAATGCAGGAGGTTGGCGATTGCACGCCCCGCAGGTCAGGCCGGACATCGGCATGGGCAGTGCGCAACGGTCGCATTGGTCAATCAGCCACGGGAGTTCGCGCTCACAGGGCATGCAGATCGGGGTGCTTGAATCAGTCGCTTCATCGCACAACAAACACATTTGTGCGTTTTTTAACCAGATGTAAACCTCGTGCCCGTTATATGGTTGACAGCGCATGTTGCTTCCTTAAATATGCCGAACATCCGTGTTGCGCCTGTGGGCTTTCCGGTTTCGCCGATGGGTGAAGCCGCCCGGGTCATCGTCCAGAAAACATCAAGGAGCCGCCCATGAGCGCCAGCATCAATGCCAACCTGCGTCACGACTGGAATCTAGCCGAGGTCAAGGCGCTGTTCACACAGCCATTCAATGACCTGCTGTTTCAGGCGCAAACCGTGCACCGCGCTCACTTCGACGCCAACCGCGTGCAGGTCTCGACCCTGCTGTCGATCAAAACCGGCGCCTGCCCTGAAGACTGCAAGTACTGCCCGCAATCGGGGCACTACAACACCGGTCTGGAAAAAGAAAAGCTGATGCAGGTCCAGCAAGTGCTGGAAGAAGCCGCCCGCGCCAAGGCCATTGGTTCGACCCGTTTCTGCATGGGCGCGGCGTGGAAACACCCGTCGGCCAAAGACATGCCCTACGTGCTGGAGATGGTCAAAGGCGTCAAGGCCATGGGCCTGGAAACCTGCATGACCCTCGGCAAGCTGGATCAGGACCAGACCCAGGCGTTGGCCGACGCTGGCCTCGATTACTACAACCACAACCTCGACACGTCGCCGGATTTCTACACCAGCATCATCACCACCCGCACCTACAGCGAGCGTCTGCAGACCCTGGCGTACGTGCGTGATTCGGGGATGAAGATCTGCTCCGGCGGCATCCTGGGCATGGGCGAATCCCTGGACGACCGCGCCAATCTGCTGATCCAGCTGGCCAACCTGCCAGAGCACCCGGAATCCGTGCCGATCAACATGCTGGTGAAAGTCGCCGGCACGCCGCTGGAAAACGCCGAGGATATCGATCCGTTCGATTTCATCCGCATGCTGGCCGTCGCGCGCATCCTGATGCCGCAATCCCACGTGCGTCTGTCCGCCGGCCGCGAAGCCATGAATGACCAGATGCAGGCCCTGGCGTTCTTCGCCGGCGCCAACTCGATCTTCTACGGCGACAAACTGCTGACCACCGCCAACCCGCAGTCCGACAAGGACATGCTGCTGTTCTCCCGTCTGGGCATTCAGCCTGAAGCGCGCGAAGAGCATTCGGACGAGGTGCATCAGGCCGCTATCGAGCAGGCGCTGATCGAGCAGAAAAGCAGCGAGCTGTTTTACGACGCGGCTGTTTGAGTCCTCATCAATGGCTTGACCCGAGGCTTGCATGTCCTTTGATCTGAACGCACGTCTCGCTGCCCGTCGTGCCGAGCACCTTTATCGTCAGCGGCCCTTGCTGCAAAGCCCGCAGGGGCCTGAAGTCATTGTCGACGGCAAGCCACTGTTGGCGTTTTGCAATAACGATTACATGGGGCTGGCGAGTCATCCCGAGGTCATCGCTGCGTGGCAAGCCGGCGCCGAGCGTTGGGGTGTCGGCGGTGGTGCCTCGCATTTGGTGATTGGCCACAGCACGCCCCATCACGCCCTCGAAGAAGCCCTCGCCGAGTTTACCGGGCGGCCCCGCGCGCTGTTGTTTTCCAACGGTTACATGGCCAACCTCGGCACCGTCACTGCGTTGGTGGGCCAGGGCGATACCGTGCTGGAAGATCGCCTTAACCACGCCTCGTTGCTCGACGCCGGCCTGCTCAGCGGTGCGCGTTTCTCCCGCTATCTGCACAACGACTGCGAAAGCCTCGCCAGCCGGTTGGACAAAGCGGTCGGTGACACCCTGGTGGTCACCGACGGCGTGTTCAGCATGGACGGCGACGTCGCTGACCTCCCCGCGCTGGCCAAGGCCGCGAAAGCCAAAAACGCGTGGCTGATGGTCGACGATGCCCATGGCTTCGGCCCGCTGGGTGCAAACGGTGCAGGCATCGTCGAGCACTTCGGCCTTGGTATTGATGACGTCCCCGTGCTGATCGGCACGCTGGGTAAGTCCTTCGGCACGGCTGGCGCGTTCGTTGCGGGCAGCGAAGAACTCATCGAAACGCTGATCCAGTTCGCCCGGCCCTACATCTACACCACCAGTCAGCCGCCGGCGCTGGCGTGCGCGACCCTCAAAAGCCTCGAGCTGCTGCGCAGCGAACACTGGCGGCGTGAGCACCTGACGGCACTGATCAAGCAGTTTCGCACCGGTGCTCAAGCCCTAGGCCTTAGGCTGATGGACAGTTTCACGCCCATTCAGCCGATCCTGATTGGCGACAGCGGCCGCGCGTTGCGGCTTTCACAATTGCTGCGAGAGCGCGGTGTGATGGTCACCGCCATTCGCCCGCCGACGGTGCCTGCGGGCAGCGCGCGTTTGCGCGTGACATTGTCCGCCGCCCACAGCGAGGCGCAGGTGCAGCTATTGTTGCAGGCACTGGAGCAGTGTTACCCGCTGCTGGGCGTAGACGAATCATCGGAGCTGGACCATGCGTGATCAGTTGATCCTGTTGCCGGGCTGGGGCCTTGGCGTCTCGCCCCTTGAGCCGCTGGCCGCAGCGCTGCGAGGGCTCGACGAACATCTGCGTGTCGTGATCGAGCCGTTACCGGACATGGATAACGACAACCTCGACGAATGGCTCGACGAGCTGGATGCGACCTTGCCCGACAACGTCTGGCTGGGCGGTTGGTCGCTGGGTGGCATGCTGGCGACTGAACTGGCTGCGCGCCGGGGCGAGCGCTGCTGCGGACTGGCAACGTTCGCCAGCAACGTCTGCTTCGTGGCCCGCAGCGAGTGGCTCAACGCAATGCCGCAAACGGATTTCGACGCGTTCATTGCCGGTTGCAAAGCCGACCTGGACGCAACGCTCAAGCGCTTCACTCTGTTGTGCGTGCAAGGCGCCGAAGAGCCACGGGCGTTGTCGAGACAATTGAAAGCCTGCGCCCCCCACGGCACCAGCGCAGGCTTGATCGAAGGCCTGAAGCTGCTTGAGCAAATGGACACGCGCAAAGCGCTGCAAGCATTTCGCGGTCCTCAATTGCACCTGTTCGGCGGCCTTGATGCGTTGGTACCGGCAGAGGCGTCGGCGGACCTGCTGACCCTCCAGCCTGACATCGAGGTCGGCGTGATCGAGCAGGCCAGTCACGCCTTCATTCTGGAAAACCCGCACGGCGTCGCCGCTGCAGTTCATGCGTTTTTACACGAGTCCGGTGATGACTGATCTTTCCCACTGCGCGGTGCTGAAGGCCGTGAAACAGCAACAGGTCTCCGGCCAACACACCTTGCCGGACAAGCGTCAGGTGGCGGCGTCCTTCTCGAAGGCGGCGGCCAGTTACGACAGCGTGGCCGACTTGCAGCGCGCCGTCGGCACCGAATTGATGACACGTTTGCCGGATCTGACGCCTTCCCGCTGGCTGGACCTGGGCAGCGGCACCGGTTGTTTCAGTCGTGCGCTGGCGCAGACGTATCCGCAAAGCGAAGGCGTTGCGCTCGACCTCGCCGAAGGCATGCTGCGTTATGCACGGCCATTGGGCGGTGCCACTCATTACGTGGCAGGCGACGCCGAGAACCTGCCGCTGCGCGACGCGAGCGTTGATCTGATGTTCTCCAGCCTGGCAGTGCAGTGGTGCCCGGATTTTTCTGCGGTGCTGAGCGAAGCGGGTCGTGTGCTGAAACCGGGCGGCGTGTTCGCCTTCGCCAGCCTCTGCGTGGGCACCTTGTTCGAACTGCGCGACAGCTGGCAGGCAGTGGATGGCATGGTCCACGTCAACCGCTTCCGCGAACGCGAGGATTATCAACTTCTCTGCGCCGCCAGCGGTCTGCAAGTACGCAGCCTCGAAGTCCTGCCACACGTGCTGCACTATCCCGACGTGCGCAGCTTGACCCACGAACTCAAGGCGCTGGGCGCGCACAACATCAATCCGGGTCGACCGGGCGGCCTGACTGGGCGTGCCAGGATTCAGGCCTTGATGGATGCATACGAAAGGTATCGTCAAGAGAAAGGCCTGCCCGCCACGTACCAAGTGGTGTACGCCATCCTGGTGAAACCCGGCATTGATTAAAGAATGATCTATTCAGTCAGTCCGTCACACGAACGCTATAGTAAGCAGGCAATAGTTTGAAATATCTGAACGGATGGTCGCCACGATGAGCGCTGCGTATTTCATCACGGGAACCGATACCGACGTTGGCAAGACCACCATCGCCACGGGGCTTCTGTACGCGGCGCGGCAGTCGGGGTTGAGCACGGCGGCCGGCAAGCCGGTGGCTTCAGGCTGCGACGTCAAACCCAAGGGGTTGCGCAACTCGGACGCCGTCGCCTTGCGTGCCGAATGTTCGATCCAGCTGACCTACAACGAGGTCAATCCGGTGGCCTTCGAGCCGGCGATCGCGCCCCATCTGGCCGCGCGGGAGGCGGGAGTCGCCCTGACCGTCCAGTCCTTGCTCGGCCCTATGCAGCATATCCTCGATAAGCAGGCCGACTTCACGCTGATCGAAGGTGCTGGCGGCTGGCGCGTTCCGCTGGCCGACCAAGCCAATCTGTCCGACCTGGCCATTGCGCTGAAACTGCCGGTGATTCTGGTGGTGGGCGTGCGCCTGGGTTGTATCAGCCATGCATTGCTGTCAGCTGAAGCGATCGCCAACGATGGTCTGCAACTGGCGGGCTGGGTGGCGAATATCATCGATCCCAAAACGTCACGGCTTGAGGAAAACCTCGCCACGCTTGCAGAACGTCTGCCGGCGCCGTGCCTGGGTCGAGTGCCGTTCATGAAGAAAGCGACCGCAGAAATGATCGCCGAGCATTTGCATCTGGAGTTGCTGGATTAATCGTTTAGGTGTTGCCGAGTGTGAGGCGCGTCACAAGGCGCAATGCCACTAGTCGCCTCGCACAGTAATCCGCGCGCTTTACTGCTTTAATCGCAGAGTTCGTTTCATGAACAGAGGATCGTGCTCATGCAAATCTCACTGAACAACACGCTGTACCCAGGCCTTAGCGCAATGCAGGTCGGGCAGAGCCGTGTGGACCAGGCTGCGACGCAACTGGCCAGCCCCGCGACCGAAGTGTCCGGACGCAGTCAGTCTTCGGATTTCCAGCTTGAGCGCCTTCGCTCCGTTGATCGCCCGCAACGCTCCGACATGGCCACCAATGTGGTTGAACTGACCCAAGGCCGGATTCAAGTCCAGGCTGGCGTCAAAGTCGAAAAAGCCAGCGATGAAATGCTCGGCACGCTGATCGATACCTTCGCCTGATTCTCCTCCCTGCGTGCGCTGCGGCGCACGTTGCCGGTCGCTTACTCTTTTCTGAATAACGCCTCATTCACACGCCCATCCTCCGGGCGCTGTGGCCTGTGTATTCCCAACGCCCTCTAGACTCAACGTACCGGTCTGAACCGCCTGGCGGCGTATGCGCACGTCTGCAGTTTGCGCATAGGCAAGTGATGAAAGGTGCAGGGCGTCCCTTGACAAGGTATAGGCGTAAACGTATGTTTCAAACACCTGTTTGATCGCCGCGTGATCCCAAACGCCGGCGCCGGGGCAACGCCCCACAGTGACCACACGGTCATCCAATTCCAGGATTCACCAGCAGAGGTTTATCGCTATGCCTGACTACAAGGCCCCCTTGCGTGATATTCGCTTCGTCCGTGACGAGCTGCTTGGCTACGAAGCGCACTATCAGAGTCTGCCAGCATGCCAGGACGCCACGCCTGACATGGTTGACGCCATTCTCGAGGAAGGCGCCAAGTTTTGTGAGCAGGTCCTGGCGCCGCTGAACCGTGTGGGTGACATCGAAGGCTGCACCTGGAGCGAGTCCGGCGTTAAAACCCCGACCGGCTTCAAGGAAGCGTACAAGCAGTTCGTCGAAGGCGGCTGGCCGAGCCTGGCCCATGACGTCGCCCATGGCGGTCAGGGTCTGCCCGAGTCGCTGGGTCTGGCGGTCAGTGAAATGGTCGGCGAAGCCAACTGGTCGTGGGGCATGTACCCGGGCCTGTCCCATGGCGCGATGAACACCATCTCAGAGCACGGCACCCCAGAACAGCAGGACGCTTACCTGACCAAGCTGGTCTCGGGCGAGTGGACCGGCACCATGTGCCTGACCGAGCCTCACTGCGGCACCGACCTGGGCATGTTGCGCACCAGGGCCGAACCGCAGGCTGACGGTACCTACAAAGTCTCCGGCACCAAGATCTTCATTTCCGCTGGCGAACACGACATGGCCGATAACATCGTCCACATCGTGCTGGCCCGCCTGCCCGATGCACCTGCCGGCACTAAAGGCATCTCCCTGTTCATCGTGCCGAAATTCGTGCCGGCCGCTGACGGCAGCGTCGGCGAACGCAATGCTGTGAATTGCGGTTCGCTGGAACACAAGATGGGCATCCACGGCAACGCCACCTGCGTGATGAACTTCGACGGCGCCACCGGTTACCTGATCGGCCCGCCGAACAAGGGCCTGAACTGCATGTTCACTTTCATGAACACCGCACGTCTGGGCACTGCGCTGCAAGGTCTGGCCCACGCCGAGATCGGTTTCCAGGGCGGCCTGAAATACGCCCGTGAGCGTCTGCAGATGCGTTCGCTGACCGGACCGAAAGCGCCGGAAAAAGCCGCTGACCCGATCATCGTTCACCCGGACGTACGTCGCATGCTGCTGACGATGAAGGCCTTCGCCGAGGGGACTCGTGCGATGGTTTACTTCACCGCCAAGCAGGTCGACATCGCCAAGTACAGCGACGACGCCGAAGCCAAGAAGCAAGCCGATGCCCTGTTGGCGTTCATGACGCCGATCGCCAAGGCGTTCATGACCGAAGTCGGTTTCGAAGCCGCCAACCACGGCGTTCAGGTCTACGGCGGCCACGGCTTCATCGCCGAGTGGGGCATGGAGCAGAACGTGCGCGACGCCCGGATTGCCATGCTGTACGAAGGCACCACGGGTATTCAGGCACTCGACCTGCTGGGCCGTAAAGTGCTGATGACTCAGGGCGAGGCGCTCAAGGGCTTCACCAAGATCGTCCACAAGTTCTGCCAGTCCCAGGAAGGCAACGAAGCGATCAGCGAATTCGTGGCACCGCTGGCTGCGCTGAACAAAGAGTGGGGCGAACTGACCATGAAGGTCGGCATGGCGGCCATGAAAGACCGTGAAGAAGTCGGTGCCGCTTCGGTGGATTACCTGATGTATTCCGGTTATGCCTGCCTGGCGTACTTCTGGGCTGACATGGCCCGTGTCGCCGCCGAGAAACTCGCGGCTGGCACCAGCGAAGAAGCCTTCTACACCGCCAAGCTGCAGACAGCGCGCTTCTACTTCCAGCGCATCCTGCCGCGCACCCGCACTCACGTGGCGACCATGCTGTCGGGCGCAAGCAACCTGATGGACATGCACGAAGAGCACTTCGGCCTGGCTTACTGAGTCACCAGAAGGGTTTAACGCTAAGCCGCTTGTCCTTCAGGACAAGCGGCTTTTTTGTGTCTGGCCTATTGTCGCCTCAAGGCGCGCACATCCTTCCTCATCCTATGCATGACGCGGCCGATACAGGCACAATGCCATTTCATCAGCACTCGCATCATTCGGTCAGGAGATAGTCCTTTTGTTGCGCCCCTCCGCCGCACGCATCAGTCATTTCTTACCCTCTCTGGCTTTGCTGATTGCCGGACTGGCGGCCGCGTACGTGAAAGACCTCAACGTCTTCTTCACCTCACTCTTCAACGTACTGCCCACGCTGGTGCTGTTGCTGGGTGGCGCATATTGCGGCGTGTACAAGCGACAACGTGAGCTGTTCCTGATGATCACCGTGTACATCGCCTATTTCCTGCTCGATACACAGACTGATTACTACCGGGATAACGGAAAAGTCCGAGAGGACGCCGCCGTGGTGTTTCATCTGTGTTGCCTCTTGCTGCCAGTCCTGTTCGGGCTGTACGCGGCGTGGGAAGAGCGGACCCATCTGTTTCAGGACCTGGTTGCACGGCTGGCCGTCCTGGTCGCAGTCGGCAGCGTCGCGCTAGGTCTCGAACAGAGCTTTCCCGCCGGGCTGCTGGCCTGGCTCGCCGACATCCGCTGGCCGGCGCTGCACGGGGAATGGATGAGCCTGATCCAGCTTTCCTACGTAACCTTTCTCATCGCGTTCGCCGTGTTGATCACGCAGTACGTTTATAAGCCGCGCCCCCTGCATGCGGCGCAACTGGTGGGGTTGCTCGGGATGTTCTGGGCATTACCCAAAACCTTCATCCTGCCATTCACCCTGAACATCATGTGCAGTCAGGTGATGCTGATGATTGCGGCGGCGGTCGCGCACGAGGCCTACCAAATGGCTTTCCGTGATGAGCTCACCGGGCTGCCAGGCCGACGCGCACTCAACGAGCGGATGCAGCGACTGGGCCGTAATTACGTGCTGGCGATGAGCGACGTCGATCATTTCAAGAAATTCAACGATACCCACGGTCACGACGTCGGCGACCAGGTGCTGCGTCTGGTGGCGAGCAAATTGTCGAAGATCAGCAACGGCGGCGGGCGCGCCTATCGCTATGGCGGCGAAGAGTTTGCCATCGTGTTCGCCGGAAAAACCCTCGAAGAATGCATGCCGCACCTTGAGGTCATCCGCGAAACCATTGCCAGTTATCAGATTCAGCTGCGCAATCAGGACAATCGCCCGAATGATGACCTGCAAGGGCGTCAGCGTCGGGCGGGGTCCCAGGCTTCAGCGGTGTCGGTCACGGTCAGCATCGGCGTGGCGGAGCGTCTGCCCGAGCACCGTAATCCGGATGAAGTCCTGAAGTCCGCTGACCAGGCGTTGTATGCCGCCAAAGGCGCCGGGCGTAACTGCGTCATCAGTCACGCACAGACCAGCAAACGCGGCGCTGTTCGCATGGCCGCCGCTGGCTAAAACCTCCTTTTTTTCATCATTGGACGAACGCGCAGGCGGCGGTGCGCGGGGGTGGGCTTGACTGTTGCTTGAGCGTGACCAGATCTTTGATAATAGTCACGCGTTGACCCTATGTGTCGCAAATGGTGTTCAGGTACACTCGTCCCACTGACACACCGGCGCCGCAACATCCCTGCTGTGCCGCTCCTCCCCCGAGTTCTTTGCCGCTGAAACGAGGTTTGCCATGGCTGACTACAAAGCGCCCTTGCGCGATATGCGCTTCGTCCTCAATGAAGTGTTCGAAGTCTCCCGACTTTGGGCCACGCTTCCCGAACTGTCTGAAACTGTGGACGCCGAGACCGTCGAGGCGATTCTCGAAGAGGCGGGCAAAGTCACTGGCAGATCCGTTGCACCCCTGAGCCGCGCGGCCGATGAAGAAGGCTGTCACTGGAAAGACACCGTCGTCACCACCCCGGCAGGTTTCGTTCAGGCCTATAAAACCTACGCGGAAGGTGGCTGGGTCGGCGTCGGCGGTAACCCGGAATTCGGCGGCATGGGCATGCCCAAAGCGGTGTCGGCTCAGGTTGAAGAGATGGTCAACTCCGCCAGCCTGGCATTCGGGCTGTACCCGATGCTGACGTCCGGCGCCTGCGTCTCGATCAATAACCACGCCAGCGAAGCGCTGAAAGCCAAATACCTGCCTAACATGTACGCGGGCGTATGGGCCGGTTCGATGTGCCTGACCGAAGCCCACGCCGGCACTGATCTCGGGATTATCCGCACGAAAGCGGAGCCCCAGGCTGACGGGTCCTACAAGATCAGCGGTACTAAAATCTTCATCACCGGCGGCGAGCACGACCTCACCGAGAACATCATTCATCTCGTACTGGCCAAGCTGCCGGACGCCCCGGCGGGGCCTAAGGGCATTTCGCTGTTCCTCGTACCGAAGATCATGGTCAATGACGACGGCAGCCTGGGTGAGCGCAACACGGTGTTCTGCGGGTCTATCGAGCACAAGATGGGCATTCAGGCGTCGGCCACCTGCGTGATGAATTTCGATCAGGCCGCGGGCTATCTGATCGGCGAGCCGAATAAAGGCCTCGCGGCGATGTTCACCATGATGAATTACGAGCGTCTGGGTGTCGGCATTCAAGGCCTGGCGTCCGGCGAGCGTTCGTATCAAAACGCGATCGAGTATGCCCGCGACCGCTTGCAGAGCCGGGCCCCGACGGGCGCGCAGTCCAAGGACACCCTTGCTGACCCGATCATCGTTCACCCCGATGTGCGTCGCATGCTGTTGACCATGAAGGCGCTGAACGAAGGTGGTCGCGCGTTCTCCACGTACGTCGCCATGCAACTGGACACCGCCAAGTACAGCGAAGACGCCGACGTGCGTCAGCGCGCCGATGCGTTGGTTGCGCTGCTGACGCCGGTCGCCAAAGCCTTCCTCACCGACATGGGCCTGGAGATCACTGTGCACGGTCAACAGGTGTTCGGCGGTCACGGTTACATTCGTGAGTGGGGACAGGAACAACTGGTGCGTGACGTGCGCATTACCCAGATCTACGAAGGCACCAACGGCATTCAGGCACTGGACCTGATGGGCCGGAAGGTCGTCGCCAGTGGCGGGGCGTACTACAAGCTGTTCTCCGACGAAGTCCGTCAATTCATCGCTTCGTCCGACAGCTCGCAGGCCGAGTTCACCAAGCCATTGGCCGCAGCGCTGACTACGCTGGACGAATTGACCGACTGGGTGCTGGACCGGGCGCGTAGCAACCCGAATGAAATCGGTGCCGCGTCCGTTGAGTATCTGCATGCATTCGGGTACACGGCCTACGCCTATATGTGGGCGATGATGGCAAAAGCGGCGTGGGGCAAAGAAGCTCAGGAAGATTTCTATGCCGGCAAGCTAGGCACTGCGCGTTTCTACTTCGCGCGTCTGCTGCCGCGGATTCAGTCACTTTCGGCGTCTGTTAAGGCGGGCAGCGAGTCACTGTACCTGTTGGAGGCGTCACAGTTCTGACACTGGGAAATGCGTGTAAGCATTTGCTTACATGACGTGATGGCAATCGGCTCTATCGCTTCAGTGGATCCAAGTTTAATCTACTCACATGGACGTAGCGCAGGACGCGCAACAGATAACAGGGACACGTAAGGGATTGCCTGCCAGGATGGCGGGAAGAAATGGAAGTCATGGGAAACAGTCTGGAAAACCTCGCTTAGGCGGGGTTTTCTTTTTTCTGCGTCCTGGAAAAGGGCTAGCCCTACGGCCGCTTCGATTGACGTGTCAGCGCGAAGGTAATGGCTTGATGATATGTGTCGCGGAACCCCTGTAACGGCCCAAGGTCGATTAGCTGTGCGGCCACATTGGGCCATTAATCAGGAGCTCCACCCATGGACATCATTCGCATCATCATCGCCATCCTGCTGCCACCCTTGGGCGTGTTCCTGCAAGTCGGCTTCGCTGGCGCATTCTGGCTGAACATCCTGCTGACCTTGCTGGGCTACATCCCGGGGATCATCCACGCGATCTACATCATTGTCAGTCGCAAGTAACCCGATCCGGTAAACACCGCCCTTCCTGTCTCAGGTCAGCTGACATAGAGTCCGACGTCGGACTTTATGATCAGGACGGTCAGGGATGGACGTTGTTTTGGGATTGCTCGCCGCTCTGTTCTGGGGCGGCACAGACTTTCTGGTTGGGCTCAACGCCCGAGCGGTAGGGGTCAAGCGGGCGGTTTATTTCGGTCAGGCGCTTGGCTTCCTGATCATGTGCGTGCTCTTGCTGTGCTACCCGGCCTTCCTCTCCAAATCATTCTCTGCCCCTTGGCCTGCTTGGCTTCTGGGTGTGCTGGCCTCGGTTTTCACGGTCTGCGGCGCGCTGGCCCTATCCAAAGCGTTCGCGCTCGGCAAGGCCTCAATCGTTGCTCCTCTGGTGACGTCGTACGGCGTATTCACCACGCTCTTGTCGTGGGCGAGCGGCGAGCAGATCTCGATGACGCAGCTGCTGTTGATCGCGTTGTGCATGCTGGGAGTCGTTCTGTCGAGCATCACGTCTGGCGAAGATTCCACGGCGAAAAAGCACAACCGGGAAGCGATCGTTTACGCACTGGGCGCCGCCTTGCTGTACGGGTCGAGCTTCTGGATGCAGGGCCGTTACGCGTTGCCAGCACTGGGCCCCGTCACGATGCTCTGGCTTGGGTATCTGGTGGGCCTCGCCGTGTTGTCGCCGATGATTTTGCGGATGAAAGACGCCCTGAAGCTGCCGCCTGCGCGCGCCGGGGTAACCCTTGTGGCGGCGAGTCTGCTGAACCTGGGTGGTTTCTCCGCGTTCTCGTATGGCGCGATGGTGGGGTCGATTTCCGTGGTCACCGTCATCAGCACCCTCTCAGGGGGGATCGCCGCCGTGCTTGGCTTCCTGTTCTTCAAAGAGCGGCTCAGCGCCATTCAGGTCTGCGGGGTAGGGCTGGTATTGATCGGTGCCGTGGCGCTGCACGTGTATGGCTGAGTGCATGTGTTCGTTGTTTCAGTGGGCCCGCAGGTTCAAATCAAACAGAGCAACATCTTTGGTCGCTGGTAATTCCAGGGCCAAATGCACTGTGTAGGAGCCGGCTTGCTGGCGAAAGCGTCATGTAAGACGCCGCAGTGTCGCCTGGACGCGCGGTTCGCCAGCAAGCCGGCTCCTACGAATTTCGGGCCGCCATCAACACTTGGGACGGCAAATGCCTGACACCTCAACCATTAATCACCTTCCGGTAAAACGCCCACTCGGTTTCCAGTGCATGGGCCAGGTTGGCGGCTTTGCGGAAGCCGTGGCGTTCGTCAGGATAGAAGTGCCCTTCCGCCGGTATACCGTTTTCCAGCAACGCATTGAGCATGTCGCGGGTCTGAGCGGGGACGACGACTGCGTCGAGTTCTCCCTGGAAGAAGATCACCGGCACTTTGATCTGGTCTGCATGCAGCAGCGGCGTGCGCTCCCGGTAGCGCGCCATGTCGACGTCGGGGTCGCCGATCAGCCAGTCCAGATAATCCGCTTCGAACTTGTGCGTGGCTTCCGCCAGCGCGAGCGGGTCACTCACCCCATACAGGCTTGCCCCTGCGCGGAACACATCCTTGAACGCCAATGCGCACAGCGTCGTATAGCCGCCTGCACTGCCGCCGCGGATGAATGCGTTTGCCGGGTCGATCAGGCCCTGGTTGCCCAGATATTCAACCACTGCACAGGCGTCTTCGACATCGACAACGCCCCATTCCAGAAACAGTGCCTGGCGATAGGCGCGGCCATAACCGGTGCTGCCGCGATAGTTGAGGTCGGCGACGGCGAAGCCCCGTTGCGTCCAGAACTGAATGCGCGGGTCCAGCGCCGGATAGCAGGCGGAGGTCGGGCCGCCGTGGATAAATACCACCAGCGGCGGCTTGTCGTCGCCATTCATCGCTGGATAAAAATACCCGTGGGCTTCGCTGGTGCCGCTCGGATAACGCAGGGTTTGCGGCTGGCTGATGCGTTCGACGGGGAGCGGGCTCACGCCGCCGCCCAAGACATGAACGCGCTTGTCAGCACGACCGATGGCAATCACCGCAGAAGGGCTGACCGGCGACGCCGCGATGCAGTAAATGTAATTCGCATCGACCGCGAGGCTTCTGAAACGACTGTAATCGCCGCTGAAATCTTCAACTGAACCCTGCGCCGAGCGCACGCCGAGCAGGCCTTTGCCGTCCTCGAACCAGGCGGCGAGGTACGCGCTGTCGCCGAGCGGCGCCCAAGTCGACGCGCCCAGCTGCCAGGGCGCCGAAGCGTGATCGGCAGGGGCGGCGGGCAGCGCTTCAAAGCCATCCAGCGTCTCAACCCACGGCTGCCAGAACCCGGCGCGGTCGGTCAAACAATACAAGCGGCCCGCTTCATCGAAACGGGGTTGCTGCAGCGATTCCAGCCCCAGTCCGCCTGCAAGACAGTGCGGCCGGCCCCATGCGAGGTCCGCCTGGCGTTCGACGCTCATCAGGCGTGAGGACGTCCATGGCTGATGGGGCCGCCACCACTCTATCCACACCAGCCGATT